>JAUXSA010000033.1 GCA_030681615.1 Bacteroidota bacterium
AACATTTGTCCAGGTAATTCCGCCATCAATTGTTTTACGGATAGAACCTGAGTAAAGAACATATATTACCTGGTTATTAGAAGGCGCAATAGCAAATTCAACAATTAATCCACCACCGCCGGTTGTCCCTAATTGTGTCCAGCCAGTTCCGTAGTTAGCAGATTTATGAAGTTGACTTCTTCCTGAATAAATCGTGCCAGGATTTATAGGATCTTGTTTCCATGGTGTTACCCAATCGCCTGCAGGTAAAGAGCCTGTAACATTTGTCCAACTAACTCCCATGTTTGTAGACCTATATCCATTTCCATTAAATTGTTCTGCAAACATGTAATTATTATTTGTACGGTCAACAAAACAATCCATCCCATCGCCTGCTAAACTGGCAACATAATTAGCTCCATTCTTTACGTTTGTTCCGTTATCCTGGTGACCAGTGATCCAAACATTTGGTGTAGTTCCTGATAAACCTATTTTATAAATTTGTGCAATATTTCTTTGTGCAGTTATATCGGTCCATGCATTAGTACCATTATAAACAAAAATGCCGCCATCGTTTGAAGAATATAAAGTTCCGGCTGAGTTGTACTCTAACTCATGAATATCTGCATGAATGTATGGCGATGGAGAATTCCAACAACCTATCATAGTCCAGTTAGCTCCCCCATTTATAGAACGCCAAACGTTTACACCGCCAACAACAATTTCATTAGGGTTTATTGGTGAAGCTGCAATTGTTAGATCGTACCAACCTTGCCCTTGCCCTGTGGATGTACCTGCACATGAATTTCCTATAATATTTGGTGATGTAGAAGCTGTTGTGAAATTAACACCATCATTTGTGGATACATATACGCCGTGAAATTGACTATCAGAGCTTTTGCTGGCAAGTACATAAACATGAGAAGGATTTGTAGGTGTAACAGCAATACACATTCTATTAACTCCTGAAGATGGAACTCCTGATGAGATAATGGAAAAACTTGTCCCGCTATTTGTAGAACGATAAAACGCCGTGCCAACTGCGTAAACAATTGTTGGGTTAGTTGGATGGAATTTTATATCCCAGCAATTTATTGAGCTTACTGTTGTCCATGATGTTCCGCCGTTTGTACTCCTGTATATTCCGACATTCGTTCCAGCAAAAACAATTTGGGGATTGGTAGGATCCAATACGACTCTATGAATTACTCTGCCCAATGAAACAGGAAATGTCAATCCGCTTGGTAACCATGTTGCACCTCCGTCTGTAGATTTATAAAGGCCGTCAGAATTAACAGGAAAAGCTGATAAGAGGTCGTTGCCCCCACCTGTTGCCAAGTACATATTATTTGGATTGGTTGGATCGATAGCAAGGCCAGACATTGCTGTTACCGGAAGATTGTCAGTATTTGTAGTCCATGATGTTCCACCATTTGTTGTTGTCCACAAACCACCACCTGCTGCACCAGCATATATTATAGCAGGATTTGTTGGATGGAACGTAAGAAAATTATCACGCCCTGCCTTACGTGGTAAACCGCCAACAAGCCCTGTTGGCGCTCCCATTGGCCCAACAGGCATCCAGGTTGCAGACATTACTGAGTTACTATTTGAAGTTTTATTACTACTAGCTTCTGCATTGTATTGTTTTAAAAAATCCGTGTAATTTTTCGAGGCCTGACTCATTACAGAAATATTTCCTGATGGATAAACACGAGGTTTTACAAAATATTCCCAACGTTTAAATTGTTTATACCCTGTGCTTTTTATACTTATATCTTTTCCTTCAAAAGATTTATAAAACTCCTTTTGGATTTCGTATAAGTTAGCGTCAGGCTTGTTTGCCATATCTATCCACTCCTGTGAAAAATAATTTTGCGAAGCAAATAATAAGCTAAGTACTACTAATGATTTTTTCATTTTGTTTTTTTGTGTTTATTATTGTGATTTATTCTTTTACTAATTTAATTGTTTGAGTGTTGCCTTCTTTTGGAATTAATTTCAGAAAATAAACTCCGGTAGCAACTGCAGAGATATTTATCTGTTGGTCGATTTTTGTTTTATCAAACCTCACATTTTGTTTTAAAATTATTTTTCCGGAAGCATCTGTTAACTCTATAAAAATATCAATAATTTTATTTGTATTTACATTTAAAGTGATCTGATCTTTTGCCGGGTTTGGATAAACATTATATTTGATAGGGGTTCCATTCAATTGTGCAATACCTGTACAAAGAGAAACGGTAACCGAAACGGTAGTATTATTAACACAGCTATTCAGGTCTGTTCCTGTTACTGAATAAACTTGCGTGGCTGCAGGATTATCGGATAATGTTGAGCCTGTAACGTTGCCTGGTTGCCATGTATAATTATTGGCTCCTGTAGCGGTTAATATAACTTGCTGGCCCTGGCATATTAATGAATTATTTGCAGTTGCATTAACCGATGGAAGAGGATTAACAATAACAGTTGAAGTTTTAATGTTTGAACAAACCCCTGTTGTGCCTGTAACAGTGTAAACCGTTGTTGCAATTGGTGTGGGGTTAATATTTGATGAAGTTGCTCCTGTGTTCCAAGAATAGCTTGCCGCACCACTGGCAGTTAGGTTAGCAAATGCGCCTGCACAAATTGTTGTGGAGTTTACAGTTACTGTTGGCGAAGTATTTACAGTAACCGTTGCTGTTCTGGAAGAAAGACATATGCCGTTATATCCTGTAACCGTATAAATTGTTGTAGATAAAGGTGAAGGCGAAATAGCAGCAGACGTGGCGCCTGTATTCCACGAATAAGTGCTTGCACCACTTGCTGTAATAGTGACAGAATTTCCGCTACAAATTGTTTGAACGCTACCTGTAACTGCAACTGTTGGTGTTGTATTAACAGTTACTGTTGTGGTTTTGACGTTAATACAGGTTCCAGTTGTGCCGGTCACTGTATATACAGTTGTAAGTGCTGGCGTAACCGAAATTGCCGCCGAGGTTGCACCAGTATTCCAGGTATAGGTGGTTGCACCGCTTGCAGTAACAGTTGCAGAAGAACCACTGCAAATAGAAGCAGTTGTTGCATTAACTGTTGGTGTTGTATTCACATTAACCGTTGCTGTTCTCGAGGAAAGACATGTTCCGTTATATCCTGTAACCGTATAAATTGTTGTAGACAATGGTGAAGGTGAAATTGCCGCAGATGTTGCACCTGTATTCCATGAATAAGTTGTAGCACCGCTTGCTGAAATCGTTGCTGCATTACCACTACAAATTGTTTGCACACTTGCAGTAAGCGCCACTGTTGGTGTAGCGGTAACTATAACGGTTTGTGTACTGACGTTTCCAGGGCCAAAACCATTATTAGCCTGTAACGAAACTGAGTAGGTTCCTGCATTTGCAAAAGTAATGGCGGGATTTTGAGACGTTGGTGTAGTGATCGTAACCCCCGCAGAAGGTGTAACACTCCAACTCCATGAGGTTGGCGAGTTAGTTGAAATATCATTAAATGTTTTAACTACGCCTGAACAAGCTGTCCCTGTGTAAGAAAAACTGGTTGATGGCGGAAGTGAAGTTGAAAGAAGGTCTACTTCGTAAACACCACGGCCATAAGTAGCAGCTCTTAATTTTGTTGCAGACGCTGGCGAAACTTCCATATCAGAAATTGGGACATTTGGCAAACCAACATTATAAAGCGTCCAGTTAACGGTTAAATTATCTTTATAATAAACCCCAACATCCATACCAATATAAATTCTATCACTTGTACCATTTTGATAGACCGAGCAATTTGCAGGTATGTTTGGTAAGTTAGATGAAATGTTTGTCCACGAAGTGCCGCCGTTGGTTGTTTGAAAAACTTTATTTCCTGCAGAATAACCACTTAACGTTACCCAAACATTTGCGGTGTTTGTTGGACTTATAGTAATAAAAGTAGGCGCGCCGCTGCCAACAGGTATTGTTCCTGTTACATTCGTCCAGCTTGTTCCGCCATTTATTGTTCTAAAAATATTTGTACCGTGAATAACAAACAGAACCTGGTTATTAGATGGCGCAATGGCAAATTCAACAATTGCACCCGAGCCACCTGTTGCGGTAAGTTGCGTCCAGTTAGCTCCCAAATTTGCTGACACAAACATTTGCGATCTTCCCGCATAAAGTCGTGCTGCTACAGTTGGATCTTGTTTCCATGGAGCAACCCATCCTGCTCCACCACTTTGACCTGTTGTGGCTCCACCCCATGAGGCACCGCCATTTGTTGATCTTAAAAAAGTACCGTTTGGTTGGGCACAAAACATATTATTGTTATTTGTGCGATCAATAAAACAATCCATCCCATCACCGGCATGACTTGCGTTATAAGTGCCGCTGTTATAAATATTCGATCCGTTATCCTGGTGACCAGTGATCCATAAATTTGGTGATAAAGTAGATAAACCTATTTTATACATCTGTGCAATATTTCTTGGTGATGTGAGGTCTGACCACGTAGTGCCATTATAACTAAAAATTCCTCCATCATTTGCGGAATACAATACTCCGGCCGATGTATATTCTAATTCGTGATGATCTGCATGTATATAACTTGCAGGAGGACCAGTACCTATCCAGCAACCGGTACATGTCCATGAACCTGTTGCGCCACCTGCGTTATTTGACCATACATTAACTCCGCCAACTGAAATAAGATTTGCGTTCAACGGCGATGCGCCAAGACAAAGATCGTACCAGCCTTGTGCGCCGGCTCCCGTTCCGTTACAGGCATTAGCCAATACATCAGGGGTGGTTGACATAGTTGAAAAAGTACCCGCACTATTTACTGAGCGGTACAAACCTAAAAACCCATTGGTAGCACTACTTGAACCTAATACATAAACATAGTTTGGATTAGCTGCAGTAACTGCAACCGACATCCTGTTACATCCTGTTGTAGGAATACCCGAACTCACTTGTGTAAAACTGGCACCGCTATTTGTTGAAATATAAAAAGAAGTGCCACCTGCATATAGCGTAGTAGAAGAGCCTGGTTTAAATTCAATATCGTAAGCATTGATCGTGCTTACCTGTGTCCAATTAGTTCCGCCATTTACAGTTCTGAATATTCCGCCGTTTGTTGCGGCAAATAAAACCTGTGTATTTAAAGGATCAATAATTAATCTGCGCATTAGATAGCCTTGCGAAACATTAAATGTAAGCCCTGTTGGGTTCCATGTGGTTCCACCATCAGTAGATTTTAAAACGCCGATGCTTCTTGTGTCTCCTGCGTCACCATCGCCGGTTGCAAGGTACATGGTGTTTGGTGTAACAGGATCAATTGCAAGATCAGAACATCCGATCACTGATAAATTATCGGTCAAAGTTGTCCAGCTGGCGCCATTGTTGGTGGTTTTCCATAAACCACCGGCAGGTGCGCCAACCCAATAAGTATTTGCAATAGAAGGATGAAAAGTAACAAAATTATCGCGGCCGGCTTTACGCGGAAAACCATTATCAGCCAACCCACTCATTGGGCCGAAAGGGCCCATCGCTGTCCAGGTAGTGGATGCGATCATACTGGATGAAGTAAGCTTATTTCCGGATTGGTTATTTTCATCTAAAAATGCTTGATAATTTTCCCAGGTCTTACTTGGTAAGGTCATGTCACCGGAAGGATAAACACGGGGCTCCATAAAATATTCCCAACGCTTAAATTGTTTGTAGCCCTGGCTTTTTACATTTATATCTCTGTCTTTCCAGTATTCGTTGAATGCCTGTTGTACCTCATAAAAATTTCTACCGGGTTGGTCCATCATTTCTGTCCAATCCTGCGAAAGAATTGGTTGACAAGAAAAGAGTATTGCACTAAACAGTAAAAGTTTTTTCATGAATGAATTTTATAGGTAGTCTAAGCTATAAAAAAAAATCATAAAGTAAAAGCCTTTTAACAAATAAAACCTCCAAAATGTAATTATATTTGGTCATGAAAATTTCAAAAAAAAATCTATTATTTGTAATTATAGGTAGTGCTTTGTTTTCCTGCTCACAAAAAAAATTAGTAAGCACACAGATAACCTTTATGCAGCCTTATTGTGGAGGTGCGCGCCCAACTCCTGAAATACAAGCTGATGCGCAAAAAGCTAAGCCTTATTCAAACAAAACAATAGTTGTTGTTTCTAATAAAGGCAAAGTAGATTCTTCGAAAACAACTGTTGAAGGCACCTTTAAAATAAATTTAAAACCTGGTACTTATAAATTATTTGAAGCCTGGCGTTATTACAAAAAAGCAGATGGCGGCCTGGCTGTTAGCGATTTTGATCAAGAGTGTATTAAGGCTGAATGGAAAAAAGAAATAAAAGAAGTTATTGTTTCAAAAACTGAAATTAAAGTAACAGATAAAAATGAAATAATACAGATCTGTCCCTGGAATTTACCTTGCATACTTGAATCGCACAAGCCACCGGCGCATGAGTAATTGACTTAGTAAATCGTTAAAAGGGATTAGTTAAAGTATTGTATACTATTGTTTTTGCACAAATTCCATCAACCATTTAATAGCTGCTTCTTCGCGCGTAAATACTTTTGAAGGATGATGATGTTTGCCAATCTTAATAAAAAAATTTGCCATAATACGTTGCGGTAAACTTTTTATTAAAAGGGCTTCTGCTAATTTTAAATGTTTGTACGGATTGTTTTTTCCGGCATAATTTCTTGCTTCGGGTGAAAGATTTTTTCGACCGTTTCTCACATCAATTAAAACAGGAGTTGCTTTTCCTTCGGTAATTATATAACAAGCATCAACCTGTTGTTTGATCTCGTCAAAATCAATTTCATCGTCGGTGTCGTTAAAGGCAATTCGTAAAAAGCCTCTTTCATCGAAATTAATTTCAGAGTTATATGTTTTTAAAGATCGCAAAGTAAAGTCTTAAAGTTTGATATGATCAAATATACAAATCCGTTTTTGAGAGCGCAACTAATTTGAAAGTATTTTGTTAAATGCACTAAAGCTTAATGCCTGCAACGCATACGTCGTCTATCTGTTCAAGCGAGCCTTTCCAGTTATTAAACGTTTCATCAACTGTTTTTGATTGCTTATCAAAAGGCAGATCTTTTATGTTAAAAAATAATTGTGCTAATTTTTTACGCATAAATTTTTTACCGCTCGGGTTGCCTTTATCACCGCCAAATTGGTCATAATAACCGTCGGTAGAAAAATACAACAGATCGCCTTTATCTAATTCAATACTATGTGTGGTAAAAGGTTGGCTATGCTCTGAAAGGCCAATTGGCTGCTTGTTTGCGGTTAATTCTTTTATCTCGCCTTTATGAATATACCATAAGGAATTATTTGCCCCGGCCCATTTAATAGAGATTTTGTTTTCGGAAAGAGTATTACGTTCAATAGAGCATAATGATATATCCATTCCGTCTTTAACATTTTGCCCGGTCTTTGAAAATGTTTGAAGAACGATCTCTTTTGTTTTATCTAAGATCTTACCCGGATCAATTAATCCAAATTCTTTTGCAGCACTATCTAAAGCATTGCTGCATACTACACTCACAAGAGCGCCCGGCACACCATGGCCTGTGCAATCAGCAACGGCGAATAAAAAAACATCTTCATTCTTTTTGCCAACGGTTTTGTGTAACCAATAAAAATCGCCGGCAATAATATCTTTTGGTTTATAATAAATAAAACTGTCTTTAAAATCGTTTTGTATTTTAGCCAACGGTGGTAAAATTGCCTGTTGCAAATTTTTTGCATAATTGATGCTATCAATAATATCTTTTTTCTGCGCTTCAATAAGATCGTTCTTTTGCTGTAGTATTAAATTATCTTTCTTTTTTTGGTTGTTGCTTTTTAAAACGATCAAGACTAGAACTAATAATAAAAGTAGGCCTGCAAAAGCAGCATATATTAAAATTTGTTTTCTTTCAAGTGCGTTTTTTGTTTCGAGTTCTTTTTTAAGTTGCGCGCGTTTGATCTCCTCCTGTTCTTTATCAAACTGGTTTTGCATTTCATAACGCGTTATCTCTGAAGTTTTAGAAGCATTAAATAATGAATCTTTAAGCGCATCTGCTAATTTTTTATTTTCGAATGTTGAATCTATATCTCTTAAATAATAAAAGCATCTTGCTTTTGCCTTATACAACCCTGCCAATCTACTGATATCTTTATTTAAATTAGAATATTTTATTGACAGATTATAATCAACAATTGCCTCTTTAAATTTTTTTTGATGCTGACTAATATCGCCTCTGTTCTCATAAAAATGCGCTAAAAGAAAAGGATTTGATTTTTCGTTTAAATATTTTTGGGTGATATTCAAATATTTTATAGCCGAATCCATTTGATCTGCTTCAATATAAAGGTTGGTGAAATTATTATATGTTAATGCCTTTTTTGAATCAGGGAATTTTAATTTTTCATTTAACATTATTGCTTTTGAATAATAATAGAGAGACGAATCGGGCTTTTCTATATTCGAATAATAATTAGCAATATTTGCATAAGAAAGTGCCAGGCCCTTTTCATCCTTAGATTCGGTACGCATTTTCAATGCTTCATGAAAATACCATCCGGCTTTTTTATGTTGCCCTATGTCGCTATAAACATTTGCAAGGTTAGCATAATTACCTGCCAACTCAACTCTTGCATGTAACTGATTTATTTTTATAGATTCCTGTAAATAATAAATTGCTTTTGGGTAATTTCCTGATTTTCTGTAAAGGATGGCTGTATTACCTAACGATGCTGCAATGAGTAGTGAATCTGAATTTCGGTAATCATAACTTATTAATTTAAGTGATACATCAAGGCAGTTGGCAATATCTCCTTTAAAAAAATAAAATGTAGTAAGGTCTGCAAGATGCGCTCTATAAGTAGTTGAATCTTTTGTGTTTTTTATTACACGCTCAATTACTTGTCTTGTTTTTTTTAATAGCTTATCGGCACCATCATAATCATCCTTATCGTAATAACAATCTAATAAGCGTCTGTATTTTCTGATCTTAAGAGTGTCATTCGTTTCAGCGTCGGCTTGTTTCATATCACCTATACACTGTGCTTCTATTATTTTAGCAGTAAATAAAAATAATATTAGCCAGGTGATCTTTTTCATTAAACTATTTTATAAAAATTTACATAACGCAATTATGCTTTTAAAAAGCCCATGATCTTTTCAACGCTCGCTTTTGCATCGCCATAAAGCATCTCTGAATTTGGTTTGTAAAATAAAGGATTGTCTTCGCCAGAGTATCCTGCCGACATAGAGCGTTTCATAATGATCACTTTTTCCGCTTTCCATGCTTCAATAACAGGCATTCCGTAAATTGAACTTGCAGGATCATCCTGCGCGCCCGGATTAACTACATCGTTTGCTCCAATAACCATTACTACATCCGTTTCTGGCATATCTTCGTTGATCTCATCCATTTCCAAAACAATATCGTAAGGCACGTTTGCTTCGGCCAATAACACATTCATGTGACCCGGTAAACGACCGGCAACAGGATGTATGGCGAATCTAACTTTTTTATTTGCTTTACGTAATGTTTGTACCATATCAAAAATTGGATACTGCGCTTTAGCAACAGCCATACCATAACCCGGCACAATTACAACTGATTTAGCTTCTTTCAATAATGCTGCAACTTCTTCGTGATTCAATGCAGTTACTTCACCTTCCATCGCTTTTTTCTCGCCACCAGAACCGCTACCTGCACCATTTGCAAATATTACAGAAAAGAACGAACGATTCATAGCGTGACACATGTGCATAGAAAGAATAGCACCCGAACTTCCAACTAAAGCACCTGTTACAATTAGCAAGTCGTTACCTAACATAAAGCCTGCTGCTGCTGCTGCCCAACCTGAATACGAGTTAAGCATTGAAACCACTACAGGCATATCTCCGCCACCAATTGCCATAACTAACACCACGCCAATAAAAGAAGCGATTACAGTCATTATACCAAGATATAACATTCCGTCAGTTCCTTCTGCTTTGCAATATAAAACACCAAGAACAGTACAAGCTGCAAGCAACAATAAGTTCATGGTTTGAAGCCCTTTAAAACTCCATGGCTTGGAAGGAACTTTTCCGTCTAATTTTCCCCAGGCAATAATAGAACCAGTGAATGTAATAGCCCCAATAAAAATTCCTACAAAAACTTCCACTAAGTGAATAGTATGCGCCGCACCTTGCAATTCATGTGATTTAGGATCCAGATATGAGCCAAAACCAACCAGAACAGCCGCTAATCCTACAAAGCTATGCAGGATGGCCACTAACTGCGGCATAGCTGTCATTTCTACTTTGCGCGCAAGCAGTAAACCAATTACCGAAGCAATAGCTATAGCCACAATGATATAAATATGTCCGGCAACACCTTGTCCTAATACAGTTGCAATTATTGCCACGATCATACCAATGATCCCATAAACAACACCGCGCTTTGCCGATTCTTGTGAGGACAATCCTCCTAAACTTAAAATAAACAATATACTTGCAAATAAGTATGCTGCTGTTTGTATTTCTTTTACGATGAACATAGATCTTATTTTTTAAACATTTTCAACATACGGTGAGTAACTACGAAACCACCAACAATATTAATGCTGGCAACCAAAATAGCAATAGAAGCCAGAATGGTCATTATGCTCGTCATATCATCATTTGTTTGTAATAAACCACCAACAACAATGATACCGCTGATAGCATTAGTTACGGCCATTAAAGGTGTATGCAATGAGTGCGCTACATTTGTTATAAGCTGCCAACCAACAAACACTGCTAAAATAAAAACAGTAAAGTGTTGTATAAATTCAGCAGGTGCAAATTTTCCTACTAAAAATAATAACGCACCAACTACGGCCAAACTAATGAGCATTGATGTAGTTGCTTTTTTTGATTTTTCTGCATCAGATATTTTTAACTCTTCTGCAGTAGGCGCAACTACTTTTTTAGCACCGCCAGCAGTAGGACTAACAGGAAGTGGCGCAGGTGGCCAGTTAATTTTACCATTATGTGTTACCATTGCTCTTGAAACAACAGCATCTTCCATATCAATTTTCCATTTTTCTGCTTTACCCATGTCATCTAATAAATGACATAAGTTGTTACCATATAATTGCGAAGCCTGGCTTGGTAATTGACTTAATTTACCAACTATAGTTACACCGTTATTGGTTGTAAACACTTCGCCATTTTTTGTGTAAGCACAGTTACCACCTGTAGAAGCTGCAAGATCGACAATTACAGATCCCGGTTTCATAGCATCCACATGATAATCTAACCATAATTTTGGAGCAGGTCTGCCGGGAATTTGCGCAGTGGTAATTACAATATCAACTTCTTTAGCTTGCTCTAAAAATAATTTCATCTCTGCCTCAATAAATTCTTTACTCATTTCTTTTGAGTAACCTGATGAGGTGGCGCCATCTTCTTCAATTTCTACAGTTAAAAATTGCGCACCCATTGATTCAATTTGTTCGGCAACTTCTTTACGTGTATCAAATGCTCTTACAATAGCTCCTAATGAATTTGCCGCGCCAATAGCCGCTAAACCTG
The DNA here is from genome assembly GCA_030681615.1 of Bacteroidota bacterium. Lineage (GTDB taxonomy): Bacteria > Bacteroidota > Bacteroidia > B-17B0 > Aurantibacillaceae > Aurantibacillus. The sequence goes on from JAUXSA010000033.1 coordinate 11,510, forward strand.
CAACACCGGCACCTATTACTAATACTTTTGCCGGCTCTACTTTACCAGCTGCAGTAATTTGTCCGTTTAAAAATCTTCCAAAATGATATGAGCCTTCAATAACAGATCTGTATCCTGCAATGTTTGCCATCGACGACAACACATCCATTTTTTGCGCTCTTGAGATACGCGGAATAGCATCCATTGCTATGGCGTTCACTTTTTTATCCGCTAATGTTTTTAATAGATCCTGGTTTTGTGCAGGCCATAAATAGCTTAACAAAACAAGGCCTTCTTTCATCATTCCAACTTCTTCAACCGAAGGCTCTTTTACTTTAAGAACTATATCTGAATTGCCATAAATATCGGCGGCAGAATTAACAATTTTAGCGCCTGCTTCTTCAAATTCCTTATCAGAAAAATTTGCTTTTGTGCCGGCACCTTTTTGAATTTGAACTTCAAACCCTTGCTTTTGCAAACGTTTAACAGTTTTAGGAGTTGCGGCAACTCTTAGTTCGTTTGGAGATATTTCCGCTGGAATTCCAACTTTCATGTTTATTAAAATTTAGGAACCCAAATAACGCAAAATTTTTGGGAAATTAAAAGGGATTTTAAACAAGTTTTGCCTATTTCAAAAGGTCTGGACGACGAAGTTTGGTGCGTTCTACACTTTGCTCATGGCGCCACTTATCAATGTTGGCGCTGTGTCCGCTTAATAAAATCTCAGGTATGGTCCAGCCATTAAACTCTGCAGGCCTTGTATATACAGGCGGTGCCAGTAAGTTATCCTGAAAAGAATCGCTTAGTGCTGAGGTCTCATCGTTTAAAACGCCGGGTAACAGGCGTATAACGCCATCGCAAAAGGCAGCTGCTGGAATTTCGCCGCCACTTAAAACGTAATCGCCAATACTAATTTCTTTTGTAATTAAGTGCTGGCGCACCCGTTCATCAACACCTTTGTAATGGCCACAAAGTATAATTATGTTCTTTAAAAGCGAGTATTGGTTGCAGAGTTTCTGGCTTAACAACTCGCCATCGGGACTCATATAAATTACTTCGTCATATGTTCTTTTAGACTTAAGATCGGCTATACAAGCAGCTATTGGCTCAATACTTAAAACCATTCCGGCCCCGCCACCAAAAGCGTAATCATCAATTTGTTTTTGTTTGTTTGTAGAGTAATCGCGAAGATTGATAAGATTAACCTCTACCAACTTATTAGTAATAGCCCTTTTTAAAATAGAATGGCCAAAAAAGCTGGTCATAAGATCTGGAACGGCACTAATAATATCAATTCTCATGTGGTAAAGATAGCGATTTTAACAATTCCGTACTTTAAAGCCACAGATAGCGCAGATTGATATTAAAAATTTAAAGATCATCCGTGTAAATCTGCGAAATCTGCGGCTATTTATAGTCAAAATCCATCTTAACGATTTGGTAACATTTGCCTAAGGATTTAAATAGGTTGTGGCTCTAATTTTACATCAGCGAAAAAATTAGTTTACATATTTTTATTCTTAGGCTTAACCGCTGTTTCTTTTGCAGGAAATAACGATAAAGAAAAAAAATCTGTTGCCGTAACACAAAAAACCGTTGCAGGTAAGATCACGGATGTTACAGGCGAATCTATTGCAGGAGCAAAAATTACGATCAACGAAACCGGTGAAACTTTTTTTGCAGATTTTGATGGTAATTTTAAACTTTCAGTAAAAACAGACAAGGTATACTCTCTATCAATTAATACAATTGGCTACCAGCCTTTAGAGGTTAAATCAAATAACCTTTCATTGTTCTCCGATCTTTCTTTACAACCACTTAACTAGCAAAAGCAGCGAAAAGCTGCTTATCTGCGAAATATAAAGCCGCAGATTGCACCGATTCACACAGATAATTCTTAATAGATTTTCATATAATTTGAAATCCGTGCTATCTGCGAAATCTGTTGCAAAATAAAAATTCGCTGCACTCCTTTATTCATAGTGCATTCACCCTTTTTAACCAAACTATAAGTAAAGTTAAGGTTAAATCTGTATTATGCCATTGTTTCCTAATCATTATCTTAATATCTTTGATATAAGAAATTGATTGTTTAATTTTTAAAACAAACGGTTATGAAAAAGTTAGGATTAATATTAATATCAGTATTGAGTTTAAATTTTTTAAATGCTCAAACACAAAACGATAAAGGCTTATATATAGATAGCGAAGGCAATTTATTTAACGGAACTATCGCAAAAACTGAGAATACTGTAAAAACAGATTTTACAGTTACAGAAGGCGTAATTAATGGTGAGGCAACTTATTATTATGCATCTGGCAATAAAATGGAAACCGGTATGTTCACTAATGGTCAAAAAGATCAAAAGTGGACCCGTTTTAACGAGAACGGTACAGTTTCTGCCATTGCATTTTATAATCTGGGTAAAAAAACCGGTACCTGGTTAGTTTATGATGAAACAGGTAAAAAACGTTTTGAAATGAATTACAATAATGGTGAAAAAACCGGAACCTGGACCAATTGGGACGAAAACGGTGCTGTTGCAAGCACAAAAAACTACAACCCAAACTAATTAAAACTTACTAATATACTTAAAAGCCCCTGTTTTGGGGCTTTTTTTATGTAATAAAGTAGCGAAAATCCATTAAACAAAAAAATCGGGCAATTCACTAAAACACAGTACCTTTGCGGCCGATGAATTTACTCTCTATAAACAACCTTACAAAGGCCTACGGCGCAAAAAAACTGTTTAACAAAATAAGCTTTGGCATTAACTATGGCGAAAAAGTAGCTTTGGTTGCAAAAAATGGTTCGGGTAAAACTACACTCTTTAAAATTTTAAAAGGTATTGAAATTGCCGATGAAGGGGATGTTACTTTTAGAAAAGATATTACAATAGGATTTCTTGACCAGAATTTTACGTTTGACGAAAATGCAAGCATTCAACATTTAATTGATACTGCCGACAATAAATTTGTACGCGCTATTAGAGAATATGATGACGTAATTAAATTAAGCGAAACATCTACCGATCCAAAAGTTGCAGATAGATTAGAAGAATCTTTAAACCAGATGAATTTAATTGATGCCTGGGATTACGAAAAAAATATTGTAGAGATCTTATCGCGTTTAGAAATAAAAGATAATACACAAATAGTAAAAACACTATCGGGCGGACAAAAAAAACGTGTTGCTTTAGCTTTAACATTAATCAATCGTCCGAATTTAATTATTATGGATGAGCCAACTAACCATTTGGACATTGACATGATAGAATGGTTGGAGAATTATTTACAAGACGCATCGTTAAGTATTTTATTAGTTACCCACGACCGTTATTTTTTAGATGAGGTATGTGATAAAATTATTGAGATAGATAATTATCAGTTGTATGAATACAACGGCAACTTTGATTATTATTTAGAAAAGAAAGCCGAGCGCGAACAAATTGCAAATGCAGAAATTGATAAGGCAAGAAATGCGTACCGTCGTGAAGTTGTTTGGGTGCGCAAGATGCCAAAGGCCCGTGGTACAAAATCAAAATCGCGGGTTGATGCTTTTTATGAGATCGAGAAAAAAGCAAAACTAAAACGTATCGAGAAAAAAATTGAACTCACTGTTAAAATGGAACGCATGGGTTCTAAAATTGTTGAGTTGCATAACATCACCAAAAATTATCCAAACAAAGCTATTTTAACTGAGCCTTTTACGTATACATTTATTCCCGGAGAAAAAATTGGTGTTGTTGGAAAAAATGGTGTTGGAAAAACAACCTTATTAAATATTATACAAGGAAAAGAAAAAGTTGACACCGGTAAAGTTGCTTTGGGTGATACTATTGTTTTTGGTTACTACTCTCAAGGCGGAATGGTGATCAATAATGATAAACGTATTATTGAAATTGTACAGGATATTGCAGACCACATTCCATTAGCTAATGGCACCAGCCTTTCAGCATCGCAATTATTAACGCGTTTTAATTTTACACCAAGCGTTCAATTCAGTTACGCACACACTTTAAGTGGTGGCGAAAAAAGAAGATTGTATTTATTGACAGTGTTAATGAAAAATCCAAACTTTTTAATTCTCGATGAACCCACTAACGATTTGGACATTGTTACTTTACAAACACTCGAAGATTTTTTAGAAGAATTTAAAGGCTGTGTTTTAATTGTTTCTCACGATAGATATTTTATTGACAGACTGGTTGACCATACTTTTGTTTTGGAAGGCAATGGCACCATCAAAGATTTTCCCGGCAATTACACCGAGTACCGTGAATGGAAAAGCAATCAAAAAGGAGAAGCGTTTCCTGTTCTTGAAATTGAGCCTGCTATTCTTGAAAAAAAAATTGCCGAGATTAAACCGGTAAACGAAGCGCCTGCAAAAAAATTATCTTACAAAACACAGCGTGAGTTAGAGATCCTGGAAAAAGAAATTCCAACATTGGAAGAAAAAAAGAGAACGCTGGAAGAAAAATTAGCAAGTGGAATAACAGAATACAACGAGATCCAAAAAATAAGTGATGAATTAAAATTACTTACAAAAGATCTGGATGAAAAATCTACACGTTGGTTAGAGATCCAGGAAGAAGTATAGAGGTTATATCGTCCCTACGGGACTTTCGTCTACTTTTTGATTTTTTCTACCTTATCTTGTCCCTATGGGACATAAAAAATTATTTCAAATTTGGGTAAATAATCCCGTAGGGATTAAATATGTGTAGAAAACATATAAGGAAAATTATGAAGTCCCGTAGGGACGAAATATATATTTACTGATTTAAGATTTTGGGCTACCCAAAACCTGTTTCATAAACTCGCTGGCAAAAACAAAATCGAATAATTCCTGGTTCTTTGTTTTAAGGATCTGCGATTTATCTCCCGTCCACCAGTTCTCGCCTTTATGAACGAACATAATATTATCACCAATTTCTATCACACTATTCATGTCATGCGTAACGATGATAGTTGTAATATTAAATTCTTCGGTAATATTTTTGATGAGGTTATCAATAACAATAGATGTTTTTGGATCCAAACCTGAGTTAGGCTCATCACAAAATAAATAACTTGGATTATTTGCAATAGCTCTTGCAAGTGCTGCACGTTTTTTCATACCGCCGCTTAATTCTGCAGGATATAATTTATTTTTGCCAACCAATTGAACTTTTTCGAGACAAAAATTTACACGTTCCAACTTCTCTGCTTTTGTAAGATCAGTGAACATATCTAAAGGAAACTGAACATTCTCTTCTAATGTTTGCGAATCAAATAAAGCACCACCCTGAAAAAGCATACCAATTTTTTTGCGAATGTTCTCTTGCTCAATAACAGATAATTTTGGAAAATTTTGTCCATCGTATAAGATATCTCCACTATCTGCTTTGTGCAAACCAACCATTAATTTTAAAATAGTTGTTTTACCACAACCACTTTCGCCAATAATTAAATTTGTTTTTCCTTTGTAGAAAGTGAAGGATACATCTTTTACAACTTGCCTGTCGTCAAAGGTTTTATTTATGTTCCTGATCTCTATCAACGGTTAATAAATAATTCAGTTAAGATCAAGCTGAATAATAAAATTAAGACGCTGCTGTATACAACCGCGCTGGTACTGCTTTTACCAACTTCTAAAGCCCCGCCTCTTGTATTATAGCCAAAATAAGCAGAAACAGAGGTGATGATAAAAGCAAACACAAGTACTTTAGTGAAAGAATAGTACAATTTCCCTGGGTCAAAAAAAGCTTGTATCCCATATATGTATTGATAAGATGTACAAGCGCCCGATGATACTCCCATTAAATAACCACCCAATATCCCTAAAAACATACTTATAGCAATTAAGAACGGAAAAATAAAAACCGCAGCAGCAATTTTTGGAAAGATCAGATAACCTGCCGAGTTAATTCCCATGATCTCTAAAGCGTCTATCTGCTCAGTAATACGCATGGCGCCAATTTCCGAAGCAATGTTAGAACCCACTTTTCCGGCTAAAATTAAACAAACAATGGTTGGACTAAATTCAAGCATAATACTTTCGCGGGTTGTGAAACCAACCGCATATAGTGGCACCAATGGGCTATCAATGGCATGAGCAGATTGTATGGTAATGATGCCGCCCATAAAAACCGATATAATAACAATAATAGGTAATGAAGAGATGCCGATATTATTGATCTCGAAAATGATCTGGCGCATATAAACGCTATGTTTCTGGGGTCTTGCAAAAACCCTGTACAAAAGCATAAAATAACGACCTATGTGAAAAAAGAGATTCATTTTGCAAGTCTAAAAATACTAAAATATTCCCGTATATTTGTAATAACGAATTATGTTTAAAAGAGGGGTTATAATTTTTTCGATATTAGCTATTGTTACCTGTACTATGGAAAGCTGCTTTAATAAAAATAAATGTGACGGCTGCCCAGGCCTTATTAAAAAGAAAAAAGTAAGAAAATCAAGTAAAGGCTCTATATAGAACGCTGCTAGTAAGCCACTTCTGCATGAAGACCAAGGCCAACCGGAATTTTATTCCATTTATCCTGGCTTGCCTGGCGAAAGTAGGTAGGACTCCCCACCAATTTTGCCGAGAAATATAATCCTTTAACATCTCCCAGATCTTTTATCCATTCTAAAGAGATGAACACATCATCATCAACATATAAGTTATAAGGCGTTAGGTCTAGTTCTATCAATCCTGTTTTCTCTTTCATCTCAACAATAATATTTTGAGTTAACAGGTTATCTTTTGGATTTCCTTTTTCGTCCTTATTATAAACGTTAAATCTAAAGATTGGTTTTTCGATTGAGTTTCTTGGTACATTCAAAAAGAATTTACGCAAATGTGTTTTTGCATGTTTGATATTTAATTTTACAGCTAACTCCGCACCCAGAGTATTTTTAACAAAACCAGCGGTAACACCATTTGTTTTAGTATCGTTACCCAAAATTTTTATTTTGGTTTTTTTTACCGAAACAGAAACTTCGTTTAAATTGGTGGCTGCCTGGGCCAATTTAATTTTATTTAATGCGGCTAAATTTGCCGCAGAAAAAGTTTTTGACCTGTAGCCTATCATAGAAACTTTTATAGGTGCGTTGGCAACACTATCGGGCACAACAAAATTAAATTCGCCCTGTTCGTTTGTAACAGTACCAAAACCTTTACCCACAATACCAATATTTGCAAACTCAATGGGTTGATTGGTGAGGCTATCCAATAAAACACCTTTGCAGATCTTTTGAGAAAATGAAGAAGAAAAAATTAAACTAAAACAGAGAACCGTTAATGATTTCATAAAATTGTTTGTTTTAGTGTAAGACGGTTAAGTGTAAAAAAAGTTACATGAAAAAGAAAATTAATATTTTGCCCCACCAATACCAACGTTCTCAATCGGATGCCAGGTTGTTTTTATTTCCTGCAGATCTAAAATTAAATATGGATTTTGGTTCTCATCTTTGGTCCAATCTTTATTCCAATTAAAAGAACGTTTTACATTGAGGGAAGAATTTTCGGAAATAACTTTTGCTTCTTCTTTATTATTCCCGCAATAAATTATAGCGTTTACATCCATGTGCGAAGAAAAATGACTGTGCAATTCTTTAGAAGTACCGGTTAAAATATTAACCACACCCCCCGGAAGATCAGAGGTAGCAAGCACTTCGGAAAATGTAACTGAACATAACGGCAAACTGTTTGAAGCTAAAACCACACACGTATTGCCTCCGCAAATAACGGGTGCAATAATACTTACCAAACCTAATAAACCAGAATCTTCGGGAGCAATTATTGAAACAACACCTGTAGGCTCCGGTACCGAAAAATTAAAATGCGATGAGGCCACTGGGTTTACAGAACTGAACAATGCGGAATATTTATCGCACCAGCCTGCATAATACACTAACCTGTCTATACTTTGCAGCACCTCTGTTTCTGCAGCTTTTGAGCTAAGGCCTTGTAAAACCAACTCCTCAACAAATTGTGCTTTTCTACCTTCCAGCATTTCGGCAATACGGTATAAAATTTGGCTACGGTTAAACGCGGTTTTTGCGCTCCAGCCGCCAAATGCAGAACGTGCCACAACAACAGCATTTCTAAAATCTTTACGGGATGATAAACATACATTGGCAACGGTATCGCCTTTTTTATTTAAGAGTGCGTAATACCGACCGCTCTCGGTGCGGGGAAATTGTCCGCCAATATATATTTTATATGTTTTTAAAACGTTTAAACGTGACATGGTCTATACTAAAATGAATAGTAAAGATAAAGGATTTTTTTGGAAAATCATTTTTATTAAAACGGCACAAAAGTTACGCCAAACATAAAGTTAAAGCGTTGGCTAGGATAGCGGTCCCAGCGGTAATAGCGTTGGTTGGCAATGTTATTAAATTGTACAAAAAAGCTTAACATTTTACTGTATCTGTATTCTGCTCCCAGATTAATATCCGCCCAACCTTTTAATTGTTTTGATGTTGGCACATATACACCACTTGTATCTTGTGTTTGCGTTAAGGCCCATTGTTGCCCTACAAAGAACAAATCGGCTTTAATTATAATTTTACTTTGTAGATTATATGTTCCCGAAAAAGTTAGATCATAATCGGGTTTTTGATAGGCACGCTCTAAATTTTTTGTTTTGTACAAATAATAATTTCCTTTGGCTATTACATTTAATTTTTCTTTTAGCTGGTATTTTAATTGTCCGCTAACAGTTAACAGGGTTGTATTATCATACACAATATTAAAACGGTTGTAAATTTGATTGGCGCCACTATAATCGATTACAAAAAAGTGCAGGCTATCGTATTGCGCGTAACTCACCTTTGCATCGTAAGAAGTTTTACTACTTAAATTACCCCGTAATCCAATAAAAGCATTGTATTTATTATTGGTATTGCTATAATATAAAGTAGTATCAACAAATGGATTCTCTTTGCTCAAACTTCTGAAACTATTTTTTATTAAACCACCGGTTACACCTGCATATGGAATGATCATGTTTTCATACACATTGTAGAAGACATTTAGTTTTGGGAAAAAATAAAAACGCGTTTTGTCTTTAAAATTATCAAGCGTTCCTGTCAGACCAATATCCGCGTGCCATTTGCTACCACCTGCTTCAAAGGATGGATTGATGCTTACAATGAGATCATTTATAGTGTCGTTGGATTGTTTATGGTTATAAAAATCGGTGAGTAAGTTTACATTTAATTTTTCTTTATTAATGTACATACTTCCGTTCGCATTGAACTTGATGTTGTTTTCTGTTTCACGATATAGATTTTGCAAATTATAATAACTTAAACCAATATCGTGATTGATCTTTGAACTATCTGTGTAATGACTTACCAATCGCAGTTTAGGCTGAATGAATTGGTAGCGTTGGCGCGTAAAATCGTTCTCCAATTTATTTAAACTTGTATCGTAACCATAATAGTGTACCACATTGCGCTCGTAATTAAAGTCGCCCGACAAAGTATGCTTCTTATAAAATTGTTTCGCGAATAGATTTACTTCGTTATCACTATAACCACCATACCCAACTCCTTCTAAATGGGGCGTGCCTGAAAAATGTTTTAAGTGTGCACCATAATTGGTTTCACGCGAACGTGTATTACCTATCCAGAATTCGCCATAAGGCATATTATATATTGGACCATAACCAACTTTTAATAAAGAATGATACAATTTATTTAAAGGCTCGTTCTGTAATTTTGCCTGTACAATTGGTTGCACCTGGTATTTTGGAAATAAAGGAACGCTGGTAATACCATACTTAAGATCCTTAATGCGTTTAACCGTATCTTTTATTTCGGGAACATCAGAAAATTTTAAAGCATCCTTTATAGTTGGTTGAAATTCGCTTTGCGCCTGGTAATTAAGATCGTTTATACCGTTTTGCGTTTGCGCCATTACCGCAACAGTATAACCCATTATTATCAATAGAATTAAGATCCACTCCATTTGCTTTTTACGACGCTTGGTAAGAAATTCTCTTTTCTTATCTATTTTACTTTCTGGTATGTCTAATACACTCATTGCTTAATTTGGTTGCTTGGTATTTGTAGTATCTTTTGGTGTGGTTTGACCTTCCGCTTCAAATTTTATCTCCTGCATAATATCATCATCTTTATGCGTTTGATTAAATTGCACTTTCATATCTTCATAAGACATTTTTTTCTCTGCTGCTTCTTTCGCAGCTTGTTTTGCTTTTAAAATTTCCAGGCGTTTATTGGCTTCATCCAAATATTCTTGTTTTGCTTTACTTTCAATTAAGCTTTCAAGAATAACCTGCGCATCAGCATCATCCCCTTTTTCCATATACGCATCTGCCAATAGCAACATACCTTTATTGTTCCAATCGTCGTTACTGTATTCGTAACTCACTAACTTGTTTATTGTCTTCTCAACCTCTTTATAATCTTTTTTAGTGAACTGGATCTTTGCTATATGATAATAAGCTTCAGCACCAGTTACATTTTTAGATGCTTTGGTCATGGCTTTAAATTCGAGCATGGCATCATCATAACGAGCCGTTTCGTAAAGCGATTTCGCTTTTATATATTTTGCTTCGGTAGTTTGTTGTGGCGTTAATTTTTCCATTGCTAACACTTTTGTACATTCTGTTAAAGCGGTTTCAAATTGATTTAGATAAAATGAGCAACGCATAGCGCCTAACCTTGCAAGGCTTTTATTCACCGGCGATTCGGCCATTTCCTGCATTTGCAAATACAGCGGCAACGCATCCTGATATTTTTTATCTTTATAATACAGATAAGATGCTTTTGTAAGTGATACTTCGGTATAAAGCCCTCTTGGTTTTTGGATGACAAATAAATAACCCGGCAAGGCCAACTCAAATAAATTTTTATTGTAAGCACATTCAGAAAAACTAAATTGTGCCTCGTTAATATATTTACCATTGGGGAATTTTTTAATATACGCTTCCCATTTAGACATAGCTGACTCGCAATCTTTTTGGGTGTAATATGCGTCGTAAGCTGCTATATAAGTTGCTTTTTCGAGTTGGTTCTCAGATAAAGGATTGCCAAGAGCTGCAAAATATTTTTCCATTTCGTCTATCTTTCCTTTCTCTGTAAATATTTTTTTGATCACTTCTAATGCTTCTTTTGCTGCATCGCTTTTCGAATCATATTTCACAAACTTGTCAAAATATTCGAAGGCTTTATCATCCTGTTTGCGTTCGTAATAAATGTTTCCTAACTGTGCGTTTGCATTTGATGTGAAAGATGAATTTGGATAATTTTTAAGGATCTTGTTATAATACACAATAGCATTCTCCTGGTCTTTTATGTTATTGTAATAAGTATCTGCTATTTCGTTCAACGCAGCGCTTAAATAATTAGAGCCAGGGTAACGACTTTCAATTTTCTTCAGTTCAGAAACTTTCTCCGTAAAATTTTTGTTTAAACCATCGCATAATGCTTTTTGATATAAACAATAATCCACATCCAGTTTGTTTTTTGCAATAGCTAATTTGTAATTATCAGACGCTTGTGCAAAATCGCGGTTCATAAAATAACTATCGCCAACACGTATATACGCGTCGGTTATTTTATTTTCATCAAACACCTCTTTGGTCAATAAAAATTTTCTGAAAGAAATATTCGCGTTGGTAAAATCATCTTTTTCTTTCCGCTGGAAATAAGAATAACCCAAAGCATAATTACTAAGGTCATATTCCTTTAACTGTGCCACACCATCCATTACCTGGAATTTTTTCCAAATGTCGATTGAGGTTGTATAATCCTTTCTGATGTAAGATATCTCACCTAACCAATATTGGTTCAACGCATTTAATTTAAGATCTGTGTTTTGCTGCAACGATTTTTTAAATTGTTTTTCCGCGTTATCCAACGCGTTATTATTAAAAAATTCAACCCCGTTAAAATAAATTAGTTTTTGATAAGTAACTTTTAAAATAGGGTCAATACTTCCCATTGCCTCAATACTTTTGATGGCCATGTCGTAATTTCTTGTAGTTGAATAAACGTTGATCAAAAAGTTGTAACACTCATCTTTTCTTGACGAAGAAGGGTATTCTTTTAAATATTTGCTAAAGGCCTTTACTGCTTCGTTAAACGGACTAAAATCCAATTCATAACTTAGTTTTGCAAAAGCAAATAAAGCATCTTCATTTATTTTTTTATCAAGGTTTAATTGGTATGCGCTGTAATATGCGTTTTTAGCTTTTATCTTTTCGCCAAGTTTTAAATAACAATCGGCCATATGGTACCAGGCATTTTGCGCCAACGAATCTTTATCTGCCGTTACCTTTTCAAAATTAATTACCGCGTTGGCACAATCGTTTATCTTGTAATAACAATAAGCTAAGGCGTAATTACCTTTCGAATTTCCAGAGGAAAGATTTGTTTTCTTTAAATAGGTTAAAGCATTATTATAATCTTTTAAATTAAAATAACTTTCTCCTATCATCCGGTTTATCTCATCTTCTTTTTGGATGTTGGTACTATCATCCAATAAAGCAGGAGCTTCCTTCACAACCTTGTCAAATTTTCCCTGAATAAAATAAATCTGAGTAATATAGTACGGTACAACGCTTCCAAAAGTTTCGTTGCCAACTAATTTATTAAAACCCTGTAAAGCTATTTCGTAATTTTTTTCTTTATAGGCAATGTGCGAATAATAATAGTTGGCAGGCGAAGCATATTTGTTATCTACATCTTTTATTTCGTAAAAATCTGTTTTGGCTTTTTCGTCTTGCCCAATATCCAAATTACTGTAACCGCGTTTAAAGTAAAACTCCGCCAGTTGATCTTTGTCTAATTTGTAAATATCAACTTTCTCAAAGAACTCAATTGTTTCTTTATACTTTTTCTTCCTGAAGTTTGATTTCCCAAGATAAAAATGGGCATTATTGATCTTATTGCTTTCCGGATAGTTTTCAGCAAACTGCTTCATCTGCCATTCACCATCCTTGTTGAACAGTTCAATAGCACAGGCCGCTGCGTAATACATGGCATCTATTTTTAAAATTTTTGATGTACTTACAGCGGTATATTCGTTAAAGTTTTTTTGTGATTGCACAAATTGTTTTTTATCAAAAAGGTCTAAACCCTGCTTGTACAGGGCGTCTTTATCGGTAAAGAACGCGGTTTTTTGTGCCGGGAGCGTGGTACTGAAAAATATAAAGAGTGCCAGGGCACTTATTTTTTTTATGTGCTTCATTAAAAATTAAATTGCCAAAATTTTGTCACACTAAATTTACCCTCCTTAGAGCTACACTTTAATGGAGCGCATGTGCAGTTATTAACTCTGCCGTGTTGATATTGGAATAACTCTATTCAGAATAAAAGTTACAATAGATTTAACTTAGAAGTTTATTTCAACTATGAGCGAATTGATAAAGTTTGATAATGTAACTATTTTTCAGGATGAGCGCCCTGTGGTTGGGAATTTAACTGTTGAAATAAAGAAAGGCGAGTTTGTTTATTTGCTTGGTAAAACAGGAAGTGGCAAGAGTAGTTTTTTAAAGACCATTTACGGCGATTTAACATTAAATAACGGCACAGCCAAGGTTTGCGGCTTTATTCTTAATGATCTTAAACAAAAAGAAATTCCATTTTTAAGAAGAAGATTGGGAATTGTTTTTCAGGATTTTCAATTACTTGGCGACAGAAGTGTTTATGAGAATTTAAAATTTGTAATGAAAGCAACAGGCTGGAAAGAAGAAGCAAAAATTAAAGAGCGTGTGTTGGATGTCCTTAAAAAAGTTAATTTAGATGGTAAAGAAAATAAAATGCCGCATGAACTTTCGGGTGGAGAGCAGCAAAGGGTAAGCATTGCCCGTGCACTGGTAAATAATCCCGAATTAATTTTAGCCGATGAACCCACCGGGAATTTAGATCCTGAAACTTCTGAAGAAATTTTAGTGCTTTTAAAACAATTGAGCGAAAGTGGTTGCGCTGTGTTATTTGCCACACATGATATGCTTGTGTACAATAAATTTAAATCGCGCACATTATTGTTCGAAAATGGCAAAGTGATAGAGAAGAATTAGACCTCATATTTCCCACTATTTCAGTTTTACTATAACTCTTTTTCCACACATAGGGGGCGTTAACTAAGATCTAAGGGGCGTTTCTTACCAAAAACTTCAAAAATCTTACATTTGTATCTTTTCAAAAGAAGTCAACTTTTAAAACGCATCGTCTATTCTGAAATTTGTGTTGTAATAATACAACAACACAAAAAGTTTGAAAGATGAAAAACACAACAAAAAAAACAGCGCTTACTTTATTAAGCATACTATTTACTATTGGAAGTTTTTTTGCCAACGGAAAAACTACCGACACATCCTGCCTGCAATTAAGTGGGAAGGTGTTAAAACTAAAAACAAATTCGTCAAACTCTTATACGGTTGCATTAATGCGTGACCATAAAGTGATTGAAACTAAAATAATTAAAGGGAACAAGGAATTTAAATTTATCCTTAAAAAAAATAAATTTTACACAATACAAATTTTAAAAGAAGGGTATGTACCCCGCACTGTAAGTGTTGACACAAAATTGACCGAAGAGAACTATGGTTTATACAGCTTCGCTTTTGATACTGAGTTGATTGATGAGGTGGAAGCTGCAAAGCTAAATAAAAAAGCACTTGAAATGCCTATTGCACATATTTCTTTTAACCCTAAAAAAAGATGGTTTACGTATAACGAAGAATATACAAAACAGGTAAAGAAAAATATTTACAACGGGCACGCTCAATTGAATAAATAATTATTCTTTAATAAGTTTTTTTACCAACATTTGTTTTTCGCCCTCATTAATCGTTAAAAAATAAATACCTTGCGATAAGTTAGCTAATGAGCTATGATACTTATTACCAGAGAAAGTTTCTGTCTTAATAATGTTACCTGTAATATCAGTAATTTTTAAGAGCATTTGCCTGCCTTCCGAATTTTGTAACTCAACTGTTATATTTTCTTTTACCAATGTTGGATACACTATAAAATTATATTTCAGATTATTTTCTTTTACACTAACTGTATTGGGTGGACTTAATTTTAAAATTGTATGTGTGTTGGGGTCTACATTAGATGCTGAGGCGCCGTTTGTGGCAATATAAATTTCGTTATTTGGTCCAACACAAACATCTCGTAACCTGCCAAACATATTTGTAAGATAAGATGTTTGTGAAACAGTTGCCGTACCGGTCGCATTTAATTTTATGGCTACAAGTTGTTTATTTTTTAAAACTGCCATTATAAAACCGTTGTGGAACTCGGGAAAACCAGGGTTGTTATAGTAAGCAATATCAGCCGGCGCTATGGTTGGTGACCAGTTCATCAAAGGTTCTTTTACATTGTTAGCGCCGCAAAAAGCTATTTCCGAACCAGTGTTGCAAAAGCCCTCAACATTTGGCCAACCGTAATTTCTGCCGCTTTCAATAATTTGAAATTCATCATCGTTTGACGGCCCATGTTCTGAAGAATATACCAGACCGTTTGGCGCTAAAGTTAAACCCTGCGCATTGCGATGCCCCCGCGTATATACGTAACTTCCCGGAAAAGGATTGTTTGCCGGAATAGTGCCGCTTGTGTTTAAACGCAACACTTTTCCATTTTTAGAATTTAAATTTTGTGCATTTGCTGTATTCAAAGCGTCGCCGGTTGTCATTAATAATGTATTATCAGGCATGAAGGTTAAACGCGATCCGTTGTGATTTATATTTCCAACAATACTATCAATTAATATTTGCGGACTAACAAGATTTGTATTGTTGTAAGTGTATTTTACCAATCGTTCTTTAACATTGCCACTTGGGCCATAAGTATATACCAAGTAAACTTCTTTGTTTGTAATAAAGTTAGGGTGCAATTTCATGCCTAACAAACCGGCCTCCGATTGCGCATAAATAGAAGCCGTTAAATCCAAAACAATAGTTTTTGTATTTGCAACCGGATCGATCCTGCTAACAATACCTCTACGTTCGGTTACCCATAAAAAATTATCAGGACCATAAATTATTTCCCACGGCACATCTAAGCCTGTATAAACAGTGTCTATGCCTACCCAGGTATTGCCTACTTGTATAGTTGTTTGCGAATTTAATTTCGAAACGAAAGAAAAAAACAATAAACTAAAAATAAAGGTAAAATTTTTCATATTGTATAAATTTAGACGATTAAACATTAAATTCCTTAACTCCTTGTTCCAATAAAATTTTTAAACTATTCAACACCTTTTTCCAATTCTGCCCGGAATGTTCTTTCATTTTTTCATTCGGAATGTTTTCCTGGCTAATGGTAAGGCTGGTTTTGCCATTCTCGCTCGAAAGAAAATAAGATATGGTAACATAATTTTCGGGCGTATCTTCGATACCTGACATTGAGCTCCAGTAGTTATATTGCAAGATTTTATTTGTCTCAAAACGCAAAACAATACCTTTGTCCTCGTATGATCTCCCTTCCCATTCTCCCTTAAAAACTATTGATCCGCCAATTCTCCAATCGGTAATGGTATCTGCGCCAAAAAAATATTGTTTAATTATTTCCGGCTTTGTAAGGGCTTCCCACACATCTGATATAGGCCTATTAATAACCGCACTTACTTTTACTGATATATCGCTTTTCATTACCTTGATTTTATTGTTTATACTCAAAAAATCATGCCAAAGGTATTAGAGGAAAAACGAAACGTTTTATGGTTGTATTGCATATAAATGCCCAAATACCCCCAGGTATTGACTAAAACAAGAAACCAGGAACTTGAAATATGAAATAATACTAGGCCAGATCGGCAAAGTAAGCTTCGGTCTTCTTAAAATACACCAACCCAATTATAAAAATACATAGAGATGAACTAATACTTACAACATCGGTTTCCCAATTAATTACGCTGTTGGTTATACCAGCCCTAAAAATATCCAACGGTGCTGTCATAGGATTTAAAGCAAGCAGCCCTTTTAAATAAACATTTTGGGTAATGTTGGTTGGATATATTACCGGTGTAACAAATAATAAAAACTGCACTAAAAAAGGAATTATGTAGCGCACATCGCGGTATTTAACATTTAATGCGGCAAGAAAACAGCCGGCTCCAAAGGCAGCAATACAAGTTAAAATAACAGCGAGCGGGAAATAGATCAATCCACTCCACGAAAAAGGAACATCTTTACACAAACAATAAACAATAAAAACAGCAAAGGCCATAAAAAAATCGAACACTCCAACAAGTACAGCTGATATTGGAATTATTAAACGCGGGAAATATATTTTTTTTATGATGTTGGCATTTGACACCATACTGTTACCGGCATTATTAATTCCTGAAGAAAAAATACCCCAAAGTACTAATCCGCTCAAAGCAAACATTTCGTAAGGTAAAGGCAATTGAGTGTAACTGCTAATTGCTTTGCCTAAAAAGAAAGAAAATAGTAGCGCCATTATTAAAGGTTGCAACACGGCCCACAAAAAACCTAAAACAGTTTGTTTGTATTTTACCTTAATATCCCGTAGTGTAAAAAAATAAAACAGCTCACGGTATTCCCACAGTTCGTTTAAACCAAGACTTAATTTTTTTTGAGGTTTTATTTCAAATTCCATTTGTGTAAAAATAGCGATTTTAAGTTATCCTCAAAGTTATTATAATACAGCACCGTTTTAAAATTTAGTATGGGAAGTTTAACGGAAGTGGTTATTATTTTTTCAATTTAAGATCATAAAAAATCTGATCGGTTATTTCAATTCTTGCTTTTGCCTTGTCAAAGTCTGGTGTTTGAATACAATTTGAAAAATAGTAAACATTGTCATTTGTTTCTAAATAACCAATATACCAACCAATACTTTTTTTATCCCCATCTGACCAACCTGTTTTTGCTCTTAACACATAGCCCAAGGTATCTTTTACAATCATTATTCTTTTTACGATTTCAGTCGACCGTTTTGAAAAGACAAGTTTGTTATCATGAAGTCGTTTTAAAAAATCAATTTGTTGTTCAGGGGTAATCCTAAGTCCGCCTCTAAGCCAAAAAAGGTCAACTCCACCGCTCATATCCATATTACCAAATTTCGATTTATCGAGCCAATATTTCATTTTTTTTTCACCAACACGCCTTGCCAGTTCACGATAATACCAAACGGTAGAGTTTTTAAATGCTGTTTTTAAGTCATGGTCTGTATTCCATTTTGGGTTTTGTCTAACTACACTATCCCAGGGAATAACAAAATTTTCGTCCTTAATAATTCCTGTTTCAAGGCCAATCAAAGAATTACAGATTTTAAAAGTTGATGCTGGGGAAAAAGAGTCGGTATACTGCTTTTTATTATAAAAGATAAGCTTATCATTTTTTGAGTCATATAAAACAAATGAGCCCTCAACATTCTGTTCGTCATAATACTTTTTAAAGTCGTTGCGAATTTCTTCCTTTTGTTTTATTCTAAAAGCAGTAAAAACTGTAACAGCTATTAATAATATTGTTATTACCGTTTTTCTGGTAGCCATATTGATACCTATGAAACAGCTGCTAAACGCTCTTTGCCAAAATCAAGGATCTTGTCAATGAACTCATATGGCTTGTAATTATTAATGGCCGCCTGGTGAAAGATGCAGGTAGCAGGCGTCATACCAGGCAAAGAGTTAACTTCAATAAAAATTATTTCGGCTCTGCAATCATCAAAAACCCGCACAAAAGCGTCTATTCTACAATAACCTGTAACGCCCAATGCTTTTGCAGCACCGCCTAAAGCAGCCTTTACCTGCTCGCTTACTTTTTGCCTGTCTTTAGAATCTTTTGCATAACGTGCCGGTGTAATATTCTGACCTTGCCCTGCTAAAAATTTTTCTTCCAGACTTAAAATTTCTCCATCGGCTAAAGCTTCTGATGCTTCAAACACTTCGTATTCTATTTCTCCCTTTTTATTTAATTTGGTGAGCATCCCACCTGTTACTTCTAAAAAATGGGTTGCGTTTTTTTTGCTGATGAGTTCTTCAACCAAAACAACCTGCTTTTGGGGGAATTCTTCTTTTGGTTTAATATGCAATGTTTCTGCAGCCTGCGCATCAAATTCTTCGGTCGTACGGAAGATCAATTTACAAAAGGCTTCAAACTCGGCCGGTGTTTTTATTTTCTTCACTGCGCTGCTGCAGCCGTCATCAACTGGTTTGGCAATGAAAGGATATTTAATCCGGTCCTTTAAAATTTCAGCGAATTTATTTTTATCCTTTGACCACTCTTCTTTAGAAATTAAAATATGATCGGCAATAAGAAAACCGTTATTCTTTAAAATTTCATTAGTGCGATACTTATCAATGGTAATAGACGAGCTTTCTTTATTTGAACCGTTATATGGTAAGTTTATTTTATCCAATTGTTCTTGTATCGCGCCATCTTCGCCCGGACGACCATGTAGCGCAATAAATACCTCATCCGCTTTTTGTTTTAACGATGCGTAATTTAATTTCTCTGGTTCTGCAGTATGATTTGCCGATGCGTATTTATGCGTAATAGCTTCGCATTGGTGCATAATACTAGTTATAACGGGATGCACTTTAAAATTCTCAACCTTTTCTTTTATATCATCGGCATTATCCTTCAACAATAAATTAATAGGCACGTGATACATTTGATGCTCCTGTGAATTACCGGTTAAAAAAACCGGAAAGGGCGCATATTTTTCTGATGACGCTAACTTTTCAAATACATTTCTTCCGCTTTCCACAGAAATATGGCGCTCCGATGAATAACCACCCAGCACAACGGCTACGCGTGTTTTGTTACTTATAGCATTTTTGTCTTTATCAATTTGCGCATCTAATAACTCCAACAAATGTTTGTACGTCACATTACCTTTTGATTGGATCAAACGTTTTGCAAGCGATGTGCGAATAATAAAAGTTAAGAATTGTGATGGGTTCAATCCTATTTCTGCTGCCTGGTGAAAAAAGAAAGAAGAAGGCATCATTCCACTTGTAGTGTTTGGATCATTCAAAAATATCTTTCCATCCTTACTTAAAAAACCATCAATACGTGCGTACACATCAAAGTGCAATTCGTAAAATAATTTTTCGCAGTCTTTACGTATCGCTTCAATTTGCGCATCGGGCAGATCAATTGGTGTTATTTTTCTTGAAAGACCTGGTAAATATTTACTGCGGTAATCAAATAATTCTTTTCCTTTTTTTATCTCTGTTGGTGGTAACGCAATTGCTTTTCCTTCTTCATCTTCCAACACTATACAACTAAATTCTTTCCCTTCAATAAATCCTTCAACCAACACTGTACTTTCGCCATCAATACTTTCTATGATATAACCATCTGTTTTTAAATTGGCGTTTAAAAATTCTATTAATTTATTTGGATCGTAAATTACTGGTGCGTTTAATTCTTTAGGATAACTAATAACTACCGGCATTCCCATACCCTCACGGATATCGGCTAATACTTTTACATAATTAAATTTTTCTTCATCACTATACCCCTGCCATTCTTTAGCATCTACCCA
Organism: Bacteroidota bacterium; assembly: GCA_030681615.1. Taxonomy (GTDB): domain Bacteria; phylum Bacteroidota; class Bacteroidia; order B-17B0; family Aurantibacillaceae; genus Aurantibacillus. The sequence goes on from JAUXSA010000033.1 coordinate 31,982, forward strand.
ACGTGTGAATAATGCTTTTTCAACTGCACTCATAAATTCAAAATCGTTAGGCTCATTTAAAATACTAACACCAATACTCGAACCCTGGTTGGCAGGTTTAACCACACAAGGAAAACCGATCAATTCGTTTACTTTCTTTAAAGATGTTTTTGATTTACCATCTATCCAATCCTGCCTGTTAATGGTTAAGTATTTCGGACTATTAAATCCTTTGCTTACCATCATTTCTTTTTGCACCGCTTTATCAATGCCAATTGCTGAAGCTAAAATTCCGGAACCGCTATAAGGAATTTGATAATATTCAAACAACCCTTGTATACGGCCATCTTCACCATAAGGACCGTGCAAACATAAAAATGCAAAATCAATTTTTGTTTTAAGATCTGTAGGTGATAATTTTTTTCCGATCTTTTGTATCAATGCGTTTTGTTGTTCTACATTAAGCTCTCCTAAATTCTCTGCGTATAATTGAAAGCGCGAATTGTTTGGTAAAAATTCTACCGGTGGATAAAAATCGCGGATGGTGCCTTTGTAAATATATTCCCAATTCAGTTCAATAAAATTTCCAAAGCTGTCAACAAAAACAGGCACGGCTTCAAATAAAAATTTATTTAAATTGTCGTAAACCGTTCTTCCCCCGGCGAAAGAAATTTCGCGCTCTTTACTTTGTCCACCAAAAATGATACCGATTTTTATTTTGTTTGCCATATCTAAAATTACCTACAAAGGTCAATATTATTCAAAAGTATAAGAAAGCCTGAGTTTTAAAACACCGGAAATTGGAATTAATTAACATTCGTATGTAAATACCTATGACATTACAATGACAGGTGTTGATTACTTTTGATCTGAATTTATTATGAGGCATATTGTTTTGTAATTTTAATGCGACTTATGTTTGTTAGAATTTTAGTTTTCTTCTTCTTTATGCTGCTTATTGAGTTGTATTTTTTACAAGCAGTAAAAACCTTTACGCAGGACTTTTCTCAACAAAAAAGGAATTTTTTTCTATACACAGCCTATATTACAGCAGGCTTAAGCATCTTAATGGGCCTGGTTTCCTTAGTTTATCCACCTCCAAACTGGAACGATTTTTTCAGGTTCTTATCTTCGGCTATCCTCATATTAGTAGTTTGTAAGGTTTTTGGAATCCTTTTTCTGGCAATGGATGATATAGTTCGCTTTTTTAAGTGGGTCTATTCCTTCTTTAAACCTAAAACCCCTGAAACCATTGATGCTGTGCATAAGATAAGCAGGTTGAAATTTTTTAGTCAATTAGCCATTACATTTACTGTGATACCTGCGGTGGGTTTTTTATACGGCATGGTGCGGGGCGCTTATAAATACAGGGTTCACAATGTAAAGATCCCTTCGCCAAACATTCCCAAAGAGTTTGATGGATTTAAGATCGTTCAGCTTTCGGATATCCATACAGGATCGTTCATTAATGATAGTGGCTTAAAGGCGGCTTTTGAAATAGTAATGGCTCAAAAAGCCGACATGATCTTATTTACAGGAGATCTTGTAAACAACGAAACTTCAGAAGTAGAGGGTTTTGAAGATCTGTTTAAAAGCCTGAAAGCACCGCATGGCGTGTTCTCTGTTTTAGGGAACCACGATTATGGCGATTATGTGCAATGGGCAGGCCCACAAGAAAAACGCGCCAACCTTGAATCACTTAAAGCAAAACAAAAAGATTTTGGGTGGAGGTTGTTGATGAATGAACATGTACCTATTGAGAAAGATGGTGCTCAAATAGGATTGATTGGCATAGAGAACTGGGGTGGTAATATGCGTTTTCCTCGTTATGGTAAAATGAAGGAAGCGTATGAGGGCGCAGACAAATATCCTTTTAAAATATTAATGAGTCATGACCCTAGTCACTGGGATATGCAGGTGGTTTTAGAATATCCTGAAATTGACCTTACGTTAAGTGGCCACACGCATGGTATGCAGCTAGGTATTGAAATTCCAGGTTTTAAATGGAGCCCGATAAAATATTTATATAAGAACTGGGCCGGCCTTTACAAACAAGATAAACAAATGTTGTATGTTAACCGTGGTCTTGGTTTCCTTGGCTATCCGGGCAGGTTAGGTATTTGGCCGGAGATAACGGTGATTGAGCTGCAGAGTGTATAGTTTTTTGCCATAGATTGGCAGATCGCACAGATTTTATTTTATTAAATAGTTAATTGTTTCATTCGCGGAAATTAATTCATGGCTTTAAAACTATAGTGCAATCCGTAAACCAACATTTAGCAAAAGGCTATTTTCTTTTAATCTAAATGAAGATGAATTTATGATCAGGTTAGTTTCAGAAAGTGTAATAAAATACGCTGGTTTAAAGATCAAGCTCGCTTTTTTATTTAATCTGTAGCTTAATAAAATACCAGGCATAAGCCCTGCACTTATACGATTTTCTTCTTTAAAATAATCACCCTCTTTAAAAGAAGGTGGCGACAGATTGGCAGATGGTGGATTTGGGCCTCCGTTTACATATATCATAACATCTTTTCCATAATCCATTGTATAACCATAATTATATTTGGTTGCACTTACATTAAATAATGCAAAAGTACCAAGGCTTAATTTATTTTTTTGAAGGAATTTATATTCTGCACCAAGAGCAAAATTATACGATGCGTTTGAACGAATAATGTAATTTGTGTTTGCGTGTATGTAATACGTGGTATCTATGTTTGCGCTTGTAGGACCGCTAGTAATGCTAAGTACCTGTTTGGTAACTTTATTTTCAGTAACCGTATTGGTATAGTTAAAATTATTTCTGCTGTAAATAAATTGTCCGGTAACACTGAGTTTATTTCTTAAATGATAATTTATACCAATGCCTGCTAAATAATTTAAATTAGTATTATTTTGCTTATTATTATTTAGTTTAATAACCGTATGCGTTTGCTGTATCCCGCCAAACAGGTCAATGCTGATTAACGAAACGGGTTTTGGCAGATAATAATTGGGGTTAAAAGCAGGAGAAATCTCACTGTTTTTTTCAGTTGGTAAAAGTTTAAATGGCAAAAGAGGAAGTTGATCATAAATAACGGGCCCTTTTTCAAACACAGTTTCTGTGTCAATAAATTTATTCTGTTGTGAAACAATGCTTTCTGTGTTTTTGTTCGCATTGGCATTTGAACTTATTGAAACTTCTTTTTTAGTATTAGATGCAATAGTGTATGCCGCTAAAGCTTTTTGTTGTGCAATATTGGTAGTAATTTGTTTCGCGGAATTTTTTTTATTCTGCTTTCTTACAAAAGAATTGTTGTTTTCTTTTGAGCTAACAATTTCGACATTGGCTGTTTTTTTATTTTTTTGCGGAATGGATATTTGTTTTTCAGAAACATCTAAAGAATTTTTTGGAAAAAACGAAACAATAAAGATCAACGAAGAAATCAATAAAAAAGCAAGCGTTCCGTATAAAAAGAAAAACAGGCCTCTTCTTTTCTTTTCTTTTTGAGGTACAAAATACTTTATTTGTTCCCAGTTTTTGTTAATAACAAGCTCATCAACTTCGGGTTCAAAGTTGAGGAATTTGTTTTTTATGGCTTCTTTATCATTCATACGGCCTGTTGTTTATGAGATACCTTTAAAAGATTTTTTAAATATGCTTTTGCTTTAAAAAGCTGCGATTTTGAAGTGCCAACGCCAATGTTAAGCAGTTCCGAAATTTCCTGGTGCGAATAACCATCAATATAAAATAAATTAATTACCACTCTATATCCTTCGGGCAATTGATTTAGTAAAGCCAGTATTTCTTTATTCGAAAATGATTCGAAAACAGAAGTAAAACTATCATCACCAACATCTATCTCATCAGTAATGGCAACGTGCAGATCGAATTTTAAATTGCTTCTGTAGCTGTTAATGGCTGTGTTTTGCACAATGCGTTTCATCCAGCCTTCAAAAGAACCCGTGGTGTTAAATGACTCAATACTGTTAAAGATCTTTATGAATGAATCCTGCAATATATCTTCAGCCTCTGCCGTATCGCGGCTATACCTTAAGGCAATGCCTAAAAGTATTCTGTAATATTTTTTATACAGTACCTCAAAAGCCTTTTCATCTTTGGCTTTGCAACCTTTAATTATATCATTAAGGTGAATTTGCATTAGGTTGAATAATTCAAAAAGCGTACCGTTTTTAAAGATCTAAGTATATTTGTTAGTCTTTTACGAATTTTTTATAAGCTTGTTTACCATCGTCTAATTGCATTTTAACAATATAAGCGCCCGGTAAAAGTCCTTCAAGGTATATTTTTCCTTCTGTATTTTGAATATCAAAAGACACTAATACTTCTTTGCCTAAAAGATCATATACTTTTATACCGGTAAAAGAAATTGCTGTTTTTATAGTTAATACTTCTTTTGCAGGATTTGGATAAAATGCTGTGATCATTTTTTTAGAATGATCTTTAATGCCATTTGGATTTGCACAGTTAATATTTACCGCAGCATAAGCATAACAGGTATCGTTGGGTGTATTCATATCCCACTGGTTTACCTGTATTATGTAATTACCACAGGCGGGATATGTATGTGTGTATGAGTTTGTAGTTGGCGAGCCATCACCATAGTTGTAGTTTGTAAATAATTCGGGAATAGCCGCCCCGGCCCAAACAGTAACTGAGTTAACAGATAAAGAAACACTTGGTGTGTTAAGAACACAATGTGTTGATGAAGGAGGATTTAACGTAATGGTAAATACCTGCACATTAGGCAGTGGGCCGCATAATGCCGGAGAATTATAAGTAAGAGACAATGTGTAGCTAGTTGTAACTGTTACTGGTGAGCAGCAATGAAGGATAGTTTTGCCAATTCCGTTTGTGCCATCTTGGAAATGCCACTGATAATAACTGTCAGGGTCGTTAGGAACACTATTATTGGTGGTTATTGAGTAACAGCCATAAGTGTTTGGAATGGGCGTAATAGTTACAAGTGGCACACATGGATTTACAAGTGTAAATGTTGATGCCGGATTTAGGGCAAGGGCACTCTTAACTAAGAACAAGCTAAGCGTAAAAAAAAGTAGTTTTATAGTTTTCATAATATAGATTTTATGGTTTCTATATATAAGACATAATAGTTTGAGAAAAGGTTGCCTGGGGAAAAAGATCAAAATGCGATGACTCAGAAAAAAATGTCGATAATAAGTAAGAATAAACTTAATATTATACAATAGTTTTTAGAAATTTACGGTGCATCACATAAAACACTCATAAAAACCATTGTAGCTCTGGCAACAAGACTTTTTATATAGCGAATCGTAATCTTCTTTTGCTATTTTTGAAACAATCGATTCAATTTCATGTTTTGATTTATCGTAACCTACTCCGATAATGGATAAAATTTCATTTACAACAGAGGCGGGATGAAAATGTGTAAGTTCAGGATCTAAACTTAAATCAATCGATACCATATTTTTTATAGTATCATTTGTTAAATTAGGATGAATCCTAGTAAATAATAAATCAAAAGCTAAAAGCCATGATTCAATTTCCATAATACTATAGAAAAATTTAATTTTTTGAGGTTGTTTTGCTTTAATAAGAGAATCAGAGGAGCCTTTGATAAATTCTGCTATTAATTTTGAGTCAATTGCATTAGAATATTTTTTATACCTTGTAGAATACATATCTCTTAATCCTATAATTTGATCATAATTAGCCTCATATAATTTTTCCTCTCGTAAAAGTATTTGGCTTAAAACAGCTTCGTCATTTGCTACGTTTATGATCCAAAAATGGTTTTCAGCATTTGGACATGGATAGTTATATTCAGCATAAATTAGTTGGTTGGCACAAAGCGTATTACATATTATATCTACATCATAGTCGTATTTTATTTTTAAAAATTCTCGAACAAAAATTAATTCTGTTTGACCTTCAACAAAAATAGCCGTTTTCATATTTCGCTTGATTCAGAATCAATAAAATCAGATGAAAAGAAATCAAAATTCATGAGGCCGGAAAAATCAAACTTCTTAAATAAACTAGCATTTGAAACTATATTATATGATTTGACAATGTTTTGTTTTCTCCTCAAAACGTTCCAATACGCTGTATCAACAGAATTCATTAAAAAATAATCATTTGTAGTTGCAACAAGTTGTGTGTCTAAAGTAGCTAAATATGCGAAAATCGTTTTGCCAAGCATAGATGATCTTTCATAATCTAATCCTTCACATAAATCATCGATTACCAAAGTTTTTAATTTATTTTGTTCCTGATTGTATTTAATGAATATTAATAATGATAGCGCACGGTACATTCCCTGTGAAATAGATGATTCAATTAACCCTTGAGTTAAGTATTTCTCTCTGATTATAATCTCTTTTTTTTCTTTATTTAAATTTGGCACAACATCTTCCAGCTCATAGCCTAAGCTATTAAACATTGTAATTATTTCATTCTTTCCATCGGTCGATAATAAATTAACCATTTCCCCAATACTCAATTGAGAACTTATTGTTTTATCTCTTTCTTGAGATTGATTATCGAAATTTAATGAAGCATGAAGGTGTCCGAAATTAAAGTATTGTAATGATTCTGCCCATGTAACAATTTCTTCAAAGAAAGGATACTCATTAACATCCCTTCTCGAATGTAGAGTTAATTTTTTATCAGGAGGATGGATGGTTTGAATTCTATTTTCTAGAAAAGAATATATTTTTGCTTCATTTCCATACCTTTCTAAAAGCACAATGCTATTATTCGTCGTAATCTTTTCATATATTCTTAGACCAGTACCACATTTTATTTGATAGCAAAGTTCCCCATACGATTCGGATCTAAAATAAAAAATAAAATGTGCGTTTATAAGCTGGCTGTGTAAAATAGCTTGAGAAAATAATTTTATGACCCTCAAAGCACGAGATTTTCCCGTCGAGTTTTTTCCAACAAGTAAATTTAAATTATTCAGATAAATATCATCTATGATCCATTCATCTTTATAGCCAACTTCTTTTGTTAAGTGACATGAATATTTAATAATTTGCATTACTTTAGTAATTTATAATGTGAAAATACACATTTTTTTAATCTATTTAGTAATTGTATAGCTTAAACATGCATTCCTTCAAAGCCATTATTCAAAAATTTTCAAGCAAGGGCGAAAAAACCGGCTGGACCTTTGTGGATATTCCACAGGATATTTTATTGAAGTTAAAGCGGCCTGATAAAAAAGAGTTTCGTGTTAAAGGCATTATTGATGATGTGAAGTTTGACCGTATGGCCACGTATCCTATTGGCGAAGGAAATTATATTATTGCCATTAATGCCGAGCTGCGAAAAAAATTAGGAAAAAAAGAAGGCGCTATGGTTTCTTTAAAAATAGAATTAGATAAAAGCGCGCCGCTTCAGTCTGAAGAATTAATGGAGGCGTTAAACGACGATAAGATCGCTAAAAAACAATTTGATTCGTTATTATTATCGCATCGCAATTATTTTCACCGCTATGTTTATACTGCTAAAGGAATTGATACCAAAGCGGGGCGAATTGTAAATATCATAAACGCCATGTATAAAAAACAAGATTTTGGCGAGATGATAAGAAGCCTGAAAAAGAAATAGATTTTATTTTTTATTCTCGTCCAAAGTAAATTTCCATTCTTTGGCAAACTTCATTTGCGCTGCCTGAATTTTATTATAGGCATTATCGTAATCTGCATCAAACTTAGTGGCAATTTCAGTGATCTTATCCAGATCCTGTTGTGTGATTTGCATACTGTCTTTAGACATGATCTCAACCATTTGTGTTCCTTCAACTGTTGCAATTGAATGTAGGGTTGTAAAATATTCATTGGCCACGTCAATAAATTCTTTTTTATCTGCAAAAGGGCCTATCTTTTTACTTTCCTCTAAACTCTTAGTTGCTTTATCAACAAATAATTTATGACTGATCTTTAATGAATCAATATTGTGACCATCTATCTGATCTAAAAATAAAGTATGCTCAATAGTTAAACCATCAATAATACCTGTAATATTATCATTATAAGTGATGGCTTCGTTTTGAGTTGGTCCACAAGAAACCATTATAGTTAATAAAAATGCACTTGCAAAAAGGAATAATTTTTTCATGGTTGTTTTGGTTACTAAAAAAATGATCCGCACTGTGGCGGATCATTTTTAAATTATTTATTTTTTTAAATTTTAGTATCTGTAAGCATCGCCTTTAAATGGCCCTTCAACTTTCACGCCAATATAATCAGCCTGATCTTTGTTTAGCACATCTAATTCAACGCCAATTTTACCTAAGTGTAAACGGGCAACTTTTTCATCTAAAATTTTTGGTAACACGTAAACTTTTTTCTCGTAAGCTGCCGTGTTTGTCCATAATTCTAATTGCGCTAATGTTTGGTTTGTGAATGAATTACTCATTACAAAACTTGGGTGGCCTGTAGCACAACCTAAGTTAACCAAACGGCCTTCGGCTAAAACAATAATGTTTTTTCCTTTAATGGTGTATTGATCAACTTGTGGTTTAATGGTGTCTTTAGTATCACCATAAGTTTTGTTTAACCAAGCCATATCAATTTCAGTATCAAAGTGGCCAATGTTACAAACAATAGCACCATGTTTCATTGATTCGAAATGACGACCAACAATAATATCTTTATTACCTGTAGTTGTAACTAATATATCTGCAATTTTTGCAGCGTTATCCATTTTCATTACCTGGTAACCATCCATTGCAGCTTGTAAAGCACAAATAGGATCAATTTCAGTTACAATAACACGCACACCTTGCGATGAAAGCGATTGCGCTGAACCTTTACCCACATCACCATAACCTGCAACAACAGCAATTTTACCTGCCATCATAATATCAGTAGCTCTACGGATAGCATCCACTAATGATTCGCGGCAACCGTACTTATTATCAAATTTAGATTTTGTAACCGAATCGTTTACGTTAATAGCCGGTAACAATAAAGTACCTTTTGCCATACGCTCATATAAACGGTGAACACCTGTAGTTGTTTCTTCAGATAAACCTTTAATGCCTGCGGCTAATTCAGGGTATTGATCAAAAACCATATTCGTTAGATCGCCACCGTCATCTAAGATCATATTTAAAGGTTTGCGGTCTTCGCCAAACCATAAAGTTTGTTCAATACACCAGTCAAATTCCTCTGCTGTCATACCTTTCCAGGCATAAACCTGTATACCAGCCGCTGCAATTGCTGCTGCTGCATGATCTTGTGTTGAGAAGATATTACATGAACTCCAGGTAACTTCAGCGCCTAAAGCTGTTAATGTTTCAATTAAAACTGCTGTTTGAATGGTCATGTGCAAACAACCTGCAATACGAGCACCTTTTAATGGTTGAGATTTACCGTACTCTGCGCGCAATGCCATTAAGCCGGGCATTTCTTCTTCGGCTAATTTAATTTCTTTACGACCCCACTCTGCTAAAGACATATCTTTAACTTTGCTTTTTACGTACTTTGTTGCTGTAACTGGCATATTATTTATGTTTTTAATTATTAATTTTTTAAGGAATACAAAGATAAGTCATAAGTTTGTAATTCTCAACTAATTATTTGTGATTAACATAAGAATTATAAGCCCTTTTATCCACCTTGGAATTTTAGATATGGCCGCATTTTCGCAAAGCCGTTCAAACATACCAAAACGCGGGCTGGAGAAGGCCGGGAGCCAATTTTTATTGAAGGAAATGTTAAAAACAGAAGATTTTGAGCTAAATTATACGCCCGCGAACAAACCGTTTTTAAAGGCGAGAACCGAGCATATTTCCATTTCGCACTCGCATGATAAACTGGTTATTATTATTAATGAAAAAGAGAACACCGGCATTGATATTGAACTTATAAGAGATAAGGTTTTAAAGATCCAACATAAGTTCTTAAACCAACCCGAAGTAGAATTCGCGAAAAATAATGTAGAAAAATTAATTACTATTTGGGCCGCCAAAGAGGCCATGTATAAGGTTTACGGACTAAAAGAGCTGGACTTTAAATTAAATTTGTTTGTGGAGGAGTTTGATGGCGCTGTTATTTTTGGTAAAATTGATATTGGAAGTTTTAAAAAGCGCTACCAATTAGTGTGCGAAAATGTGGATGATTACAAAATGGTATACGTTTTAAATGAAGTTTAAAGAACTAATAAAAAAACTGGTGGCTTCTAAAAAGCCTTTATTGGCGGTACTTATAGACCCTGATAAATTTAACCCGGAGCTAATACATCTTGCCAATAAAAGCAAAGTAGCCTGTTTTTTAGTGGGCGGCAGCGAATTGCAAAAAGGCGATGTTACAAAAACTATTTTGACAATTAAAAAGATCTCTAAGATCCCGGTAATATTATTTCCCGGAAACGAAACGCAATTATCGAAGCATGCAGATGGGCTATTATTATTAAGTCTTTTATCCGGTAGAAACCCCGATTACCTTATTAGTAAACACATTACAGCAGCTCCGCTCATTAAAAAAATGAAGCTGGCACATTTACCTACCGCTTATTTATTGATAGATGGAGGAGTAACCTCAACAACCGAAAGAGTTACCGGAACTTTGCCTTTAGATCCAAAAAACAAAACGTTTATTATTAATACTGCTATTGCTGCCCAACAATTAGGCTTTAGGGCCATTTACCTGGAGGCCGGAAGTGGCGCCAAAACAAGTGTTGCAGCACCTTTAATTAAAAGTATAAAAAAAGAAATTACCTTACCCCTTATTGTTGGTGGCGGTATTGATTCGAGGAGAAAAACCGAAGAAATAATAAAAGCCGGGGCAAATATGATCGTAATTGGTAACGCATTGGAAAAAAATGTATTTTTATTAACTGAAATAAATAAGTGTTTTTAATATTTAAAGGTTAGGGTTTAGTAATATGAAGTTATTTGTAATAACATCTTCGAAAGATGTGCCTGATGAAGCAAGTTTGATAACGAAGATGTTTGAAAGCGGTTTAACGAATTTACATTTACGCAAACCAAAATACTCCACCAATCAAATGACTGATTTCTTAAATGAGATCCCTGTGCATTTTCATAAATATATTGTTATTCATTCTCACCACCAGTTAGCATTAAAATTTGATCTTAAAGGAATCCATTTAACCAGCACGCATCTATCAAAAAAATGGAAATACTTTTTTGTACGCCAGCGATTAAAATTAAAATTCGGCAAAATTTCTAAAAGTCGTTCTTATTCCAGGCTGCAACAGGTATATAATAAAGAAGAACATGTGTTTGATTATATTTTAATGGGCACCATGTTTAACAGTATTACCGGCGAGTTTTACAGTGGTTTTTATGAAGTGGGTGTTAAAGCCGCATTAAAAAATACAGGTAAACGATTTGTTGCCCGTGGCGGCACCTCTCCTAAAATAGTTGCTAAAGCTGCCGAATTGGGCTTTTATGGTTTGGCTTTTAATTCTTACATCTGGGATCACGCCTCTCCATACGATCATTTTTTAAAGATCCTCGACGCTTACAAAGAAAATAACCTGGAGATCTAAGCATGTCTGTTCTGGGAATCATAGCCTTAATCAGCGGAGTATTGGGCGTTTGGTTAACCATCAAAGAAAACATCTGGTGTTGGCCTGTTTCAATTATGGCTGTTTGTGCATCAATTGCAGAGTTCTACGAAGAAAGATTATTTGGCGATATGGGCCTGCAGGTATTTTATTTAGGCGCCGCTATTTACGGCTGGTATTTTTGGGAAAAAAATAAAGAAAAGGAATTTAAAGTCGAAAAAATGCCTCTGAAACTAATTCCTGTTTTAGTTGTAGTTACAGTAGCGCAAATAGCTTTGTTTTACTTTTTAATAGGTTTTCTTAAAGGTGATAAAGTTTTGTTTGACGCTACACTAACGGCTTGCAGTTTAACAGCCACTTATATGATGACAAAAAAGTGGGTAGAGAACTGGTTAACCTGGGTGTTGATTGATGGCGCTTATGTTGTTTTATACGGCGTTAAATTTATGTGGTTGTTTGCAGTATTATATTTATTTTTTACGGTTATGGCTTTTTACGGATGGTTAAAATGGAGAAGAGCGGTATCATAAAAATTGCTGTGATCGGCGCCGAAAGTACCGGTAAATCTGAACTTTGCGCAGCACTGTCAAAATACTATAATACCGTTTGGGTGCCCGAATACGCACGCGAATATTTTAACGATTCGGATATTTATAATTACACTTTAGAAGATCTTGTTATTATTGCCCAAAAACAAATTGCTTTAGAGAACGAATTAATTAAAAAAGCAAAACGCTTTTTGTTTTGCGACACCACATTAATTACCCTTAAAATTTGGGCGGAACTGGAGTTTAAAAAAACACCAGATTTTATTTGTGACAAGCTCCATAAAATAAAATATGATCATTATTTTATTACGGATAACGATATGCCATGGCAGCAGGATGAACTAAGGCAAAATAAATTCAGTCGCGATATGATCCTTGGAATGAATAAAAATGAAGTAAACGACCTGAATGCTTCTTTTTCTATTATTAGCGGGGTGAACGAAGAACGCGCAAAGAATGCGATTAAGATAATTGACCAGTTGTTTTAATCTATCAGTATTTTTTCTGTTGCAGGTAAATTTTCTTTACTGTAATAAGTCACAAAATAAATTCCTTTTGCAAAATTATTACAATCGATCAATAAATTCTCTTCATTTGTTTTTTTGTAAATTTCTTTTCCCTGCACATCTCTAATAACAATATGTTCAATAGAAGGATCTAAAATTTTTATTTGTTTTAAAGAACTATAATAAACAAACGCTTTTTGTCTTAAACTTTCGTTTGTGGCAAGCGATGTTATTATTGAACAATTAATACTTGCTGTACCAATACTCATAAAATCGATCAATGCATTCACACCACTAAAGTTGCTAAAGCATAGAACCAAACTGTCGCCGGCATTTACAGCCAAAGGAGGTTCGTAATTATATTTTACACCATTTGGAGGTAAGTTTAAAGTATCGCAAATACCGGTCCCACCGCTTACCGCACCATTCCAATTACACCTTAAAGGAGCAAGCTGATTATTAAATATTTTAGAGCAGCTGGTTGAGGTGTATTTCCAGAGAGACCAGTCTGTAAAACCCGCTTGTGGACATTGGCCAAGATCAGAACCTATTAATAACTCAAAATTACCGGGGTTACAAATTTTAAAAATAAACCATTGTGGAACCAATTCGTTTGACAACATACATCCAGAATTTGTTCCTATTGGATTTACATTAGGGTTACTAATATTATTTGGCAATTGAAGGTCATTTATATTTCCGTTTCCCGAATTTGGAACTAATTGTGTTGTATAATTGCCATTGACAAAAATTGCCGTTATGCAATCAAGGTTGGTAACTACTTGTGCTTTAACAAATCCAAATGATAATAATAATATAATAAGTGGTTTTCTCATTTACTTTATATCCACTCCTCCCATGTCGCAGATCTTATCAAACTCAGCTTTTGTTACTTTTCCTGTACTTAAGCGTGAAAGCCTTATAAGGTCCATTGTTTTAAAGAAAGGGTCTTTTTTAAGGGTTTCAAGGGTAACCGTTTTTTTAAGGTCTTTGTACGGGGCAAATTCCACGGCCAACCACGCCGTTTCTTCAGTTGTAGGGTCTTGAAAATGCTCTTTTACCACTTTAGCAATGCCCACTATTTCCATACCCTCGTTACTATGGTAAAAAAAGGCAAGATCCCCTTTTTTCATATCACGTAAATTATTGCGGGCGGCATAGTTGCGCACACCTGTCCAATCGGTTTTTTTGTCTTTTTTTAGCTGCTCCCAACTGTAGGCTGAGGGTTCGGATTTTATAAGCCAATAGTTCATAGTAAAATTTTATAATGGGTTGAAATTAAGAAAATTATTAAGGTTATCGGCAATTCTTTTATGGAATAATGCCTTCAAAAAATTCTAAAAAACGGGCAACTTTTCAACCATTAATTAAAAATCTTATAAACAATCTTTAAAGTACCTGAAATTGGTACTCCAAAAAAGAAAATTCATCTAAAATAGTGTCGTTTTTGATTAAAATATACCTACATTTGCCCCCGAAATAAAAGCTTTTTAAACACAAATTCACGTAATGACCAGTAAAATTAGCACATACAAGAGATTTTCGAGTACTTGTTTTGTAATATTTGCCCTGTTTTTCTCTCTTTCATTAAAATTAAACGCTTCAGAACCGGTTGAACCTTCTACTGATGAAACCGGCGCCGTTGTTAGCGAAAACCCTCACGACACTAAGGAACATGACCCAAATGCGCCTGTAGATATTGCTGCGGTTGCTTTTGAGCATATCTTAGATTCACATTCGTGGCATTTATGGGGTGACCATAGTGATGCGGTTGCTATTCCCTTGCCCGTAATTATTTATTCTAATACAAAGGGGTTACAATTCTTCTCTTCTTCAAAATTTGATCATGGCGCAGAATACGCAGGTTATATATTAATTGATGAAGAAATTATTCCTGTTGATCCTAACGAAACCGTTTATGATTTTTCTATCACTAAAAACGTAGCGCAATTAATGTTAACCGCTGCAATTTTATTTTTATTATTTACATCCATCGCAAGGGCTTACAAAAACACCGGCGTTACTTCTGCCCCAAAAGGCAAACAATCTTTTTTTGAGCCGTTAATTACTTTTGTACGCGATGATATTGCAAAATCAAACATTGGCGCTAAAAGCGATAAATACGTGCCTTATTTATTAACTGTTTTCTTTTTGATATTACTAAATAATGTATTAGGCCTTATTCCAATTGGCGCAAACCTAACAGGTAACATTGCTTTTACATTGGTACTTTCGGTTATTACTTTAATTGTTACTAACGTAAATGCTAATAAACATTATTGGCACCACATTTTTGCGCCACCGGCCCCAAAAGCGCTTTACCCTATTTTAGTGCCTTTAGAGATTGTAGGTATCTTTACAAAACCATTCGCTTTAATGATCCGTTTATTCGCAAACATTACTGCCGGTCACATTATCGTAATTAGTTTAGTAGGTTTGATCTTTGTATTTAAAACACTATGGATCTCGCCGGTAGCGGTAGGTTTTGCATTATTTATTGACGTATTGGAATGTTTGGTTGCTTTATTACAGGCATACATATTTACCTTGTTAACTGCTTTATTTATTGGTTCTGCATCTGCAGATCACAATGAAGATGGCGTTCACAATGATGAAGATGAAAAAGCAACAGCACATCACTAATTAAAAGAATTTAATAAAAACAAATAAAAACAAAAACAAATGGATCCAGTAGGAATGACAGGTAGCATCGCCGCAATTGGTGCAGGCTTAGCAGCTATCGGTGCCGGAATCGGTATCGGACAAATTGGTGGACACGCAATGGATGCCATTGCACGTCAACCTGACGCTTATTCAAAAATCCAAACTACGATGATTATCGCAGCTGCCCTTGTTGAGGGTGTTGCTTTATTCGCGGTGGTTGTGGCTTTAATGTCTAAGTAATTATTATTGCCCCTTACGGTTGGTAAGGGGCTTTAGTTTTTTAATAAAAAGCAATAAAAAAATCAACATAATGAACAGTTTATTTATATCAGCTTCACTTATCACTCCGGGTATTGGTCTTATTTTCTGGACAACCGTTGTGTTCTTATTGTTATTGGTTCTGTTAGGTAAATACGCCTGGAAACCAATTTTAAATGCTATTAAAACCCGCGAAGACGGCATTACAAAAGCATTGGCGAGTGCAGAAAGCGCTTTAAATGATATGCGCGAGCTAAAATCAAACAATGAAAAGATCTTAGCAGAGGCACGTAACGAACGTGATGCTTTAATTAAAGAAGCGCGTGAAGCAAAAGATGCTATTATTAACGAGGCAAAATCTAAAGCGCAAAAAGACGCTGATAGAATTTTAGCTTCTGCAAGAGAGCAGATCATCAACGAAAAAAATGCAGCAGTTACTGAATTAAAAAACCAGGTTGCAACTTTATCTATTGAGATAGCAGAAAAAATATTACGCAGCGAATTATCGTCTGACGAAAAGCAAAAAGCTTTAGTAAATAACTTAATGAAAGACGTAAACTTAAACTAAGATGATCGTTGGTTCAAGATATGCTAAATCCCTGATCGACCTTGCTGTTGAAAATAAGCAGCTGGAAGAAACAAGGAAAGATATGCAAACAGTAAAACGGGTATGTGATCAAAATCACGAATTTATTGTTTTACTAAATAGCCCTATCGTTAAAACAGATAAAAAATCAGAGATCCTTAATTCTATTTTCGGTGGCAAGATCTCAAAATTATCTTTATCGTTTTTAAACTTGCTGGCAACAAAACGCCGCGAATCTTATATTCCTGAAATTGCAACAGCCTTTGACGAGCAGTTTAAAGCAAAGAAAAATATTACAACAGCTGTTATTACAACTGCAACCGGTTTGGATGCAAAATTAAAAACACGCGTGTTAGAGATCGTTAAACAAAATGCAGGAGCAGGCGAAGTTGAATTGGTTGAAAAAGTAGATGCATCTATTTTAGGAGGATTTGTTTTAGCAATTAGCGATAAACAATTAGATCAAAGCGTAAAACGTAAGTTAAATGATCTTCGAAAGAATTTATTAAGTAATAAATATATACCAAGTAGTAATTAATAATTGAATCCAAAATAAAATGGCTGAGATAAAACCGGCAGAAGTATCTGCAATTTTAAGACAACAACTAAGCGGCTTTAAAAGCGAAGCTGAATTAGAAGAAGTAGGAACCGTATTACAAGTAGGTGATGGTATTGCCCGTATTTATGGTCTATCTAAAGTTCAATCAGGAGAGCTGATCGAATTTGAAACAGGCTTACAAGCTATTGTATTAAATCTTGAAGAAGATAACGTTGGTGCCGTATTATTAGGGCCAAGCGAAGGCATCAGTGAAGGAAGTCCTGTAAAACGTACGGGCCGTATTGCTTCCCTAAAAGTTGGAGAAGGAATGCTAGGTCGTGTAGTTGATACATTAGGAAATCCAATTGATGGAAAAGGACCAATTCCCGGCACTACTTATGAAATGCCATTAGAACGTAAAGCGCCAGGTGTTATTTACCGTCAGCCGGTAACTGAGCCTCTACAAACTGGTATCAAAGCTATTGACGCGATGATCCCAATTGGTCGTGGACAACGTGAGTTAGTTATTGGTGATCGTCAGATCGGTAAAACTGCCGTTTGTATTGACACTATTATTAATCAAAAAGAATTTTACGAAGCGGGGCAACCTGTATTCTGTATATATGTAGCTATCGGTCAAAAAGCATCTACTGTTGCAAACATCGTTCGTGTATTAGAAGAGAACGGTGCAATGCCTTACACAGTAATTGTTTCTGCAAGTGCTGCCGATCCTGCTCCATTACAATTTTATGCTCCATTCTCGGGTGCTGCAATTGGTGAGTTCTTCCGCGATACCGGTCGTCCGGCTTTGATCGTGTTTGATGACTTATCAAAACAAGCAGTTGCTTACCGTGAGGTATCTTTATTATTACGTCGCCCACCGGGACGTGAAGCTTATCCTGGTGACGTTTTCTACTTACACAGTAGATTATTGGAACGTGCGGCAAAGATCAATGCTAATGATGCAATTGCTCAAAGCATGAATGATCTTCCGGCTTCTATTAAACATTTAGTAAAAGGTGGTGGTTCGTTAACTGCATTACCTATTATTGAAACACAAGCAGGTGACGTTTCTGCATACATTCCAACAAACGTAATTTCTATTACCGACGGACAAATTTTCTTAGAGTCAAATTTATTTAACTCAGGTATTCGTCCCGCTATTAACGTAGGTATCTCCGTATCACGTGTGGGTGGTAATGCTCAAATTAAATCAATGAA
>JAUXSA010000037.1 GCA_030681615.1 Bacteroidota bacterium
TTAATATGCTCGATTGCAAAGCAATTGATATTGTAAGAAAGAACGAACCACTTTTTATTGAAAAATATAAAGACAAGAAGATCACGAACGCTAAGTGGATAGAAATACTTAGTAAAAATCCAATCCTTATTGAACGCCCAATTATCATTGATGGAGAAAAGGCTATTGTTGGCCGACCGGTTAAAATAGTCATCGATCTGATCAAAAAAAAGAAAAAATAAAGAACATGAAACAGAGCGTATTAAAGTTTACGGCTGTGTTACTTTGTTTTTCTTTTTTTTCGTGTACAAAAAATGTAATTGAAACTTCTTTTTATTATTGGAAAACAAAATTTTCAATTTCTTCGGCAGAAAAGAAAGTATTGCAAGAACTTAATACAAAGGTTTTATATGTCCGGTTTTTTGATGTGGACGTTTCTGAAGGAACAGAAAAACCTTTGCCTATAGCTGTTTTGGAGGGTGTAGACTCTATCCCGAAAAAAATGCAGGTTATTCCGGTTATATTTATTACTAACCGCACTTTTTTAAATTTAAAGAACGATGAAGTTGTGTTATTGGCAAAGAACGTTGTTTCAAAAATAAATTCAATTACAAATAATTATAATGAATTGCAATTTGATTGTGATTGGTCAGCCAAAACAAAAGAAAATTATTTTTTCTTTCTTGAAAAGGTAAAAAAACTTATTTCAAAAAATGTTAAGCTTAGCTGCACCATTCGTTTACACCAGGTAAAGTATACGGTTAAAACCGGAGTCCCGCCTGTGAACAGAGGTGTGCTTATGTTCTATAATATGGGCGATCTGAGCGATATGAATGGAGAAAGTTCAATTTACAATACAAAAGTTGCAGAAAAATATACCTCCTTCTTAAAAACATACGAATTGCCCTTGGACGTGGCTTTGCCGATTTTTAAATGGTATGTCCATTACAGAAACAACACGGTTATTGGCTTAATTTCTAAGATGGATACGCCTAAAATAAATGATATCACCAATTTCTCTGTATTAACAAATTCCCCCTTGGAGAAGGGGGGTAGGGGGATTGATTCCGAAAATAATACTAAATTTAATGTTAGAACAGATCATTTAGAAAATGGGATCTTTTACAGAACTGGTGATGTTTTAAAGTTTGAAACTATAAGTAAAGAGCAATTAATTGAGGCAGCAAGGCTTTTACGGCAAAACCTCAAACAGGAAAACAGAAAAGTAATTTTTTATGATCTCGACGAAAACAATTTAAATTATTATGACAAAGAAATTTTTACAAAGGTTATTACTGCTTTTAATTAGTGGACTGGGTATTACAACAATTACTGTTTTGGCTTGTGGTGGCGGCGATTGGGATGGCACCGAAGGCTCCATGTTTACTCCCGAAATAATTAACCAACCAAAGTATAAACCTTTTTTTAGAACTCAGGCCACTCCTTTTTATGATGGCTACGACGATGCCAGCGCCGGGATCTTTAAAGAGCAAAACACAAAGGATTGGATGAGTTTTTTAGGAAATAATTTAAGTAAAGAAGCTGTGAATTATTGGTTGTACGAAGCTTCCATCAATCAAATTGATTCTATGATCTTTGATATAAAAAAGAAACCTTCTAATCTTAATTCAAAATCGCAGGCATATAGTTTAAAGGCCATGCAGCCGGAAAGTAAAGCAACCGGGTTTTTGTATTTTTTAGGTTATGCTAAGCGTAATGAAGAGTTTGCTGTAAAAGAAGTAAGTTATTGGGTGGATGATAACAAAAAGAAAGAAGTTTATTCCATCACAAAACAAATTGCCGGAGGCGTAAATTTTTTAGCAAAAGCTACCGATCCATTTATGAGAGAGCGCTATGCTTTTCAATTAGAGCGGCTGTATTTTTTTAATAAAGAATATAATAATGCTATTAAGATCTATAAAGACAATGAGGCTGTGTTCAAATCAGAAAATAATTTAAAGTGGAGAGCGCTGAGTTATTGCGCTGGAGCATATTACAGACAAAAACAATACGCGCAGGCCAATTATTTATTCTCAAAGATCTTTGATGGTTTTGATGAGCTTAAAAAGTCAGCCTATCTATCCTTTCATCCTTTACAGCAAGCCGATTGGAATGAATGTCTTGCCCTTGCTAAAACAACGCGTGAAAAAGAAGTGTTATGGCAAATGTTTGGTCTTTACACTGATTATGTTACGGCAATGAAAGAAATTTTAAAAATCAACCCAAAGTCTGAACTGACCGATGTTCTATTGATGCGTGCTGTAAATATTGAAGAAGAAAAATTTAACGGTAGTTTCGGAAATGATCTATCTAAACAAAAAGAATTATCTGAAAAGATAGATAAGAATCTTATTTCATTCTTAGATGAAATGTCGGCAACTAATTCAACAAACAATCCTGTGATCTGGCATTTGTCTGCCGCGTATGTAAATTACCTTAAACAGAATTATACTACAGGTGATAAACAATTAAAATTAGCCGAAAAATATTCTAAAACAAGTAACATGATCAAGTCACAATACCATTTGATCAGTCTTGTTGGTAAAGTATCGCGTATTACCGATCTAACGCCAAAAGCAGAGGCAGATCTTTTAACCGATCTAAAAGTGATGTTCAAAGATAAAACAGAAGATGCTTTCAGGTCAAATGCAGCGCGTTCATGGGTAAGGAACACTTTGGCAAAATTAGCGCTAAAAAAAGATGAACACGAGAAAGCAGAATTAATTTCAAATGGCATAGAGCAAAATCGTTTTGATAAAATTGAAAATTTAAAAAGTATGATCTCTTATTATGATAAAGAGCCAAAAAGCGAATTTGAAAAATTATTTACTGAAGTTTCTACTCTTTCAAAGTTTGATTATGTTGAATTATTGGCAATTCGTTATGCGCATGCAGATCAGTTAGAAGACGCACTTAGAGCATATAGATCTATTCCAAAACACAATACAGTTTTATTGGGTAACCCATTTACTATTCATATAAAGGATTGCCATGATTGCGATCATGAGGCTAAACAAAAAACAAAATATACCAGTATTTCTTTTGTGGAAAAATTAATAGAAATGAAGGGCATCGCTACAGCAAAACCTACTGAGGCTGCTCAAAATTATTTTTTAATTGCAAATGGTTTTTATAACATGACCTATTATGGTAATGCGCGTTATTTTTCCGTTAACCGTGTAAATAATTGGGGTTATACATCGCCGCTTGACTGTGATATTGCTTTAAAATATTATTTACTGGCAAAAACAAATTCAAACGATCCGGAGTTTAAAGCCAAGTGTACATTTATGGCGGCCAAGTGTGAGCAAAATAAATTTTTTGATAATAAGCCTACGAATTATAAAGGCGATTTTAAGTCAGGGATTTATTTCGCGCAGCTAAAGAAAGAATACACAACAACAAAATATTACCAGGAAATCATTAAAGAGTGTGGTTATTACAGAAAATATATTGGAAAATAATTTTTTCAATTTGAAATGAGAAGAACAGGATATATATGTATTCTAATTAGTTTAATTGGTTTGGGCTGCAGTCTTTTATTTGAGCCTAATAACCAGGGAAAATTCAATTTCTTTTATTTTCTTATCTCCTTTTCTTCTATTGGATTATTTTTTTTAGGTATTTCTTTCCTCATGTTTCCTTTACCGCTTGAAAGGAGGAGAAAATTTGCCACCGGCCTTTTTATACTTACAGTATTCTTATTGGCACTCTATTATTTCTTTAAGGAGCACCGTTTTCCAGGCGCGGCATTTTTAGCTTTTGGTATATTTTATGTTTTCTCGTTCCTCTTTTTACCACTTCATTCAAAGAACCGGATAGAAAAATGGAAAGCTTACACAGGAACATGGTACGCTTATTTCTTAACCATTTGCGATCTCGTTAGCCTGGCCTCTATTTTTTGTGGCATATTGTTCAGGGTAATGCACTGGCCCTTTGGAGAAGCGCTAATTAATTTTGGAATATTTGTGTTAGCGATCACATTAATAAGCTGGAACCGTTTATTTGGTAAGGAAATTGTTTTAAGAAAAGCCGCAGAAGATAAAGTAAAAGATTCTTTTACTGAATTAAAAAAGCAACACATTATAATTGAAGAAAAGAATAAAGAGATCCTTGATAGTATAACTTACGCCAAACGTTTACAGGATGCCATTCTTCCCTCAGACAAGATCTGGTATAATTATTTAGCAAATAGTTTTGTACTGTATCAACCAAAAGATATTGTTGCCGGTGATTTTTACTGGATTGAGAAAATCAGTCAAAAGTCGGCAGATTTAAGTAAGCAGTCGGATGGCGAACTGCCAACTGCGGACTTAATACTGTTCGCTGCTGCTGATTGTACAGGTCATGGTGTGCCGGGCGCGATGGTTAGTGTTGTTTGTAGCAATGCTTTAAATAGAACAGTAAAAGAATTTAATATTACGGAGCCAGGAAAAATTCTGGATAAGGTACGTGAATTGGTAATTGAAACATTTGAAAAAAGTGAGAGCGAAGTAAAAGATGGAATGGACATTTCGTTGTGCGCTTTGAATGTGAAAACAAACGAATTAAAATGGGCGGGTGCAAATAATCCACTTTGGTATATTTTAGGTGGAGGAGGGTTACAAGAAATAAAAGCCGATAAACAGCCCATTGGTAAGTATGCAGATGAAAAACCTTTTACAACACATACATTACAATTAAATAAAGGCGATATACTCTATATTTTTACCGATGGCTATGCTGATCAGTTTGGCGGACCAAAAGGAAAGAAATTCAAATACAAACAATTATTGCAACTTCTTATAGATTCTCATAACAAAGAAATGCCTGAGCAAAAAAAGATGTTAGATACTGCATTTAAAAATTGGAAAGCTGGGATCGACCAGGTTGACGATGTTTGCATTATTGGAATAAAAATTTAAAAATGCAAACGAGTCAGTTTATCCTGAGCCCTGTTGAAGGAATGTTTGCATTATTAGAATAAGAATTTAATTGAGTAGAGTTTCTTTAATCAATACAAAAATACCAACCGTTAATGTAAACCAACCAAAAGTGGGCTTTAATCTTTTTGCCGACACTTTGTTTGACAACAAGCTTCCTAATAAGATGCCAGCAATACAGGTGGCTGAAATACTTAACAGAAAAACCCAGTCAATTGCCTGTTGACCAATATTACCGGTAAACCCAATTAAAGAATTTACAGCAATGATGCATAGTGATGTACCAATTGCTTTTTTAAATTTTAAACGCAAAAAGAAAATAAGTACAGGCACAATAATAAAACCTCCACCGGCTCCAACAAATCCGGTAATAAACCCTACACAAATACCTAATAAAATTACAAATGGCAAGCCCATCGGGCTCTTGGCAAACTCATCCCATTTAACCTGGTTAATAGTATTTGGCTTTCTTTTTTTGATCATGCTATAGGACGAGAACAAAATAAGAATGGCAAAAATAACCATGATGAAAGCGTCTTTTGAGATCTCTAAACCAAATAAAGTAAAAACTTCCGGAATAGATGGCATCACAAATTTTCTTACACAAAAAACGGTTGTCATTGATGCTATGGCAAATTGCGCAATGGCTTCGGCACTTATCTCTCCTTTGCGTAAATAAGAAAATGCCCCGATTAAAGAAGTTAAACCAACAATAAATAAAGAGTAGGAAGTTGCAATATCTGCACTATAACACATTAAATATACTAAAACCGGCACGCCAAGAATGGAGCCGCCGCCGCCAATTAATCCTAAGATCAACCCAATACATAAAAAAGCTATGAAACCTGCTACGATCAATTTTTCTTTATTACGTTTTCAATATTTAATTCTTTCAATTGCTCATCACTAATTTCGCTTGGAGCATCGATCATTAGATCCCTTCCTGCATTATTTTTAGGGAAAGCGATAAAATCACGGATGCTATCGGCTCCGCCAAACATAGAACACAGCCTGTCGAAACCCAGAGCAATACCGCCATGAGGCGGCGCGCCAAATTCAAAAGCATTCATTAAAAAACCAAATTGTTTTTGAGCTTCTTCTTTTGTGAAACCCAATATATCAAACATTTTTGCCTGTAACGCTTTATTGTGAATACGGATACTTCCGCCGCCAATTTCAACGCCATTAATTATAACATCATATGCGTTTGCCCTAACGTCTCCGGGGTTGCTGTCTAATAGTGCAATATCTTCCGGTTTTGGAGAAGTGAAAGGATGATGCTTGGCATGCCATCTTCCCGCTAACGATGCTAATAAATTAGGATCGCCTTCATTCCATTCCAGCAAAGGAAAATCAATTACCCATAAACATGAGAATTTATTCTTATCTCTTAAACCTAAACGGTTACCCATTTCTAAACGTAATTCACTTGCTGCTTTCCTTGTTCTTTCTTCTGCACCTGCCAACACTAAAATAAGATCTCCTTTTTCTGCGCCACAGGCCTCTGCCCATTTTTTAAGCGCATCTTCGTTATAAAATTTATCTACACTCGATTTTAAAGTACCATCCGTATTTACACGTGCATAAACCAAACCGGTAGCACCAATTTGCGGACGCTTCACCCATTCAGTCAATTCATCTAATTGTTTGCGTGTGTATTCTGAAGCGCCTTTTGCACAAATAGCAATTACGGCTTCTGCATCATCAAACACTTTGAAGTTTGCACCAGCTACCACATTTTTAAAATCGATCAACTTCATTTCAAAACGTGTATCGGGTTTATCGTTGCCATAATATTTCATGGCATCTGCATAAGTCATTCTTGGTAGCGTAGGAATATCAATTCCCTTAACTGTTTTAAATAAATATTTTACCAGGCCCTCAAACGTTTGTAAAATATCTTCCTGCTCTATAAAGCTCATTTCACAATCTATTTGTGTGAACTCTGGCTGCCTGTCGGCACGCAGATCTTCATCCCTAAAACACTTTACAATTTGATAATACCTGTCGAAACCACTTACCATTAACAATTGTTTAAAGGTTTGCGGACTTTGCGGTAGCGCATAAAATTGATTGGGGTTCATACGACTTGGTACCACAAAATCGCGGGCACCTTCAGGCGTTGATTTAATAAGAACAGGTGTTTCTACTTCTAAAAAGTTCAATTTATCTAAATAGTTGCGTGTTTCTATCGCGAGCCGATGACGTAATTCTAAATTCTTTCTTACAATATTTCTACGCAGATCCAGGTAACGGTATTTCATGCGTAACTCATCGCCACCATCCGTT
>JAUXSA010000094.1 GCA_030681615.1 Bacteroidota bacterium
AGCCTACGTATAAGAGAAACTATTAACGATAAATTAGGCCAGGGATATTCTCTTCAAAACATTGGTAATATTTATGAAGAACAAAATAATAACGCAAAAGCCCTTGATTTTTTTACGAAGAGTTTAAAGATCCGCACAGAGATCAACGACGAACAGGGCATTGCCTACTCTTTATATAATTTGGGCCAGCTTTATTTAAAAGAAAATAAAATAAAACTGGCATTGGATAATGCACTTGCATCGCTCGCTATTTCAAATAAAATTGGTTACCCCACCAACATTGGTGCCGCAGCAAATCTTTTGCAGGATATTTACAGAAAGCAGAATAAATATGATAAGGCCTACGATATGTTAAAACTCTCTAATCGTATGAAAGACAGTTTAAATAATAGTGAGCTTCAAAAGGTCTCTGTTAAAAAACAATTTCAATATGAGTTTGAGAAAAAAGAAAATATTGCTAAAGCTGAACAGGAAAAAAAAGACATTATGTATAACGACCAATTACAGCAAAATAAAATAATCATTACCTCTGTGCTTATTGGTCTTTTAATTGTGATCACCTTCTCTGTTTTCCTCTATAGAAGGGTTAAAGTAATACAGAAACAAAATTTTATCATCGAAACTCAAAAGATAGAAGTAGATAAACAACGCGAACTGGCTATTAACCGAAGCATTGTTGCCGAAAAACAAAAAGAGATCATCGAACTTCATCAAAAAGACATTCTCGACTCCATTAATTATGCAAAACGTATTCAATATGCTTTATTAGCCAACGAAAGGTTATTAAGGGCTTCCTTACCTGAGCATTTTGTGTTATTTAAACCAAAGGATATTGTTAGCGGCGATTTTTATTGGGCAACCCAACACAACAATAATTTTTACCTTGCCGTTTGTGATTCAACCGGTCATGGGGTTCCGGGAGCTTTTATGAGCTTGCTTAATATTAACTTTTTAAACGAAGCGGTGATTGAAAAGAACATTGTTAAGCCAAACGAAATATTAGACCATGTGCGTATCAGGTTGATAGAGCACTTTTCGCAAGAGGGTGGCCGTGATGGCATGGATGCTATTTTAATGTGTATAAACAGGTCTACAAACAAAATGACGTATGCAGCTGCAAATAACGCCCCTATTGTTATTCGTGAAGGAAAAGCTTTAGAAATGCCAAAGGATAAAATGCCTGTTGGTAAAGGCGAAAAAATAAATAGTTTTACTTTATTTGATCTTGATATGCAAACCGGGGATGTTTTGTATCTTTATACTGATGGTTATGCCGATCAATTTGGAGGACCCGATGCTAAAAAATTCAAGAACCGCCAACTAAATGAGTTTTTAACATCAATAAGTGATCTTAAAATGCAAGAACAAATTAATATGCTTAATCTTACTTACGAGAACTGGCGTACATGGAGCAATGAAGCTGGTGAGAAATGTTATCATGATCAGGTAGACGATATTTGCATAATTGGAATAAAAATATGAAAAAGCAAATTGAGTCAGTTTACCCTGAGCCATTCGACTTCGCTCAAGATAAACTCTTTCGAAGGGATATTTGCATCATTGGAATAAAAATATAAATGTTTTAATGAAAAACGGTTTAAAATATTTTCTGTTTGTATTGTCTCTTTATACCTATACCTGTGTTTATAGCCAATCGCAAAGGGCTATCGATTCTTTAACTATTTTAATTAATAAGGCACCCGAAGATTCCAATAAAGTGAACCTGATCTTTAATTTGGGAAGGCAATATGATCTGTACAAATCTAAAGAGCATATTACGCATTTTATGACAGCTCTTAAACTCGCTAAAAAGATCGGGTTTAATAACGGCATTAAAAGAACATCTGTTACATTAATAAATTATTTGTTCTATAAGGAAATGTATGACGTTTCCTTAAGTTTTTGTTTAGAATATATTGCCTTTCTGGAAAGAGAAGGCTTGAACGAAGATAAATTCAAGATCTATAATATTTTAGGAAGCTTATATGTGAAGCAAGGAGAATTTGATAAAGCATATACCTATTACAGCCTTGCAAAAAATTATTTTTTAGAACGCAATGATATGATCCGCTATGCAAATGTTTTAACCAATATCAACATTTTACATGTAGCGAAAAAAGAATACGATAGTGCCCTCTTCTACAGTTTAAGGGCTTTAGAGATATATAAGCGAAATAATAGCAGTTCTTATATGGCCAACTCATTATTAGGCATCGCCGAAATTCATTTAAAAAATAAAGATTTTGAAGGCGGTAAAAAAAGGCTTTTAGAATCGTTGCCAATTTACCAGACCATTAACGAAAAACACGGGATCTGCAATTGCTATTTTGTTTTGGGCCAATTATATTCATTAAATAACAATAACGACTCTGCATTAAAATATTTTAAAATTGCCCTGGCTTATTCTGATACAATTAAAATGGATTTTATTAAGAAAGACTGTTATCAGAACCTTGCCACAACCTATTACGCTTTAAATAACTACAAAGCCGCTTACGATCACCATTTACTTTATAAAAAATATAGCGATTCTATTTCATTTGATAATATAAAGGGTAAAATGCTGGAGATGGAAGTTAAATACGACATCACCAAAAAAGAAGGGCAATTAAAGGAAAAAGAATATGAATTATTAGCAAAGAGTAAACAACGAAATTACCTGATCCTTATTGTAGGAGTTATTTTGGTGCTCTTTTTCATCTCTTTTAGGGCATATAACCAAAAGAAAAAAGCCAATTCCATTATTTCTGAGCAAAAAAAGCTGGTAGATGATAAACAAAAAGAGATCATTGATTCTATTAATTATGCCAGCCGTATTCAAAAAGCACTTTTACCAAGTGATAAATACATTGATAAGAACATCAAAAAGCTTAAACCTTAATAAGATCGGCAGGTGATCTTTATAGATATTGTTTTCGTCTCAAATTCATGCTTTTTACCCTCAGCTACACTTATTTATAGATGAACCACGCTAAAGTATCTCCCAAACACTTTTTTTAGTGGCTTATTTAAGTTATAATTGTGTATAGTGTTTCGATTTTACAAGATCAATAAAACCCTTTTTAGTGTTGCGTTGCAAATGCTTTTAGCAATTTCTTACTCGCAAAGTAGAATTGATACGCTTCAACTTATTACAAAAAGCAAGGCTCACGATACAGTAAAACTAATTGCTTATAATTCTTTGATCAACCAATACTGGAAAATCGACCTTAGACAAGCGTTAAATTACTCGAAAGTAAGTTTGGCGTTAGCGTTAAAAAACAAAACGGATAAGTTTATTGCTGCGGCTTATAATAATCTTTCGGGCACTTATTATTTTATGGGCGATTTTGATAATGCCCTGCTATATAATTTTAAAACACTTGGCGTTAAGCAAAAAAAACAAAAAGATGGAACTACTGTGGGCTCAAAGAAGTCTATTGCCAGCACCTACAACAACATTGCATCGTTGTATTTAAATCTGGCCAATTACACTAAATCCATAGAGTATAATTTGCTTGCGCTTAAAACAAAAGAAGAAATAAAAGATAGTATTGGTATTGCAAGATCGTTTACAAATATTGGTAACGTTTACGAAAAAATAAATAATACCGTTATGGCACTTAAATTTCAGGAACAGGCGCTTGATCTGATGTTGAAATTAAAGGATGATTATGGTATAGGCGCTGCATACAATAATATCGCCAATATTCAGTTAAAATCAAATAAATACAAACAAGCTAAATTAAATTTTGAAAAAGCTATTGAAATAAGGAAACGTATCAATGATGAAGAAGGATTATATTCTACCTATAATAATATGGGAGAGTTGAATTATGAACTTAAGAACTATCCTGAAGCGAAAAAATATTTTGATCTTGCCTGGAAATATTTTTCAGAAAGCTCAGATCCTTATTTAAGAACCAGTTTACTTATTAATTTAGGAGAGATATATAAATATGTTGGTGAAGAAAAAAAATCAGAAGAATATTTAAAGTTGGCTATTTCTATAGCGCAAAAGAACAAAATGCCTGAAATTGAAAAAAGTGCTTACGACGCCCTGGCAAATATGTTCTTTAAAAAACGGGATTTTGAAAAAGCCTATACAAACCTTAGAAAATATGTAGAAATAAATGATACGATCTATAAAATAGAGAACTCTACCAAAATGGCCGAGATGCAAGCACTGTACGATGATGCGCATAAATCTAACCAAATAGAAACGTATAAAAAAGAAAAGGTGCAATCAGAGTTAGAGAGTTCAAAAAAGGAACTCGAACTTCAAAAACAAAGAAATTTCAGGAACTTACTTTTGTTGGGGATAATTTTATTGGGCGGACTTGGTTTTTTATTATTTAACAGGTATGCCATTAAAAATAAATTAAATAAACAATTAGAATTGCAAAACCATCAAATAGCCGAAAAGAATAATGATATAACCAATAGCATTAATTATGCAAAAAGAATACAGGATGCTATTTTACCACCCGTGAAACTGGTTGACAAATATTTTAAGAATAATTTTGTTCTTTACAGACCAAAAGATATTGTAGCCGGAGATTTTTATTGGCTAGAAAGATTAAATGGTATTTCTTTTTTAGCTGCAGCTGATTGTACCGGACATGGGGTGCCGGGAGCTATGGTAAGTGTAGTTTGTAGTAATGCTTTAAACAGGGCGGTTCTTGAGTTTGGAATTACCGAACCAGGTTTAATTTTAGATAAAACAAGAGAATTGGTTTTAGAGACATTTAGCAAAAGTGATGAAGAAGTAAAAGATGGAATGGATATTTCTTTGATAGCCATTAACGATAAACAAGAAGGAAATGGCCAGGTTAAAATTAAATGGGCTGGCGCCAATAACCCACTTTGGTATGTACAGGATGGACAACTAAAAGAAGTGAAGTCGCATAAACAACCTATTGGTGTAACAGATAATGCTACTAATTTCCCTACGCACGAAGTTACTTTAAAGAGTGGCGATTCTTTATTCTTGTTTACAGATGGTTACCCCGATCAGTTTGGTGGTGCAGATGCAAAGAAATTTAAATTAAAGAACCTGCAACAATTATTTTTAACCCATGCGCATTTAAACATGCAGCAGCAAAAAGAGATCTATATAAATACTTTTGACAAATGGAAGGGTGATCTTGAACAAGTGGACGATGTTTGCGTAATAGGAATAAAAATTTAACCTTAATCTACTTAATGCTCATTTCAAAACATAGATCTTTATATTTTCTTTCCTTTCTTTTGGTAGCATTGCCGATCTTTAGTTTTTCCAACATTGATAGTCTCGTAGGCATTAGTAATTCATTAAAAGATACTGCGAGGATAAATATACTTGTAAAAATTGCAGGCGAATACATGAATACGGGCGATATGGATAAGGCCGAGAAATTCCTGGTAAAGGCTCATGACGAAAACACAATAACCAAAAGCAAAACTTCTGAACTTTATATCGCACTTAAAAATATTTTCTTTAATTATAAAAAAAGTAAATTCAAATTAGCATATGAACTTGGAGAAGAGGCCTTGCCCCTTGCAGTTGAGCTAAAAAATACCGATGCTACAGCTGAATGCAATATGTATATGGGTATGTGCATTGGTAGGCTTGGTGATTTTAAAAAAGCCCTCGAATTTTATCATATAGCTATGCCTTTGTTTGAGATCTCGCACAATGTTCCAATGCAAATGAAATTGTACAGTAATATTGCCGGTGTATATTTTGACCAACTCGATTATAATACCGCTATTGATTATTTTAAAAAGACACTTGAAATGGCGGTTCAAAAAAAAGAGAATAAAGTAATTGGCCAAACCTACAATAACATTGGTTCTGCACTCTCCAACCTAAAAAAAGAAAAAGAAGCAAAAGAGTATTATTTAAAAGCCGTAAAAGTTAATTCAGTTTCCGGTAATACGTTTAACCTGGCTTATAACTTTATGAACCTTGCTTCCTGCGAGCTAGCCGAAAAGAATATAGAAAAA
>JAUXSA010000047.1 GCA_030681615.1 Bacteroidota bacterium
ACAACAAATAACAAGATCACGCTACTTATTACTGCTTTGGGGAAATCTAAAATTTTAAGTAAATACTTTTGATGAATTCGTTCCAATACTTCCATAAATTTATCTGAAATATTTTTTTTCTCTGAATGTTTGTTCTTTAGAAATAAAGCCGTCATCATTGGAATATAAGTGAGCGAAAGGATAAACGCTCCCAATAAGGCGAAGGCAACGGTCTGAGCCATTGGCTTAAACATTTTCCCCTCAATTCCCTCCAAGGTAAAAATGGGTAAATACACTGCAAGTATTATCAATTCACCGAACACGGCTGCGTTTCTCATTCGGGTTGATGTTTCATAAACGATGTCATCCATTTGAAGTTGTGAAATTTTCTTTTGATTGGATATATATATCTGAAACATACAGGCTTCTACTATAATTACAGCACCATCTACTATTAACCCAAAATCCAATGCTCCTAAACTCATCAGGTTTCCGCTTACTCCAAAAATATTCATCATAATCACCGCAAAGAGCATGGATAGAGGAATTACAGAAGCGACAATCATCCCTGCTCTTAAATTTCCAAGAAACAAGACAAGAATAAGTATAACGATCAAAGCTCCTTCCAATAGATTTTTTGAAACGGTGCTTATAGCATTGTTCACCATTTTAGTTCTGTCTAAAAATGGTTCTATCTCTACACCTTTTGGCAATGTTTTTTCAATTTGCTTGATTCGTTCTTTTACGTTTTTAATTACAGCACTACTATTATCCCCCTTCAGCATCATTACAACTGCTCCTGCCGCTTCACCTTCATCATTGTATGTCATAGCACCATAACGGATGGCACTACCTATTCGGACTTCAGCTACATCATTTATTAAAAGTGGTGTGCCATTACTTGTACTTTTTACAACAATGCTTTTTATGTCATCAATACTGCCGATCAATCCTTCTGCCCGAATATAAAGTATAGTTGACTTTTTTTCAATATATGCTCCGCCCGTGTTTTCGTTATTTTTTTCTAAGGCAGTAAATACGTCATTAATACTGATATTGTAGGATTTCAATTTGTTGGCATCAACTGCAATTTCATATTGCTTTAATTTTCCACCAAAGCTGCTCACATCTGCAACGCCTTTTACACCAAGTAATTGTCTGCGCACGATCCAATCCTGAATTGTTCTTAATTCAGTTGCATCATATTTAGTTTCATAACCGTGCTTGGCTCTTATTACATATTGATAAATTTCACCCAAGCCAGTTGTTACCGGAGCCAAGGCAGGTGAACCAACACCTTTTGGAATTTGATCCTGTGCAATTTTTAACCGTTCCGTTACTTGCTGTCTTGCCCAATACACATCCACATCATCATCAAATACAATTGTAATTAAGGATAGACCAAATCGGGAAAAACTACGGATTTCTTTTAAGCCCGGAATATTGCTGTTCGCCTGTTCGATAGGAAAGGTTATTAAACGTTCAATGTCAGGAGCACCTAACGAAGGCGCAGAAGTTATTACCTGCACTTGATTGTCGGTAATATCAGGCACGGCATCAATGGGCAGTTTTGTAATTTGGTAGCTGCCGTAACCAATAAGAGCTAAAATGAAAAGCCCTATGATGAGTTTGTTCTTTATAGAGAACGCAATTATTTTGTTGAGCATGACGAATTAGTTAATTAAATAAATGAATACCTACGGTGCGTAGCGCCGTGAAGAAACTATGTCCGCAAGCGGACACCCATTAATTTATTAGCTAATTTTTGGCGGTTGCCAGATTGGAGGAGAACAGATGCTTTTTATTTTCTCGTTTTCGGAAATGTATTGTTTGCTTGTAGTTATTTCAACAACAAATTCGTTGGCATCAAAAGAAGGAACAGAGGCAATAAGCGGAGAGTGTGAAGTTATGCAACAACCGTCGCAATGTTTGAAAGGCAATTCGCAATCGCCATCTTGATCGTCATGTTTATCTTCATTGTGGTTAGCAGAATAGTGGTCAGCTAAATAATCTACAAAATCATCGGTATCGTGATGTTCGTGAGAATGGTGGTAGAAGTGAGTAAAAAGTTTAGGTAGTTTAATTAACTCTTCAGCGAACGCATTGTTCGTTAAGAATTGAAGTAAGAAGAATATGGCTACCAGTTTTTTCAACACAACAAATATAGTAAATTTAAACGAGAGTTAAATAGGTGATTTAATGGTGTTTAGTAGGGTTTTTTTAGGGAGGGAAGCACTTCTTAAAGGAAAATTTTTGAAACAAAAAATCCAAGAAAAACCATGTTTTTAAAGTCCCTCAATCCAAAAGCCCTGATTTTATATGCTCCCGGCCATTTTGGAACATCAAG
This sequence comes from Bacteroidota bacterium, assembly GCA_030681615.1. GTDB lineage: Bacteria > Bacteroidota > Bacteroidia > B-17B0 > Aurantibacillaceae > Aurantibacillus. The sequence goes on from JAUXSA010000047.1 coordinate 2,327, forward strand.
TCCAGTAAAATCAATCCGTTTCTTATTTTTGCATTATGAAAAAAGACCTGAATCAAATATTTGATGAGCTTTTAAACCGATATATTAAAACCATCGAGAAAAATTACCAAGGCCGCTACAAAAAAGCAAAGGATAAGGAATTCGTAAAAGAAGAACTGAAAAAAGGGACTGATTTCATATTAGATTGGACTTGGTTGGACACATCGAAGGGGAAGTTAATACAAGCGTTTTCAGAAATGTATAAACGCGGAGAGGATATGAACGAGATCATTTCTCATATAAGAAAGTCATTTGGTGAAATTGAAGATATAAAACCTTTCCGTCGAATTGAAAACGGGAAAAAGATCACCCTTTATTTAAGTGATGAAGAAAAAGCATTAAAGAGTTTGGCATTAAATGAGCGGAAACTTTTGAAGTTTTTAATAAGAGATACCGCCTACCGCGAAATACAAAAACATTTACCCGTTATGTTTGAAGAAGCGCAAAGGATCACTCCAACAACTAACTACCCAATAAAATGGACTGGCAAAAAGGACACTAAAAATGAGTTTGTCCAACTTATTTACGGCCTCCATAAGGCTGGGTTTATAAACGAGGGTAAAGGAGAGATCACCAAGATTGTAGAGAGCCTTGCAGGAGTATTTAAAGTTGATTTGGGAAAGGGCTGGCAAGCTAATCACTCGTCTAGTATTCATAAAGCCAAAAACAATTACCAGCCGCCAGTTTTTAATAAGATCCAAGAAGCATATCATCAGTATATGCAGGAACAGATTGAAGGCAAGAAGAAAAAATAGCATTTCAGGATTTTAATAGTTTATCAATAAGGACGGGTATTTATCCGTCCTTATTTGTTTTATGCCAAGGCTTATCTGTCAACGCCTTACAGAAATTCTACTCCAAGCCTACCCCAAGTAGGAGGCAAACCTCATAGTATAGGGGTTCCTTTACATCATAAAACTCACAAAAACAAAAGTAAAAGAGAAAAAAACTGTCAGGATCAATAGTGGTCAGGACAAACTTAAAAACAAAAAGACATGGAAAAAAGAACATCACTTATCGGCATCCCTCAATGTGTAGCATCGCACACATTAAAATGCCTGAACGAAAAAAACATTAGCTGTCAATACGAGGGCATAGATCAAGTAGGACGGTTATTAATGAGATTAAATTATCTGTCAGATCAGGACGGATATTTACAAGAATTAATTGCGGAAATGGAAGAAGACGAAAAATCATACACCGCACTTCTTCAAATTGGCACATTAATGATTTTAAATGAAATCGCTAAGGCAAGGACTTCAATGGAATTAGAACAATTAAAAAAGAAACATGGAAACAAATAAAAACAACACGGCTACAACACCTGCCGCTGGATTTGATCTTAATGGGTTATTAAGCAGTCCCGGTATTGGTGAACTCATTAAACATTTGCTCTCGGCGGGAGGAGCAGCTTTGTTTAACTACCTGATATCTATTAAACCAATGCAGGAGAAGATCGAGGCTTTAACAAAAGAAAATAAAGAGTTACGAGAAAAGATCGAGGATGTTGAAGACAGCCAGGAAGAGTTGATCCTTAAGCTCAATAAAAAATTCAAAGCAAAAGAGATCGAAGAAGAAGTATCCGGTAAGGAAGATGAGTATTTCCATGTAAAGCGAAAAGACCGATCAGCAACCGAAAGGAAACGGAAGTATATAAATTAAAATCAAAGATTATGAAAAGTATCGGAATTACAAACGAGATGATTAAAATACCGCAGGATATGATCCTTGATATTTTATCGATTCTATTAAAGGAAGAATTGAACTATGAAATAACCGAAGTGCTTGAGAATCGTGCGATGGCAGTTTTTGTAATTGGAATTGATCAGAGTAAACCAAGGCAGTTAAAGGCGTTTCAAAACATACAGGAATTACTTACCGCTTACCATGAGTTTCGGTTCTCGGAGAATGAAACTTTAAACTGGAGGGATAACTAATGGAATATTTGTGTTCATATTGCAATAAACAATTTGTTCCAAAAAGGACGGATTCAATGTACTGTTCCCATTCTTGCAGGCAATTCGCTTATGTTTTAAGAAAAAGCACGAAAGGTTCAGTAAAAGAATTGGCTTTGGAAAAAGTGATCCCTTCCCATAATGATGCAGAGGAAGAAATGGTGAAGCAAGACCTAGGTCAAATCAGCGAACAGTCAAAATCTGAAGAATCGTCTGAATCTAATGCTCAAACAAATAATTTATCTGTCAGGACGGAAGAAGAATTACCAATCAAAACCGAAACGGAATTATCTGTCAGGACTGATAAACAAAAGACCATCCCTCCAATAGTAACTGAGATTAAATCAGTTGTCAGCGAGAACGACTATGCAGACCATCAATCAAAGTACGTAATGCAACTGGATCGCTTGCAGGCAGAAAGAGATGTTTGGTACAGTTTAAGTAAATTCTTTGATTCAAATGATGAGGCCGGATTATGGGTGAGCGAAAAATACCGTTGTTTAATTGATGTTCTGCTCACGTTTACAGAAATGAAACGAATTGAATTGGATGACCTGAAAGAAGTTTGCAATGCCTTTATGGATGTTATAAACTCGGATTATTATCAATGCTTACATCCAAGCTATCCATACATTGACGAAATAAAAAAACTACGGGAACAGATAAAAAATACCTGCATTAAAACTAAGGGAGATCATTTTAAATACCGAATAGGTAAGGAAAAGAAACAATACCTGATCGTAACTCGCTTTGAACTATCCCAATTTGTTGGTAAAAGTAAATTCAGTGAGTTAAAGTTCAGAGAAAAATAATTTAATAAAGAAAGGAGGAGATGATGAAATACAATTAATAATTCAGAAAACAGAAATTACTAAAACAATAACATTAAAAACAAAAATTATGGCAGAGGAAAATAAAACAAGACAATTTAAAATTCCGAAAGATTTTATTGGAAATTTTTTCGGAGCATTAAATGATACTGATCTGGCTTATGAGCTGGTTGAAGTGAATGAAGATGATGAACTGGTGGTTGAAGTTGAGTATGATTCAAGTGAAAGGGATGATGTAATGAATCTCATTGAATTACTTGATGAATATTATGAGGAAGTGGAGGATAAAGAGTAAACAAGTTATTTAATAAATGTCTCGCAATATCAGTAAAATCAGGCATTTCGGGGTGTTAATAAAAGTACTTTTATATGAGAAAGATTATGTGTATATTAGATTTGAAAGTAGGAAAGAGTGTTGCTTTTTTTAGCAATCTCCTTCCAAAGAGAGTGTTCTTTGACAAGCTGGGAAACAAAAATGTACTTAGAAAGGTGAGCCATGATTAAGCGGGTGAATGAGTTGAGCCTTGAAAGAGCCAAAGCTCTTTTAGGCAAAGAAATCTCTGAAGAGAGATTGAAAAAAGTGGTGGAACGGATCAAAGCATTTTGCAAAGTCGCTTATCAGTTATATTCAAAAACGAATGAAACTGAAAAGACAAACGACAATGTAAGAGAGCTGTATTCCGAACCACCGGATGAATTCACTAACGCTGCTTAAAACAAATTATCATGGAAACAAATCACTTATTTAAAATTTTCGGGAAAGGAAAAAAAACAACCCGAATAGAAACAAACGAATGTGTAGTATACACTCGTGTATCAAGTGCAAAGCAAATGGATGGCCTTAGTTTAGAAGTTCAAATGAAAGGTGCAAATGAATACGCTGAAAGACACAAACTAATTGTACGGGAATATTTTGGCGGAACTTATGAAAGTGCCGCAAAGGATGAGCGCAAGGAGTTTCAGAGAATGCTTGCATATCTGAAAAAGACCAAGTATAAAATCTCAAAAATTCTCGTTTACAGTCTGGAGCGTTTTTCACGGAATGACAATTCCATTTGGCTAAGTATGCAATTACGAAAATTGGGAATAGAGATCATTTCGACCACCCAACCAATAGATACTACTAATCCTGCCGGAGTAATGCAACAAAAAATGCTTTTTATGTTCGGAGAAATGGACAATGCACTTAGAAGACAAAAAAGCATGGCAGGAGTAAAAGAACATTTGATACAGGGCGAATGGGTAACAGGCCCTCCTGTTGGTTATGATACAGTCAAGCAAAATAAGGAACGCAAAATTGTAGTGAATGACTTAGGTTTAATTATTAAAAAAATGTTCTATTGGAAAGCCAAAGAGCGAATGCCTAATGTAGAAATACAACAACGTCTGAAAAGCTACGGACTAAATTATTGCCTTCGCAGGATCGGAGAAATACTCACCAATCCATTCTACTGTGGCAAAATGGTTCATAAAGCATTGGAGGGCGAGGTAGTAGATGGTAAGCATGAAAAAATAGTTTCAGAAAGCATTTTCCTGGAAGCCAATAACATTATGGCCGAAAAGAAACTTGGTCTTCAAACTAAAAAGGAACGCCCTGAGATCGCTTTAAAGCGGTTTATGAGGTGTAACAAATGCAACCAACCTATGAGGGGCTATATTGCAAACGGTTGGAACGTGCCGTATTATAAATGCAACACACCGGGTTGTAAGTGTAATCGCAATGCAAACGATGTGAATACTAAATTTGCAGAAATGTTAGAGGGATATAAAATCAATGAAACATATCTCCCTCTTTTAAAAGAACAGTTATACTTAACCTTTCAGCAGCATAATGCAAGTCTTCAAGACGGCGAGGAGAAAATCAAAATTCAATTGACGGATATCCGTCAAAAACTCGAAAGATTGGAGGAGCGTTTTATACTGGAAGAATTGACGGCTGAGCTTTATAATAAGTACAAAGCCAAGTTCGAGAAGGAAACCGAGGAATTGGAGGTACTAAAGGCGAATAATAGGATAGAGATGTCGAAGCTGGAAGATTACATCGCTGTTAGCCTTGAGTTCGCCTGTAACCTTCGTGAAATGTGGGCTTCCGGCGATTACAACCAACGCCAAGAACTGCAAAATGCCCTATTTGATGGTGGAATCATCTATGACCGACAAAAAGATGAATGTCGAAGTACAGGAGATAATGAATTTGTTACCGAAATTGCCCGATTATCAGGGCATTTCGGTAACTTTCCCAAGCCTAATAAAAAAAATTTATTGCTAACTTCGGTTGGCGCACGTCTAGCGAAGTCGAGACGCATTCGTGACTAAATAATTCCAGCTCAGTCATTCCGGCCTTGAGCCGGAATCTCAGTACTAATGAATGTTTTAAGTGCTGAGATGCTGAATCAAGTTCAGCATGACGTTATTGTAAAACCTCCCAATAATTTGTATTTTTAAAGTCTAGCATTAAAAATCATGGACTTTAAAAACTACAACTTTACCGTAACGGAGCGTTTTGTGCGTTACGCAAAAATAGATACACAATCTGATCCAACTTCTTCAACTTGTCCGAGTACCGAAAAACAAAAGAACTTAGGCAAAGTTTTAGTGGAAGAATTAAAACAAATGGGTATTAAAGATGCTGAGATGGATGAACACGGATACATCTATGCCACTATCGAAAGCAATACTAAAAAAATGGTTCAGGCAATTTGTTTTTGCTCGCACATGGATACATCTCCTGATTGTAGCGGAACAAATGTAAATCCAGTAATTCATAAAAATTATAATGGGAAGGATATTGTTTTGCCGAACGATCAGTCACAGGTAATTAAATTTAGTGAACATCCTGCACTAGCTGCCCAAATTGGAAATGATATTGTAACAGCAGATGGAACTACTTTGCTTGGGGCAGATAATAAAGCAGGCCTTGCAGAAATAATGGATGCCGCTAATTATTTAATGCAACATCCTGAAGTAAAACATGGTAAAATAAGATTACTGTTTACACCCGATGAAGAAATTGGAAGAGGCGCGGATAAAGTGAATATTAATAAGTTTGATGCCGAGTTTGGTTACACTATGGACGGCGAAACACTCGGGCATGTAGAGAATGAAACATTTAGTGCCGACGGTGTAAGTCTTAAGATCAAAGGATTCCCGACACATCCTGGTTTTGCAAAAGATAAAATGCAACATGCTATAAAAATTGCAGCTCAAATTGTAAATAAAATCCCTAAAGATAAAACACCGGAAACAACAGAAAAAAAACAACCCTTTATGCACCCGGTTGCTATTAATGGTGGACTGGAAGAAGTAGAAATTAAATTTATCATCCGTGCTTTTGATACAGCTACACTTTTAGCTTTAGAAGAAGAGTTAAGGCAAATAACGGTTGAGATATTGTCGCATTACGATAAATGTTCTTACGAATTTGTGGTGACACAACAATACCGTAACATGAAAGATGTATTGAATACTTGTCCGCAGGTAGTTGAATACGCTTTGGAAGCCATTAAAAGAACAGGTGTAGAGCCGGTGTTATCAAGTATCCGCGGTGGAACAGATGGTTCGCGTTTATCTTTTATGGGGTTGCCTTGCCCTAATATTTATGCGGGCGAACATGCTTTTCATAGTAAGCAGGAATGGGTAAGTGTGTCTGATATGCAAAAAGCAACAGAGACCATTGTACATTTGGTAAGTATTTGGGAAGAGAAAGCTAAATAATTAATCAATTAGATGATTTGGCAATGAGTCAATTGTCAATTAATAAATTGTCAATCTTAAGATGATACAATATTCGCCGGTAATTGATACTATAAATTACAACAATTATCCTATTGATGTATTGCGCTTAGATCTGGTCGATCCTGAAGTGGGTGGCAACAAATGGTTCAAACTAAAAAAGAACATTAAAAAAGCCAGGCAAGACGAGCAAAAAACCATTATCACTTTTGGCGGTGCTTTCTCTAATCACATTGCTGCAACAGCCGCGGCCTGCAAAGCATTACGTTTAAATTGCATCGCAGTTGTTCGTGGTGAAGAAACAGAAATTCTAAATCCTACTTTGCAAACGGCTAAAGAAAAGGGCATGCAATTTTATTTTGTTGATAGGGAAACATATTCAACAAAAGACTCTATTGATTTTAAAAAACATTTGAACCGAAAATTTGGTCCACATTATTTAATACCCGAAGGTGGAAATAATTTGGAAGGGATCTTAGGTTGTATGGAAATTTTAAGACCGGAATGGGATCATAATTTTTTATTCTGCGCTTGCGGCACAGCCACAACATACACCGGTCTTGTGGCTTCTTGTAAACCAGAGCAAAAAGTAATTGGCATTTCTGTTTTAAAAGGAGAAAATGTATTGGTAAAAGAAACCAACGAGAAATTGCAAAAGTTTTTCCCGGATAAAAATATTCTGATAAAGGGAAACGAAGAATTAGAAAAAGAGGAAATAGAAAACAATTGCATCACCAACAACTATTGTTTTAACGGTTATGCCAAAATGGATAAAGATCTGATCGGGTTTAAAAGGGATCTCGAGATCGAATATGAAATTCCTTTAGATCATGTGTACACTGCCAAATTATTTTATGCTGTCTTCGATCTTATTCGTTTAAAAAAAATAAAAGCCGGATCAAAATTGCTTGTTATTCATAGCGGCGGTTTGCAGGGCAATAAAGGTTTTGAAGAAAGATACAGATTGATGTAAAATGTAAGAGGTAAAAGGGAAGATGGAGTTAAGAAGTCACTACATTTTCCATCTTACATTTTCCCTTTTCCATTATTTTTACCACTTGGCTCCAATTCTGTAATTTACACTAAATGCCGCGTAAGATTGTTTCGGACTAATTACTGCTCCGGCTGGTGATGATAAAATCCGTACAACACCAAAACCAAACGATAAATGTTGTATGCCGGCTTTTTCCGGGTTACCATATTTCCAACCAAATTGTGTTTGTATGGTATAAGCTTCAATGCCTTCGGCAAACATATCGGTGCCGTATCGTATTCTTGGACCAATAAAGAATTTCGAATTTATTTTTCTGCCAACATAAAAATTTACATCAACCCCTCCAATAAAATTAACGCCGCTTAATCTTTGCGGTGCATTTATACTTGTATCTATTTGCGGATTGTAAAGCTTTCCAATGGGATCAAAAGTTAATGATAACGGAAATGCAAAACCAATTTTATTGTCTTTTGTAAAACGTTCGTAAACAAACGTTACGCGCCCCATCAAAATTCCCAGTGGTTGTATGCCAATAGTATTTCTTTTATAAACAAGCGTATCGGCGTTTTTCGCGACAATAGTTTTTTTCTCTCCCGAAAAAATAAAGACCTCTCCTTTATAATTCTCCACTAAAAGCAATTCTGTTTTAGGGATCTGTTGGGTCTTGACCGATGTATCAGAGTTCTTATAATACACAACATCGCTTGAGATAGAAACAATAAAGCCTTTTTTTGACGTGCCGTTCTTAAAGAATAGTTTATCCTGCGCATGTAAGCTCAACGAAAAAATAAATAAGAGTATGTATATTTTTCGCATTATAATTTAAATCCAAGATTTATCCCAAAATAAAATTTCGGTAAAAATTTAATGTTAAATGGATCGGCCTGGGTACTTTGGTTATTATTCTGATTTAAAACCATGTTATATTGGTCTCTGTAATCGCCGCGGAGTTTAAAAGCACCAAGGCCAAAAATAGTTTTAATAAAAAAATTCTTCGTTACATCGCTATGTGTTCCAATTGTAAATATCGTCGCCAGCTGACTGCCTTTAGTGGCGGTGTAATTAACGGTAACGGCTACCGAATTGCCAACCTGCACTGAATCTTCTTTTACACTGCTGTAACTAAACGACGTATGTTTTACTAATACGCCAAAATGCATGTACGTTCTTTTTTCAATATTCCCGGGGTAAAGATTAATAAATCCTCCCAAGTCATAATTTTTTTTGGCGTTGGATAAAATGGCAAAAAAGGCATTTGGGAAAGTGGCGTACAAATTAAAATTGTAAGCGCCCATTACCCCAACACCAACTTTTTTTGATGGTAAAATGCGTTCATAAAAAGCAGAAATATCTGCATTGCAAAGCGCCAAACTGTTTACCGAAACATGGTTGTAACTATAGATCTCTTTTTCTTTTTGTTTAAAATGGAAATTTTCTTTTTTATCGGGCGAGGCAATAACATTTTTTTCAGGCTCATTAATTTTTTCAAAAGAACCGTCAGCAAACTCTATCAATAAAATGCCGGATCTTGGAAATTCATTATTCTCGAAATCTATTTTAAGTATAATTTGATCAGGACCAATTTCTGTGACCTTGCCGGTTTTTGTGGTGCCGTCTAAAAAGTACAGTTTATCCTGGCTTTTTAAAGCAAATGCCACAAGAATAAACAGGTATAGTAATAAATGCCTCAACCCTTCAAAGATATGAAAAAAGCCAAAGACTTAGCCCTTACAAATGGCTAATACATAGGCTATTCCTCCCTTTTGGATTTAAGGGTCAAAATCTCTATCTTTAGACATAAATTTTTGAACTATGGGATGTGGAAGTGGCGGATGCGGAACTGAAAAGAATGGGATTCCGGCCGGCTGTAATAATAACGGTTCTTGTGGTACTGCCGATGGTTGTAACAAGCTAACTGTTTTTGACTGGTTAGGGAATATGAATTTACCCGAAGGTCAAAGTCAATTTGATATAGTAGAAGTACGTTTTAAGAATTCCAGGAAAGAATTTTTCAGGAACCTCAATAATTTACCCCTAACCGTTGGAGAGGTAATTGCTGTGGAGGCATCTCCCGGACATGATATTGGAACTGTTTCTTTAACTGGCGAATTAGTAAAACTTCAGCTTAAGAAAAGAAATGTAAATTTCGACAGCGAAGAAATTCGTAAAGTGTATCGTAAAGCAAAACAAAGCGATATTGATAAATGGAAAGAAGCGCAATCGTTGGAAGTAAATACCATGTTTCGTGCAAGGACCATTGCTTTAAAGTTGGGTTTGGAGATGAAGTTGAGTGATGTGGAATTCCAGGGCGATAAATCGAAAGCTATTTTTTATTATACAGCCGATGCGCGTGTGGATTTCAGGGAACTGATAAAAGTTTTAGCCGAAGAATTTAAAGTGCGTGTAGAAATGCGCCAGATAGGAGCAAGACAAGAAGCTGCCCGTTTAGGTGGAATTGGCGCTTGCGGACGTGAGCTTTGCTGCAGTACCTGGTTAACTGATTTTAGAACCGTGAGTACATCTGCGGCAAGATACCAACAGTTATCGTTGAATCCTTTGAAGTTAGCTGGCCAATGTGGTAAGTTAAAATGCTGTTTAAATTACGAGCTGGATAGTTATATTGATGCTTTAAAAGAATTTCCGGATATGGACGGAAAGAAATTACTGACCAAAAAAGGAGAAGCTTTTTTACAAAAGACAGATATTTTCCGTCGTATGATGTGGTTTAGTTACCGTCACGATCCGGGTGTTTTTATTCCTTTAAATGTAAAAACGGTTCATTCTGTTTTAGAGGCCAATGCAAAAGGCGATCTGCCGGATGATATTAAATCGGCTATTGTTACCGAAGCGCTTGCAAAAGCGGTTGACCAACCGATCTTTGAAAATGTTGTTGGTCAGGATAGTTTAACGCGTTTTGATAAAAAACCGAAGGCAAAACAACATAATAAACCAAACAGGAATAATAACAACAAGCCAAATAACAATCCTAACCAGAAACCAAATAATAATCCAAATCAAAAGAATACGACCAATCCTAATCAAAAAACCAACCAAAACCCTAACCAAAAACCAAAGGTACAGGGGGCAGGAAATAATAAACCAAACAATAATCCTAATAACAAGCCAAATAATAATCCGAACAACAAGAACAATAATCCAAACAGGAATCACAATAACCCGAACAAAAAATTTAACAAACCTAATAATGACACTACCAACACACCTAAGAACGATCCTCCAAAGACCGATGCTTAAACAAGCTGCATTATTTTGTTTGGCAATTTTTTTATTGTCTTCCTGCAACAATAATGTAGTTTACTCTAAGTATCAAAAGTTTAACGAGAACGAATGGTACGCCAAAGACAAGGCTGTGTTTGATATTGAAATTACCGATACGCTTACTTTAAATAATATTTCTTTAATGGTGCGCCATGCAGATGCTTACCCCTATAGAAATTTATTTGTATTTGTTACCACAAAATACCCTGACGGAAAAGTACTGACAGATACCATGGAAGTTATTTTATCAGATGAAAAAGGAAAATGGCAGGGCAGTGGTGCCGGCGACATTTTTGACTTTAAAGTTCCCATCAAAAAAAATGTACGTTTTCCTTTAGCGGGAAAATATCAATTCTCATTCGAGCAGGGCATGCGTGTTGATCCATTGCCATTAATAATGGACTTTGGATTTGAAATAGAGAAGAGTAAGAAGTAATCTAAGATCTGCCAGATAAGAGGTAATTCCAAAAAAGTAGCTTTTCTTAAGATCACTGCCTGTATATTTAGTGCTTTATTATTTTTTTTGTCAGCAACATTTTTTCGCCTTGGTAAAACTGTAAATAATAGACACCATCATTTAAGTCTTGTATTGGAACGCTTTGACTTTTACTTAGCAACTTAACGCTTTTTAGTTCCCGATTAAACATATCATAAATCTTAATCATAGAATTTTGAAGAACAAAGTCTTTATTTGAAATTGAAAGATTAATTAAACCATTGTTAGGATTTGGACTAACAATCAAGTCAGAAGAGTTTATGGATTGTTCGACAACTCCAACATCATTTATAACTGTAACTTTTATAGTGTCTGCACGAGGCACACCGCAAACAGTAAATTGAATAACGTACTGACTTGTAATAGTTGGCGAAACTGTAATACCAGCATTGTTTGCTATCAAGTTACCTGAATAGGTATACCAGGAAGGATTAAAGTTACCGCCCATATAATTGCCTATATAAACGCTGTTGCCTAAAAATATCGATGTGTCTTTATACGACCATGGTAAGATCTCATTAGGGTTTATACTATAAACTGAAACAGCATCCACGAAATAGTAACTCATTTCGCCAAAAGCCCATGGGCTAGTGGGATGCCAAAAAGAACTGTCTGTATTTGGGTTGTCATTAAAATTGCCAATAGTGAGATACGCTTCATTACCAGTAGCCGTATAAATGCCATTTACTTGTGCCCAATCTAAAGTGTCTTTAATTATTGGATTATTGTATCGGGTAATTTGAGTTGGTTGAACTATGGCTGGTCCAGATGGAAAATTGGTGTAAGAAGTAGCGGAAAAATTTATTCCCATGCCATTAATTGCTTGCGGGCAAATCCCTTGAACTCGAGTGAAAAATTCGGCGTAATAGCACCCGTTAGCTATTAAAGTATCTATTAATTTTACTTGTGCATATTCTCTATTGCCAGAACTATACTGATGCATTCCAATAAAAGCATGCCCGCTCATTGAATAAATAGGAGACAAAAACTGTCCTTGTGCATATGGCACATTAGAATATACTGAGCAAGAATCATACAGGTCAGTAGTTGTATTAGTTGGTGAAAACCATGATATGGCATTTGCTAATAACCCATAACCGTTGGGGCAACTATATTGATTTTCAAAACTACCATTCGGAACAATATTTGTCTGTCCAATGATTTGTCTTGAAATCGAAAACAATATTATTATGTAAAAAAGTTTTTTCATAATTCTCTGTCCAGCGGTTTAGTTATAACATTTTGCAGCTAATTGCAATTTTTGTTAAGTACAAGTTACGCATTTGAGTGTTAACTGCAAAAAATAGTCGTAAGTCGCTGTTATGCGCAGTGCTTTATATAAGGGTCACACGGTTGTTGAATTTATTTGACTCATTCCATTCGGCGTGGCAACGAATTAAATTCTCATTATCTTTTAACTCCAGCCAACGAGCCATCGCTTTTTTGTCCTTAGTTGCTATGTCCATGCCACCGTGAACTTTCATTAGGTCAATACGTTTTTTAAAGTCCGAATTTGTCCATGACGATAATGAAGGCATAAATATTTTACCAAGAGGCTTATTTGTATTTTTTTGCTTTAGTTCGAAATGAGCTTCACCATGTTCGTTTCTTCCAGAACCGTCTGTGCTTCCTCCTTGAACATAAATATTGAAGGGTAAAAAGTCCGAAAGCTTGTTCATGATTCGCAACTTTTCAGTCACAATATACTCCACGCCATCATCACCTACAATTGGAAAGGTTGCTTCTACACTAAAGCCCTTTAAACCTAATTTTTCAAATTCATTATACGAATTATCACTTTCGAATGTAAGTTCAATCATCCATGTACCATCAGGCAAATCCTTAAAGTCTTCGGGTAGTTGTTTACGGGTAAGGTCATTGATTAAAAATGATTGAGTCATTTTTGCATCTGTATGCAATATCGCAGAATGATTTATATTAAGATGGTTTTCTTTTTTTTTCAGATGAAATTTATTTTTATAATTTTCGATTACGTCAGCTGAAATGACCAAATCATAATAACCAATTTTGTCATGATACCTGAGAATTTTTATATCAGGAATTAAAATTGGGCCTAATATTTTTGGAAGGTTATCCATAATCACAAATGTTTTTTAAAAGATGCAAACTTTCTATTACCTCAGTCAGTCCAATGGAGCCACGCGGCTGCTAGATATAATCTAAATACGAGGATTAAGCAAGGCCTTTTTCAGAAAGGACAGCGTCAATGTGTTTTCTGAGGCCTTCTTCTATTTTCTTTTTACCTGGAATGGAATTTTCATAGAATAAAGTCCTGAAAGGCGAAACGTCAAATGGGAGCTTTGTCGATTTGTCAGCAATTAAAATTGTTGGTTTATTTAGTGCGTGGGCATAACCAACCTCATAAAATACATTTGGATTAGCGGGAGATATTTCGGCAATAATAATTTTACTTTCGTTTATTTGCTTAGTAATATCTGAAAGAATTAGCCCAGGTCCATATGTTTCATCTCCACGCAATACTTGAAGCTTGAATTCTTTGCAAACTTCTTTTATTACATCTTCATAAAGTTCATTGTAAGGAGAAGAAAATTGCATAACGACAAATACTTTTGGTAATTCTCGATGAACTTTGAAATTTTTAATGACGATATTTTTGTCGCTTTGACACCATAAACCAACTTGACTCATAGGTAAATTATAAGGTAAGTTAACTGTTGTAGTAGCTATTCCATCAATTCCAACTGTTACACTCGAGCCTATCATTTCAACTTCCAACTTATAAGTCTTATTAGCTTTTAAGTTGGAATGCTGTCCAACAACTGAATGATTTGTCCAACTGGATGCAAAAGTTCTTACAGAAGCGAAGCCACCTCCACCACCAATACCAGCAGAAAGAAAATGTTTAGATTCGGGCTCCCAATAGAGTATAAATTCGCAAGCCGATGGATATTCAACGCTTTTAAAAGTGATATCAGCGGTAATTTTTCCGCCAGAAAAAACTTCGTCAGAAATGAAGTTTGCAATAAAGGGCATTGAAGCGTCGTTATTTGTCGAAGTACCACCTATAAAATCTATTTCGTTACTTTTTAATGTATACGATCCAAGTATTGCAATCCAATTTGATGTCATTTTATTTTTATTTTTTCTAATGTCGATATAAACTTAGTGCTAACTATTTTATAAGGATAATTTTTTCACCCAAACTATTTACTTTTTCAACAGCGCATTCCAACCCTGTGCTTTCAGGTCGTGCACAGAGCCTGCCCTGGCAACCATTAAGCGGCCTTTTGCTTCGTTGGTAATATGGCCAATGATGGTAAAGTCCGGTAAATTTTTTACTTTATCGTAATCGCCAATATCTATGGTAAACAATAATTCGTAATCTTCGCCACCACTTAAAACACAAAGGGTAGGGTCCAAATTAAATTCCATAGCTGTATCATTCGTTAACGGATCTATAGGAATTTTTTCTTCGTATAATTCAACACCCACATTTGATTGTGTGCAAAGATGCAAGATCTCTGAAGACAAACCATCGCTCACATCTATCATGGAGGTAGGTTGTAATTTTAATTTTTTAAATAATTCAAAAATGTCTTTTCGCGCTTCGGGTTTTAACTGGCGTTCTAAAATATAATCTTTTCCTTCAAGGTCAGGCTGTAATTTTGGATTTTCAACATAAACAGCTTTTTCTCTTTCTAAAATTTGTAAACCCATGTAGGCACCACCAAGGTCGCCGGTCACGCAAAGCAAATTACTTTCTTTAGCACCGCTGCGGTAAACAATATCTTCTTTTTTTGCAGCGCCAATAGCTGTAATACTTATTACTAATCCTGTTAAACTCGATGTGGTATCGCCACCAACCAGATCAACATTGTATTTTTTACAGGCCAGTAACATGCCTGCATATAATTCTTCTAAAGCACCTAATTTAAAACGGTTAGAGATAGCAATAGATACTACGATCTGGCGCGGCTCCGCGTTCATAGCATAAATATCACTTAAGTTAACTACTACACTTTTGTAGCCCAAATGTTTTAAGGGCACATAGGTAAGATCAAAATGTACACCCTCTACCAGCATGTCTGTAGAAATAACGGTTTCCATTTTGCCGTTATCAATGACTGCGGCATCATCACCAACTCCTTTAATGGTGGAGTCCTGATATATTTCGATATGTTGTGTTAAATGTTTAATTAAACCAAATTCTCCTAATTCAGAAAGTTCGGTATCTCCTGTGTTGTCAAAATCCATTCGCTAAAATTTTATCTATTTTTTTTGCCAGTTTAAAATCGAGTTCTGTTAAGCCACCGGCATCGTGTGTACTCAACGTTATAGAAACTTTATTGTAACCATTTTTCCAATCGGGATGATGGTCCAGTTTTTCGGCTTCCAAAGCAACCTGTGTCATAAAACCAAAAGCCTGTACAAAATTTTTAAATGTAATTTCTTTAGAAATGGTTTTGCCGTTAAGCGCCCAATCTTTTAAATTTAAAAATTCAGTTTTAATTTCTTCCGGTGTATATACCTTTGGTCTCACAGTTTAAAGATACGATTTATTTAAAAACATTAAAGAGGATTTATAAGCGTCTCGATACGAAAATTAAAGAGCAGAATTTTCTACTCGACGTGACATTTATTCTTAGTGTTTCTTAGTGCTCTCTGTGTCTTAGTGGTAAATATTAGTCTTTAATAACAACAGACACCCTTTCAACATCCCCATTCATAGGCGGTAGCAGCTTGGTGACTTTAACTTCAAGGGTTTTAAGCGTGGGGAAAGCAGTTTTTATTCTTTTAAAGATGCGGTCACAAACCTGTTCAATTAGTTTGCTTCTAATGGCCATTTCTGCTTTGCTTATTTCGTACACGGTACAATAATCCAGCGTTTTTTGAAGATCATCTGTTATGGCTGCTTCAGTAAAATTGGTTGTCATGTACACATCTACAATATAATGCGCGCCAATTCTTGCTTCTTCTTCCAAACAACCGTGGTAAGCGTACAATTTTATTCCTTCAATATTTATTTGATGTGTCATACTTATTTCCCAAAATCTAATCCATCACTATTGCCCTGGTTTTGGTCGCCAAGACCTTTCATTTGTTTACCGCGTTTAAAGATAGAGGCATCCATCTTTCCAAATAAATGCGTGATGGTAAATTTCAAAAAACGACTTTCCCTTCTTCTCGAAAGGTCTTGTATGTAATAAGGCGTTTCGTAATGCGCACCCATTCTGCGGGTATTAAAGGCATCGCTCAATTGCAGGTTAAAGATCCATTTTGTACCGATCATTTTATTCAACGATACGTCCATCGAATAAACTTCGTTACTTGCTCCTAATAATAAAATGCGGGGCGATTCGTAATTCCCATTTACCTGCAACGTTAATTGTTTTGGAAAACGATACGATAAAGTAGCTTTTGTATTATAGGCATAACCTTCTGCTTTTACATCCGGCTCGCCCTGCACAACGGTACCATAAATGTAAATGTAAAAGATATTGCCGTTTAGTGTAGCATCTAAATTTTTAAAGAAAGTATATTTTACGGTGTGCTCCATACCATAACGCACCGAGTTTTTACCGTTAACCGTGGTGTTAACCAGCACCGATGGATCAAATTGAGAAGGGTAGGCCACGTCTGTAATTGGCTGCTCTTCGTAACGGAAATAACCGGAGCCTAAGTAACTGCCTTTACTGTAAGTTTTGTTGTAGTTAACTTCTGCAATATTTTTAAACTCAGGTTTTAATTGCGGATTTCCGATGCGATAATTTTGTTTATCGGCAAACATTACAAATGGCATTAGCTGGAAAAAATTTGGGCGGCTGATCTTACGGCTAAAATTTACCTGTAACTCCTGGCTCTTTTTTAATTTCTTCGAAAAATAAATTCCAGGGAATAATGATTTTAAAATATCATCCGGCGATGAAGGATAATTGTAAGAGAAACTTTGTTTTTTATCAGTAATATTTCCTTTGTAATAAGATTGTTCAAAACGCAGGCCGGCCTGGTAAGAAATATCCCAGAAGATCTTATCGTTATAATTTACATAGGCTGCGTTTATCATATCGTCAATAACATAACGGTTGCTCATAATGCTATCGCGGGTATAATTATCCTGGTTAGAAACGGCGTTAGAAGTATTGTTCTCGCTTAACGAGTTTTTGTAAAAGAATTTTACACCTGCTTCAAATTTCCGTGTTTCGCTTAGCGGATTTACATAATCCAATTGAAAGTTGTATTGCTGCGCATGACTTTTACCAAGATTTTTTTGATACTCGCTTGGAATACTAATCGTATCAGGATCTAAATGTGAGTTGGTGGTAAATAAATAATGGTTATTCGAATTGGTCCAATTATAACTGCCATCCATAGTTAATTCTTTTCCTGCTTTTGGAAATGTTTTTTTATAAACCATTTGCGCATTATAGTTTTGGAACTCAGCATACTGTTCGTTCAACCTATCACCATAAAAGATCCTTGTCGAATTTTTATTCAACACGTTAAAGTTCTGGTAATCTTTTGTATCAAATTGCCCCGCAACGATCATCCCGTTCAGGGAAATGGTGTTACGGTTATTAATGCCGTAATCAATGCCCAATCTTCCAAAATGAAATTGATTTTTAAAATTCGTGTTGTTATCCTGGTTAAAATAACCTGAAGGATTTCCTGTACTATCTAATTGCGTACGTTTTGTATAACCCAATGTGTTATTTATTGCCTGATTAAATGAATACATCGATGACATATTCCAACGACCTTGCTTTACATTTAACATCAACATGCCTCCGTATCTATCGCCCGTGCCGGCGTTAGCCATTATCATACCATTGTAACCCGGCTTTAAATTCTTCTTCATGATAATGTTTAAGATACCACCGGTTGTGTTGGCATCGTATTTAACCGAAGGGTTGGTAATAACTTCTACACGGTCAATCTGGTCTGCAGGAATTTGAACTAAGGTTAAGTTAGTTGGTCTGCCATCCACAAAAATGGTCGGACTTTGATTTCTTAATTGCGCGTTGCCCTCGGCGTCCATAGTTACACCCGGTACATTTTTCATAACGTCTGCCGCAGTGCCGCCTCGTACTGAAATATCTTTATCTACATTATAGGTACGTTTATCAATTGACATAACTACAGTATTTTTTTCAGCGGTTACTTCAACCTCGTTCAGCAATTTTTGATCTACCTCAAATTTTATATCTCCAAGATCCTGTTCTAGTTTATTTGGCATTTGGATATAGATCTTGGTCTCGTAAGGTTTATAACCAATTTGTGTGGCCCTGAACCTGAACCCCCCCATAGCGGGAAGATTTTCGATATTAAATTCACCATTTTCTTTTGTCAGAGATCCTCCTAACAAACTATCTTTATTGTACCATAGAACTACTACGGAAGCAAATTCTACCGGCTTTTTTGTTTTAGCATCAATAATTTTTCCGTAAACGCGGCCTTTAATATCTTTAAGCGCTTTCATCATATCTTTATTACCACCGGCAGGGGGTCCCTGGGCGAAAAAAGAAAAAGAAAGTAGTAGGGCTATAAAAAGTAAAAGTTTTTTCATGGTATTTACGATGCAAAATTAAGAGATTTTCAGGGTTTATGGGCTTTATTTTATTAGTGGTAACAGTTAAGGATAACAGGAGGTTTTATGGTATATTAACTTTAATATGAAATCGTGCGATTTGTTTTATATTTGTGCATGCTTAAAGGCAAACTCATCATATTTTCGGCACCTTCGGGTTCGGGTAAAACTACCCTGGTTAGGCATATTTTAAAGACATTTCCGGACTATATTGAATTCTCAATTTCGGCCACAAGCCGCCCAAAACGTGGGGTGGAGGAGAACGGAAAGGATTATCACTACTTAACCCCGGAGGAATTCAAGAAAAAAGTAAGCAATAACGAGTTTTTGGAGTGGGAAGAGGTGTATGCCGGAACCCACTATGGCACATTAAGGACAGAAGTAGAGCGCATTTGGGCAAAAGGCAAGGCCGTTATTTTTGATATTGATGTAGAGGGCGGGCTGAACCTTAAAAATCAGTTTAAACACGATTCTTTGGCCGTTTTTGTGATGCCGCCAAGCATTAAGATACTGGAAGAACGTCTTCATTCAAGAAGTACAGATAGTAAAGAAAGTATAGCCCGCCGCGTTGAAAAAGCGGAAAAAGAATTAAAGACCGCCGAATTGTTTGATGTTTTTATATTGAACGAGAATTTAGCCGAAGCTTGTGCTAAAGCAGAAGAACTGGTTAAAGAATTTTTACAGATAGAAGGCTAATTCCCTAAAACAAAAAAGACCTCCCCGGTTTTCGAAGAGATCTTTTAATGATAATTTAATATTTAATTACGCTTCCGCTTTTGGTTTATCAGCCTCACGCAACTTATTCAATTCTTCAGTAATTAATTTACGTTTAGCACTTAACTCAGCAATTTTTGCTTTTTCACCGGCAATTTTATCTTCTACTTCTTTCAAAAAACTATTGTTGCCTTTAGATGTTTTAAAGAAACCAAGGTTATTATCGTAAGTACGAATGCGCGCGGTAATTTCGTCACTCATCTTTTTAAGAAAATCAGATTCTTTACGCAAAAGATCAAAACCATTTTCAGAAGCAACCATACGGTCTATTTTAGTTCTGAATTGAATAACGGCTATCTCCGTTTTATCAATATTCATTTGCTCATATAATTCATCCAATCGGTTATAAAAAGCATCGTTCAAACGTTTTTTATCTTTCATAGGAACCATTCCGGCGGCGTTCCACTCATCTGAAATAGCCTTTAACTGTTCGCGGTTAGCTTTATTATCGTCGCTTAATTTAAGCTCCATAAAACGGGCAAGAATTGCTTCTTTAGCAACCAGATTAGTTTCAAACGAAGCATCTACATTTTCGTAATGTTTCTTTTTGGCATCAAAAAAATGATTGCAGGCTTTTCTAAAACGTGCAAATAATTTCGGTTCTTCTTTATCGCCGTTGCTTGGATATTTTTTCCAGTTATCCTGTAAACGAATAAGGTCGGTACTTGTCTTTTGCCAGTCGGTACTGTCTTTCAGTGCTTCTGCTTTTGCAATAAGATCAGATTTTATTTTTCTGTTGGCTGCAAATTTTTCATTTTGACCGGCAAAAAATTCTTTTTTCTTATCAAAAAAAGTATCACAAATTTCCCTGAACTCGGCCCAGATCTTTTCGTTATCTTTTTCAGTTGTTCTGCCAACTGTTTTCCATTCGTTTTGTAAAGCAATTAGCTGGTCGGTAGTTTCGTTCCATTTTACATTCCCTTCCGAGGCAGCAGCAACAAGGGCTTTGGCCTTTTCTATCAACTCCAGTTTAGACTGTAAATTATTTCCTTTTTTCTCCTCAATACCGTTATAATGTGTTTTTATTTTAGAGTAAGTTTCATCTAAAACGGCTTTATATTCCTGTTTAATAATTTCCCATTTACTGTTTGGAACCGGACCAATTTCATCCCACTCGTTACGGTAAACTTTAATTAAACGCTCTGCTTCTTTAATATTTTCAATAGATTGAATGGCTTTTAATTTTACAAGCAATTCTGATTTTAGCTCAAAGTTCTTTTTAAGATCATGCTCTTGTAAGTCGCGGAAGATCTTTAAATTGTAATAAAATTCTTCTACAGCTTTGCTATAATCTGCCTGAACCTCTTTGTATTTATGAGAAGATACTGAGCCTGTATTTTTCCACTGGCTTTGTAATTCCTGCAACATTTTAACGGCTGCGCCTACATTATCACTTAATTTACTAAGGTCTTTTATTTTAGAGATGATCTCTAATTTTATAGAAAGGTTCTTTGCCTGGTCGGCCGCTACTTTTGCTTCTCCGTCTTTCTTAAGTTTAGCATGTTTGTCTATTAAACTCTCAAATTGCAGGTCTTCGGCCTGTTTAGGATATTCAAATTCTTTTGCTTTACCACCTTCGTCAACAAAGGCTTGTTTTGCAGTTTCAAATTCAGTTGTCCAAAGTTTTTGATACTCTTTCTGCAGAGCACGCACATTAGTAGCAACATCACCTGCATCTTTCGATAGCAGTTCTTCCAGTTTAGCGATTAATTCAGTTTTCATTTATTATAAATAGATACTATCAAAAATAGGATATAGAATTAATACAACAAAATATTTAATTATTGATTTAGTTGTGTTTTTTGTATTTAATTTGATATTTTACAGGCAAACACCAAAATATCATCAATTTGGACCTGTTGGGCAATTATATCATCAAAAACATTCTGCAAATCCTGTTTTTGTTCTTCTAAAGGCTTGTTATTATTTTGCTTGATAAAGTTTTCAAACCCTTTAAAGCCGAATTTAATTTTATTTGTTTTGTATTTGAACTGGTCATGTAACCCATCGGTTGTCATGTAAATCGTATCAATTCCATTAATGGGTAAAATATGTTCTAAATATATTTTTTCGGGATGTAATTCTTTGCCAAGGTTTATTTTATTGCCATTAGCAATATTTAAACCAGAGTGTTTAGTTGTATAATAAAGATCAATTTTCGCGCCACAAAAAGTGAGTTCATTTTTTTGTTTATCGATCACGCAAATACCAATATCCATTCCTTCATCCAACGTTTTTATATTTTTTTGTTTGCGTTGAATATAATTGTAGATCTCTTCATTTACTAATTGTAATATTTCTGCAGCCTTGGTTATTTTTTGCTGAATGATTATTTTATTTAGGAACTCATTGGCGAACATCGTTAATAAAGATGCCGGAACACCATGGCCTGTGCAGTCGCCGAGTATCACAAAGGTTCTTTGTTCTATACTTTTTAACCATAAAAAATCGCCACTCAAAATATCGCAGGGCTTAAAGAACATAAACTGTTGCGGGAATGTTTTAGAAAGTTCGGCCTCTGATGGAAAAATAATGTACTGAATTTCTTTAGCCACTAAAATACTTTCGGTAATATTCTTGTTCTTTAATTCAAGTTCGTTCTTTTGTTTTTCAGTTACTTCATTTTGCGATTGAATAATGTTCTTTTGTTGTGTTGTTATCCTGAAACGATTATAAAAGAAAATTAAAAAAGCAGTGATCAAAACCAACCCAATAATAAGTGTGTAACGTAATATTTGCTGTTGTTTTATCTCTGAGTTTTGCAGCGCGATCTTTGTTGTTGAAATATTTTTTTCTTCCACATTTTTTATACTGTCTGCAATTAGCTTTTTATCAAACTCGTATTTGTATTGTTTTTTAATGGCTTCTTGTTTGTAGTTATTATTTAAAATACTGTCGCGGGTAGCATAATAAATATTGGTCATTTCAAGGGCTTTTTGGTATTGGCCAGTGCTTTCGTAAATATTCTTTAATAATTCGGCAGCGTTCCGTATATCCACAGGCGTGCCTAACTCATTACTTAACTGGTAGGCTTTTAAAGCATTTTGAAGCGCTTTTGTTTTATCATTCAATATAAGGTAAACCGATCCTAATTTTGTATAAGAATTAGCCTGCCCGTCTTTTGCACCAATAGTAATGGCAATGCCCAGGGCTTTTTCAAAATATTTTATGGCTTCGCTGTAATTTTTTTTGTCCTTGTAAACAACACCCATATTATTATAAGCAGTAACAAGATTATTTTTATCACCTATCTCAAGACTTAGGTTTAAACTTAAATTTAAGTATTGTAACAACTTTGTTGTATCGCCACTTTTTTTATAGATGTAAGCTAAATTATTATAGGCATTACTTAAAACACCTTTTAAATTATATTTTTTACCAAGCTCTAAACTTTTTTCTCCAAACTCCTTTGCTTTTTGAAAATCTTCCACATCAAGATAATACACACATAAATTGCCATACTGGTTAGCAATTGCTTCTTTATTATCCATCTCTTCACTTAGCTTTAAACTCTTGAACATATAATCAATACCTTTTAAAACATTGCCCTGGCTGCGGTATACCATGCTAATGCCGTTATAGGTTTGTGCAAGGCCACTTTTATCTTTTAAATTATTGTAAAAGGTCAAACTTTGCTGGTACGCATCCATCGATCTTTGAATTTGCCCTATAAAATATAAATTAGCGCCAATATTACTTAAAGTAGAGGCCATTTGAACGGTATCATTATTTTCGCTTTGCGCCTTTAATGCTTTTTCAAAAAAGGTAATGCCTTGGGGATTGTTACCCTTACTGATCTCATAAATTCCCTGGCTATTAAGTGCGCGGCCATACGAATTTAAAATGGCCTTTTTTGCTTTTGGGGGAAGATCAGACAAATTAATATCTGAAACATTGGTATTAAGGCTATTGGGCTTACCTATTTTAAACGTGTTTTCTGCTAAGGAAATTGCTTGTGATGTGTACAACGGAATATCCTTTTCATCACACACTTCTGAAAGACGGGAGTAAAGTCTTAGTTTTGTACTATCGGCCTTAGCTACTTTTAAGCATTGTTTTAAAGAATCAATTTCTTTGGTTTGCGCACCAATTAAAATTGCTAAAAAGGAAAAAATAAATATATAAATTTGTCTCAAATGCGTTTAGCTAAAACTAATCAAAAAAACGCGAAGAATCAAAACAACAAAGTAACTTTTGCGTTATTAATATAAAGAATGGTAGATCAGAAAAATAGCGAGTTACTTCAATTTGATAAAATAAAACAACTTGTAAAGCAAAAATGCTGCGGCAGGCATGCAAAATTGTTATGTGATGGAATTTCTCCCGGAAAATACTCAAAGGAAATGATCGTTGAGTTAAACCAGGTAAACGAAATTAAAGTTTTGCTGGCAGCAAATGGTTATTTTCCGGGAGTTGAGCATGAGGATGTTATAGAGGAGTTAACGGTATTGAATTTAGAAGGCTCTCTTTTGAGCGAAACCCATTTGCTAAAAGTTTTAAAAACAACTGAAGTAATAAACACACTCATTCGCTTTTTAAAAGGCAAAAAAACCACACAACCGTATCTATACGAATTAGCGGAAGATGCAAATGTTTGCGAAATTGTTGTAGACGAAATAAACCGCATTATTGACGCCGAAGCCCAGGTTAAAAACACGGCATCGTCCGAATTGAACAGGATACGAAAACAGATCATTGAAAAAAGACGCGAGAGCGACAAACGTTTTTATAATCATGTGAACGATCTTCGTAAGCAAGGTTATTTACGCGAGAACGAAGAAGGATATTTTAACGGACGACGTACCTTAGCTGTTTTGGTAGAGCATAAATCAGAGGTTTCCGGTTTTGTTCATAGCAAAAGCGAAAGTGGAAAAACAATTTTTATTGAACCTGGCGTTACAATTGCCATTAATAATGAAGTTGCCGAGTTAGAAATAGATGAGCAGCGTGAAGTGAACAGGATCCTGCGCGAACTTTGCGCTTTGATAAAACCGTATGTTCCTGAATTAAAAAAAGGATTTCAAATTTTAGGTGTTGTAGATTTTTTAAAAGCGAAAGCTCTTTTTGCCGTTGACCTTAATGCAACGTTGCCGGAGATAAAGGAAGGTTTTGATCTTCATATCATCTCCGCGTATCATCCTTTATTATTTTTGCAAAATAAAAAAAGTGGCAGAAAAACTATTCCGCTAACTGTTGAACTGAATGCAGAGAACAGGGTATTGGTTATTAGTGGTCCAAATGCAGGAGGCAAGACCATTGCGTTAAAAACCATTGGCATTTTGCAAATGATGTTGCAAAGTGGTTTGCTTATTCCGGTAAAGGAGAATAGTAAATATTGTTTTTTTGATAAAATATTAATTGATATTGGCGACACGCAAAGTATCGAAAATGAATTAAGTACGTATAGCGCAAAATTAAAATCAATGACCTCTATTTTAAACGAGATAAATGAAAGTACCTTGGTTTTAATGGATGAGTTTGGAAGCGGCACCGATCCTGAACTTGGGAGCGCCATTGCAGAAGCTGTGTTAGAGAGTATTGAGAATTCAAAAACAAAAGGCGTTATTACTTCGCATTTTAGTAATGTAAAATTACTGGCCGAAAAATTGGAGGGCACTTTTAATGGCTGCATGTTATTTGATATTGACCACTTGGAACCGAAATATATTTTAAGCATTGGCGAACCGGGAAGTAGTTACACTTTTGAAGTTGCAGAGCGGGTTGGTTTCCCTAAATACATTATTGAACGCGCCAAACAAAAAGTAGATAAGGATAAATTAAAATTTAATCGTTTGCTGGCAGAAGTTCAAACGCAAAAAACAAAACTGGACGAACAGTTAGAAAAAGCCGAACATGAAGAATTCTTAAAAAAGATGGCTAAAGAAAAATATCATGTGTTGTTTGAGACCTGGCAGGAAAAGATCACTCGCGAAAGAGAAAGAAAGATAGAATTGGCTAGACTTGCAGATTATGGACAAAAGTATTTGCGATTAATGGATGACTGGAATAACAAAGGTGATCGCAAAATGGTGATAAAACGTTTTATTGATGGAATTACAGCAGAAACCAAAAAACAAATCGAATTAAGAAAACAAAAAAAGCTGGATAATTTTTCTGAAAAGAAAATTGCCAACATAAAACCTAAACTAAAAGTTGGTAGCAAAGTAAAAATATTAAGCGGCACTGAAATTGGAATTGTGGAAGAGATAAAGAACGAAAAAGTGTTTATTAAATTCGGCTTAATGAAAATGACGGTGGGGATGGAAAATTTGGTTTTGGCGGAGGGCTAGTTGTAAAGCCGCAGATTACACAGATGACGCAGATTTTTTTCAAATAAAAAATAAATCAAAATCTTTTCTGTGAAATCAGCGAAATCTGTGGCTTATTTTTACTTCATCGCAAAATTACAAATGGTATTATAAGGACAAAAAGCATGAATGTCTTCATCATCTGTTTGTGAGAACGGTTTATTAAGGGTAAAAATAGTTTCCACAAAGCGCTTTAGTTCATTCTCAAAATCGATTAAGAATTCTTTCGTAAAGATCATTTGGCTTTTATCTTTCAGAATATATTTTGGCGCTTCTAAAAAATTCTTAAACGGAATAATGCAGGGTTGCATTTGCTCGGGCGAACAAAAATTATTTTTATATAATAACCAGGCATAGATCATCAGCTGAAATTGTTTGTTGTAATCTGTATTAGAAAATAATTCTGTAAAAGATATAAAATCAAATTTATCAGAACCTTTTATAGAACTTTTATAATCAATGATGCGCGTTTTGCCTGCATACGAATCTATGCGGTCAATTTTACCTTTAATATAAATGGTTGTTGCAATTCCTTTAATTTCAATATGCAAAGGCGCAGAGAATTCCTGCTCTAATTTTTGTAGTGTAAGAAATTGATTTTCTTCGTGTAATTTATTTACAAATTTTATGTCGTTCTTAATTAATTTTTCTACGTAAACCTTAATAACTTCTTTTTGCAAAATTCCTTTTCCAACAATTTCTGGATTATCAAAAAAGGTGGTAAAGCTATTGTGAACGGTGCTTTCTGTTAGTTTTAATTTTTCTTTTAATTCTTCAGTATTTAAAATTTTCCCAATATTTTCTTTATATAAATTCTCTAAGCTTAAATGCAAAATAGAGCCAAAGGTATTTGCTTCTGCACTTTCTTCTACTTCTTTTGTCTCTTTTAATTTAGCGCTATACCTGAAATAAAATTTTAACGGGCATTCTTTAAAAGTGATCAACCCTGAAGGCGATAAAGCACCATATTCATCATTGCTAATTGCTTTTGAATAGATGGGCGCTATGATCTCATCATCTTTAATGATCGTTATTGTGTTATCGAGCGCTTTTGGAAATTCAGGATAAAGTGCAACCTCTTCGGTGATTTTTATGTTTGGATTGGTCACCTGCATTTCTAATTGCAGTTGCGTAACAAACCGGCTTTTTTCGCCTTTACCAAAAGTATCTGTTTCGCTATCGTACGTAATTACTACATCACTTGCTCTTTGTAGTAAACGGTAAAAGTGGTAAGCGTAAATAGCATCTTTTTCTAAATACAATGGCAAACCAAATGCGCGTTTAAGATCGTTTGGAATAAATGAGTTAACAGTTTTGCCAGAAGGCAATACACTTTCATTTACATTTACCAAAACAATATGATCAAAATCTAAAGTACGGGTCTCAAGCACACCCATAATTTGTAAGCCGCGTAAAGGCTCGCCAATAAAGGGCGCAGAAGCACTGCCAACCACCTGGTTAAACAGTTGTTTTAGTGCCTGGATATCATTAAAGTGCGGATATTTTTGAATGATCTCCGTTAACCGATTAAAGTTCTTTATAATGATCTGTAAATACTCCAG
>JAUXSA010000049.1 GCA_030681615.1 Bacteroidota bacterium
AATTGTAAAACAATAGTTATAAATTTTAATAATTAAAAACCCCGTTCCGATATTTCGGAGCGGGGTTTTTGTTTTAGAAGTGAACAAAACAATTCAAAATGGTATTGGTTTTTTTCTTACATTAGCTATTCTAATAATTTAAACCCAAAATCTATGAAAAAACTTTTTACTCTTTTTTTATTAATTAACTCAGCTGTATTCTTCGGTCAATGGACCGCTAGTACGGTTATTCCTGCAAATAGGACACAACATGGTCTTGTGGCACATCCAAACGGTAATCTTTATCTTTTTAATGGTTACACTGGTTCAGGTCCAGAAGTAAACTCTTTATTTATTTACAATATTGCTACTAACTCCTGGACAACAGGTGCCAACTCACCATTTGCTACAAGAGGTGTGGCTTATTGTTTAGGTACTGACAATATGATCTACTTACAAGGTGGAGCGCCAAACACAAATTCATTCGTAAGATACGATGTAGCAACTAACACATGGAGCGCAATGGCATCTTGCCCTACAGGCGCATGGGAAGGTTCTATGACCAGTGAGGCCGGTAAAATATATTATGCAGGTGGCGAACCATACGAGAGTCTGATGCGTATTTACGATATAGCAGCCAATACATGGACTACTGCTGCAAGTTTACCAACCGGTGTTAAAGCGCATAAAATTGTGAGTGGTAACAATGGTTATCTTTATGCATTTGGTGGTGTTAATGCAGGTTACACACCTGTAAATCCTATTCAACGTTACGATATGGCAGCTGATACATGGTCGGTAATTGGTACTATCCCGGTTCAAAAAAATCAGTTTGGCGCTTGTTTAGCACCTGATGGAAGAATTTATTTAGTATGTGGTAAAAACAGCGGATCTAATAACTCTGGCCCGTTTTTTAGTGATGTAAATGTTTTTAATCCTTGCAGCAATACATGGACTGTTAGCTTTTCACATCCTACAGCTCATGGCGAACTTGCAGTTGCAAGCACTACTAATGGTATTTTTGCAATGGGCGGTACTACAGGTACTGGTATAAACGCAAATTATTTTTTACCGGTAACTCCCGGTTCTTTAACTTACCCTAACATTGCATTTACTCCAACATCTTTAGCGGTTTGTGCTGGTTCATCTGCAACACTGGGTGTTACAGGTGCAAGTACTTATACATGGAGTACTGGATCTAATAGTACATCAATTGTAATTACACCTTCGGTAAATACAACTTACTCGGTTACCGGTACGTCCGTATCAGGTTGTGTGAGTCCTACTGCTGCTGTAAGTATAGTAACGGTTAACGCCTTGCCAACTCTTTCTGCAACAAGTAATAGTAGTTTAATATGTGTTGGACAAAGCGCCACATTAACAGCGACAGGTGCAACTACTTACACATGGAGTACTTCCTCTAACTCTACAAGTATTGTTGTTACGCCAAGCGCTTCAACAACATACACAGTAGATGGTACCGATGTTAACGGCTGTTCGAATGTAACAACCATTACACAAAGTGTTAGTTTATGTACAGGTATTGCTTCTGTTTCAGTAAAAGAAATCGCAGTTGGCCTTTATCCAAATCCTACAAATGGAGTTTTAAATATTGCATTGAGTTCTTTATCTGAAAATATGGGTATTGAATTATATAACAATATTGGACAATTGATCTTGTCTCAAAAAGTTGTTACTTTAAACTCTGATCTTAGTTTAGAAAATACCGCCAACGGTATCTATTCAATAAGAATTACAGAAAACGGTAAAGCTGTGTTTACTTCTAAAATTGTAAAACAGTAATTATAATTTTAATAATTAAAAACCCCGTTCCGGTTTCCGGAACGGGGTTTTTATTTTTTAAATGGATCTAAGATCATTTTCCTGTTGGCTGTGTAGCTTTCATTGCAAAGATATATCTTGATAATGCATCTTTTTGACCTTCGGTTATTCCTGCTTTAAGAGCCATGCGGTCTATAATTGCCGGCCATGCTTCCTGTGTATAATCGTAAACGCTAAATACCCTGTGGCAACCAGCACATTCACCCGTATAAATTGAATGTCCTTTGGTTAGCTGTTCTAAAGTTGTACCCGGGTTTCTCATCTGGATAGCGGTAACTTGTTGTTCACCCGGGGCAGATGAACCTGAAAGAATAGAGAAGGATGTTTTGGCCGGTTCGGTTGTTGTCGGAGTTGTTGTTGCAACAGGAGTAGAAGTAGTTTCTGTTGTTGTTGAACTTTTTTTTGTGGTATGGCAAGCTGCGATCGCAATAGCTATCATTACTGTAAAAGCCGGTAAAATTAGTTTGGTTTTTTTCATATATTAAGGGTTATGTATAAGTACATCATTTTTGTATTCAACAGAATCTTTTAATGTTCCGTCTTTGTTATAGAATTTCCAAAAGCCTGCTCTTTTATTTTCTTTATAATAGCCTTCTTCTATTTTAGCACGAACAACTTTCTTGTTCGTATTTTCTTTAGCAGTTGGGACCACAAATTCATAATGGATCCAGTGTCCGTCTTTTATATCGCCCCCATAAATTTTATTAATTCTTTCTCCGTTAACGGTTTCATAAGAAGCAAGGCAGCCTTTTTGAGATAGGGGTGCGCCATCTATACTTGAGCTTAAAGGTACATGTTCTTCATTTTTTGCATTGCATGAAATGAGGACGAATGCTAAGATCGCTATGAGTATAATTTTATTCATCCTTTTTATTTTAATAATGATAACAATAAAATAGGAGAGTATAGTTTCGTGATCGCTTTCCTTAACATTTTTTAATTTAGAGCTTGTTTAAATTTATATTATAGTATTGTTTATAGCTTATTTTTGAGCGAAATAAGGCAAATTTTGGAGGCATAATTGGCTTATTATGTCGAAAAATTTAACGCCATTGCAGCCAAAAAAAAGCATAAACAAATTATTAGATAAATTTTAAACACGCTCTTATAGTTGTTTTGTATAAACGTTTTTGCACCTATATCTAACTGCAGGCGAAAATTGGTAAGCTAAACTCTCTATAGTAAATGTATTTTTTGTAACAGATAAAGTTCCGGTTGTACTACAACTGCCAGGAATACAATCACGGTCCCAGAAATTAACAGTAATAGAGTTGCCGTTAATAGAAGGAGCGGGGAAAGGTACTACGTATCCTGATCCAATTTTCATCGAACTCAATTCAAAACTATTGTTATCCATTGCACCTGCTACATTAGCTGTATAATTAGTTGTGGTGATTGTTGCGTTCGGAGCGCCTGTCACAATAGCAATGCAGGTACAAACAACATCGTAACCACCATTTAAAAAAGCACATTTGTTTTCTACAACATGAACTGTTCGTGTTACTGTAGCGGCTGTATTTCCTGATGTGTCAGTATAATCATAGTCCACATAGTAAATACCGGATAACGCTGTGTTTACACTTCCGGTTACATTAACGGATGCGTTACCGCTTTTCTCAATAATTGCCCCGCGATCGTCATAAGAACTATTCAAATACGCCGTGTCTATTTTATTACCGTTGAGAACAATTACAGGCGGAATTATTTTTGTTGGTATTTCCGGCTGCTCGCAACTAAATAGTGAAGCAACAATAACGATTAAAAATATAATATATGATTTCATAATAATTTTATGTTTAGCAATTATCTTTTTTCTTTGGAAGATAGCTCACGTTTCTATCAAAACCCATAGGCTTTATTTGCAAAGGATATGTAACCTCTTCTTTTTTGACTTCGGTTTTAATTCTGGTTTTTGTGGTCGATCTGTTTTGTATTTGCGTTTCCGCTTTAATTTCGTTCTTACAACCTATCAAAAAAATGGTTGCTGTGGCAAGGGTTATAATAAGTAGTTTCATGATAGTATTATTTATTTACAAATATAATCCGGCTTTAGATCAAAGTTTGTTATTGAGTAGTTATTGGCTTGTTAACGACTTGTTAATGCACCGGAAATGCCACAGAAAATAGTTAATTTTGATACACGCCAATGAAATTTAACCGCACCTATTTATTTATAGCCATTTCTTCTATAGCATTGGTAATTGTGTTGTTCATACAAGTTAACTGGATCTTTGAAACAGCGAAAATAAAAGAAGAACTCTTTACTGAAAAGGCAAATATGGTACTTTCAAAAACTGCGGAGGCGCTGTATTCAGATAAAGAAACGTGTAAGAGCATCGAAAATAAAGATCATACCTCTGATAGTATTGTAATTAATGCCTGTACGAGTGCAGAAGTTTGTATCAGTAATCCAGACATAAAAAAAATAGATTCTTTGTTCAGACATTTTATGAACTTCTATAATTTTCATATCGATTACTCTTTTGTAGTAATAGAACCTATTCCTTTCAGAATTAATAGACAACCTAATTTTACAAATAATATTTACAGCAAACGTTTGTCGGAATTAGCCAGCAAAAATGGTTTAGAATTAGTATTGATCATCCCTGATAAAGAATCGTTTATTATTGCTGAGATGGGCACACTCTTTATTACTTCTGTTGCACTTATCCTGGTAGTGCTTGTTATGTTCTGGCGAACAACTTTATCGTTACTTAAAGAAAAACAAATATCAGAACACACTACCGATTTTTTAAATAACATGACCCATGAATTTAAAACACCGCTAACAAATATTGGTTTAGCGGGTAAGATGATCACAAAAGAATCAGCACTGAAACAGGAAGATAAAATAAAACATTATTCAGAAGTGATATTACAGGAGAATGATAAACTAAAAGTACAGGTTGAACAGGTGTTAAGTATGACCGCACTCGAAAGAGGCGAGATACCATTACAAAGAACAGAATTAAATGTTCATGAACTTATTAGCGACTGCATAAAATGCATTGCTTTACAAATAGAAAATAAACAGGGTAATTTAAAATTAAATTTAGATGCAACAAGATCGTTGGTGCTTGGTGATAGAACACATCTTACAAATGCTTTATGTAATTTAATTGATAACTCATTAAAATATTCAAAAGAAAAACCGGAGATATCTATTCAAACATTTAATAACAGCAATAATTTAATGCTTGTATTCTCTGATAATGGTATTGGTATTGAAGAAAAATATCACAAAAAAGTATTCGATAAATTTTTCAGGGTGCCAACGGGTAACATACATGATGTAAAAGGTTTTGGTCTTGGTTTAGCGTACATAAAAAAAATCATTGAATTACACGAAGGCAAAATTGAATTAGAAAGCGAAAAGGGTCAGGGCACAACATTTACAATTACTTTACCAAATGTTTAAAGAAAAACTTAAAATATTATTAGCCGAAGACGATCTTAATTTGGGCATGTTGTTGGTTGATTATTTAGAGACTGAGGGTTTTGAGGTAAAATTGTGTAAAGACGGGGAGTTGGCTTTTAAAGCGTTTCTAAGCCAGCCTTTTGATTTGTGTTTGTTGGATGTGATGATGCCGAAAATGGATGGTTTTTCTTTGGCAGAAGGGATAAGAATGAAGGAAAAAAAGATACCGGTTATTTTTATAACGGCAAGATCTTTAAAAGAAGATAAATTAAAAGGTTATGACCTTGGCGCTGATGATTATATTACAAAGCCCTTTGATGAAGAAGAATTACTCTGGAAAATAAAAGCTATGATCCGCCGCATTCCCGAAAATAAAAGTGAAAGCAAAATTGAAATTTCTTCAATAGGTAAATACAGTTTCGATTTTAATAATCAATCATTAACGATTGCGGGTAATATAAAACGCATTACCGAAAAAGAAAGTGATATCCTAAACTATTTATCTCAACACCGCAATAAGGTCATAAAGCGGGAAGATATGCTAAAAGATCTTTGGGGCGAGAACGATTATTTTTTTGGCCGCAGCCTGGATGTATTTATTACCAAGATCCGAAAATATTTAAAAGAAGACCCCGACCTTAACATTGAGAATGTTTTTGGTGTTGGTTTTATTTTTAATGTGCCGATAAAATAAAAAAATGGTTACAGACCATCTATCTGTAACCAAATTCTAAACATATTATCTCAATTTGCTATTCTAAAATAATCTTTCCTGTAAGTATCCTTTTGTTCTCATCTTCGGCATCAGCAAAAGCGGTTTCCTAAATAGAAAATGTGACTCTTAACATCGTTTTCAATCCGGTTTGTCTTTTTATAACTGCCACGTTTCTTAATAATTTGTTATTGTTGGGTAGCTGCCTATAAATGTTTCAGGATCTATAATTTGATTTTCAGTAACATTTTTGTTCTTTAAGTTTTATACACTGGTATTTCATTAAAATGTTGTGCATCATTTTCTTCCAGTAAAAAATCTTTTATGGATATAAAAATGGCTTTGTGCGAAGTAAATAACTCTCTGTTAAAATTAATTACTGTTGTGATATCCAGATCTTCAATATTGCTATCCTGCGCTTCTTTATAAAAATTATTAAGAGCAGAACTATAATTATCCTGGATGGTTGTAAATATGCTTTGGAGCTTTTCCAAATCAGGCTTTTTTCCTGCCACCATGAGTTCATTTAATTTCTGGTATAATTCTTCCGTTTCAGCTTTTTGTTGTTGAAATAAATTGAACTTAATATCAGTAGACGAACGTCTGAGGTTGGTAATATTACTTCCTATATCCTTCATACTTTTTATAGCATGCATAGAGCTCCGTACTGACGAAATCAATTGCCCAAGTAATGGATTCTGGTCAGCCTTCACTTTTGTTCGTAGAGATAAATAAAACGATTGCAACTCGCCCTGCAACTGTTTCAAAAATTCATATTTTTCTTCCATTGTTTTTGAATAATATTTTCTTTTCTCATTTATATTCTTAAAAACAGGATGTTCACCCAGTGGTTCTGTATCGATATTAAACAAAGCAAGATTGTAAAGCATGGAGTTATGAATAAAATATTCCGTTTCACTTCTAAATAGATCCAAAGCTGTTTCCGGTTCATTCGTATCGGCATTACCAATAAAGGCAGCAGCAGAACTATCAGTCTCTTTAAAAAACTTTTCAAGGAACTTGGCGAATGGCTGAAGAAAGGGAAGAAAGATGATTATGCTAACCAAATTAATAAGAGTAGAAAAAGTAACCAGGCCAATGAGCGGGTCTGTTATTCTAAAACCATCAGTTATCATAAACAAAATCGGTTTAAGCAAGGTGAAAGCTAATACCGTAAGAAAAATATTAAAAAATAAATTACCTAGCGCTACCCTTTTTTTTGACGCGTTACCCCCTAAGGAGCCTATCAGTATTTTAATGGTAGTGCCTGTTTCGGAGCCGAGCACAATGGCCGCTGCTGCCGGAAAAGTTATAGCCCCGGCATGAAGTGCACTAAGTGTAAGTGCCATAGTTACGGAGCTTGACTGAACGAGAGAAGTGATAATAAACCCGATGATCAGAAAAACCACTGTAGACATTTCGTTATATCTCGAAAAGTCAAACGCCTTTACTTGATCTTCCATAGCCGTTTTCATAAACGAAAGACCAATGAACAATAAACTAAAACCTATAAGAAAAAACGAGATGTATTTCATGGTTTTTCTATTGCCAAAAAGAATAAGAAGCAAACCTCCCACGAAAACAATGGGGTAGGCCACAACCTCTATTTCCATTTTAAAGCCAAGTGTAGCAACCAACCAACTATCCAATGTAGTACCCAGGTTTGCACCAAGGATAATAGCCATTGCATTTTTCATGGTAAACACGCCTGCACCCACAAAGGCAAGCACCATTAATGAAACCATGGAGCTGCTTTGAAGTACGCCTGTTACAACCGCACCACCGGCAACTGCTGCTACTTTGTTTTTGGCAGTGCGCTGAAGAAAGAGCTTGAAGTTTCGGCCTGAAAGATTTTTCAACGATTCCTCCAGCAAATACATGGCCAAAAGGAACAATCCTATTCCGGCAGCAAGTTTAAATATCAGGTTTAGAGTATCCATAATGTAAATAAAATTAAAAA
This sequence comes from Bacteroidota bacterium, assembly GCA_030681615.1. GTDB lineage: Bacteria > Bacteroidota > Bacteroidia > B-17B0 > Aurantibacillaceae > Aurantibacillus. Next base: position 7,912 of record JAUXSA010000049.1, read on the forward strand.
GTATTAAAATTATTTGGCCATCATACAGAAGCTGGCTTTTATCTGTTCAGACGAAACAATACCAGGATTAAAGAGAACGGTCAAGATCTTTGTTTCTCTAGTCCATTTTTGCTTTATTATTCCCTTTACTTTCAGTGAGTTTTCTATACGAGCCTTGCAATTAAAGCGATAACCCCAAACTTTAAATTCTAAGGTAGTATATTTTATACTTTTATTTATGTATTTCAAGTTCATTGGTCAATATTTAAAGTAAAAAATAACTTTTAATTTGAGTGTTTCTCCGATTATTGATGGTAAAATAGCCCCGCTATTATAAATACAAAATAGCAAATCATTTTATTAATTTGAAACTATTTATTCATTAAACTTTTGCGGTTGCATGTTCTTCACAAACAGTTGCACATTTTTTACAAGCTTCAGCACACGCTTTACAAGAATCATGATGAGAGGCGTGTTTTGCACATTCAATGGAACAGGCTGTGCAAATTTTGGCACACAGGGAACGTAAATCTTTCGCAAATTGAGAACCTCTTGCCTCGAATTGAGCACATAATGCACAGATGTCAGCACAGTCACGGCATAATAAAATACATTGTTTGTTGCCATCATTAATACAATCGGTGATACAGCTTTCGCATGTAATAACGCATGCTAAACAAACGTCAATACAGTTTTTTGATATTTTCATATGTTAAAATTTAGTCGCGAAAGAATTTTCACAACACTAATTTCATGAAATAAGCGTGCCAGAGTAAGATATTTTTAAGCATAGCAATACAAACCCTTTTGCTGTGCAATAGTTGAAGAAGACACCCGTATTGGGCAAGAGTGCTTTTGGTGTGCCAGAAACAAATAGCTTTATTTGTCCAGATAAATTGTCACGGCAGTATTTTCTTTGAAAAACGCCTTACGTTTTTTTGAAATAATTACTTTATTTTTTTTAAGTCTTATGAATTTGTTTTGCGTTCTAATTGTTTTAATGGGTTTATCGAATGTAAGTTCGATTTGTTGATGACAGCATGATTTGTCATGGATATCAACGAATGCTTGTCCATAACCGTCGGTAAAGGTTATTGAGTCGCCTGAATATTTAAACTTAAAATAGTTTTTATTGAAGTACGGACTTAGATAATTACCTAAGGAGTCTATATTTAGGATAATGAACTGTGTATTTTCCTTAGAAGCCGAATAGTTTTTAATAACAGAAGATTTGTAGAATGACGCAGAGTTGTCGGTGACTTTGACTAAAGCTGAATGGTCAGAGCGAACCGTCACGAATTGTCCAGTAGTACAATTTGTCAGGAAGGCAATACCAATTAAAAATATTTGTCTAAATGAAAATGTCATGTCTAGCTGTTGCACCTAACATTTAGAGGCTAGAGGTGGGTTGTTTTATTTCGCGGCACTTATCCATTCAGATATTATTTCTTTCAATTCCACTTTTCCATTTTCTATATCTTGCAAACTTTTAAAAGTTACGATGGCTCTATCATTTTCTTTCCAAACTAACATTTTGCTTTTATTTGATATTAGTTTGTCTTTGGGTTGTGTCTGTTTGCTCGCTCCTCTATGAAAGATGAGTTGTACTTGTTTAGTTGGTGGTTGAATTCTCATCGTAATTCTGTCGGCATCGTCGAAGCAATAGTTAGGCCCATTCCATTTTATATTTTCTGTTAAAGCTGCGTTTGCAGATAAAATGTAATTCCTTAATTGTTCAATTTCTTTTCTAAAGGGATGTTTTTGCTCATCCAAAAAGTCAGTTACTTCGGTGTTTAGGTTAATTTTTTGTTTTGCCATTGTTTTGTGTTTTTAAGAATAATATTCCGCCAAGCTGGATTTGTCATGCCGAATGCTTTTTTCTCCGAGGTCTGTCCGCGGCTATTACCACTAACGTTTGGCAAGCAGGCGCAAGGCGGGTTTACGAAGCTTTGTCTGCCGAAACGTTTATATAAAGATATGTGTTTATTAGCCTTTTGCAAAATGAAAATTATTGTCCGCGAAGCGACCTTGAATTTGCAAAAGCCTTATACGTCCGCCCGCTTGCGCTTGCTTGCTGTTAGCGGTAGGTTGTTAGTCCAGTTTGCTGAAGTCTAGTGGCATTAATGTTCGTCGATAAGGGTCTTGTTTCTTTGGATCTTGAAGTTTTAAGTCTGTACAAGACTCAACTACTTTCTTTAGGATAAGTTTGTCATCTTTACTTATTTTACCAACAGTAACGTCAATAAAAACTACATTATTGTTTTTGTCTATCGCATAAAGTAAAGATATTTTCTCTCGAGATTTAATTTTCGCAGTCTTAACATTTACTAAAATGTATTCTTCAAATGATTTGTATTTGTCTGAGGAATAAATTTCTTCTGATGCTTTAATCATTTCGGTTTCTTTTTTTGTGGCAGGTCTACCTTTCGCTTTTTTATAGTCTATATAGAATTTATGTTTAATTGCAAAAGCTTCTTTTTTTTCGCAACCCGTAATGTTTACATTCAATTCATATTCGTTTTCTAACATTACTGCAGTATATTGAAGAACAAACTCGTGCTGTGACATCTTCGGTATCTTTGAACCATGCATATCGAGTTCGATTAAGCAATTTTTATATCTTATTGGATCAAAATTTATCACGCATTTGTACTCTTGTCCACCTGGTATAGTGTCTGGTGCTGTCAAAGTGTATGTCTTTTGTGAAGACATTATTTTTGTCAGAAAGAAAAATAATATAAGTATTCTTGTCGTCATAAACTTACCGCTAACTACCCTATAGGCGTGATTTTATCACCCTATCGCGCCGTTTTTGGTCGTATTGGGGTGAGTTTTCCATCCTTATTGGTTTATTAAATTTAATCATTTGTATATCTGAGCTACAGTAAAAGAGCCTAAATTTAAATCTCACTCAACAAAAAACTATCTTTTTTTCTAACGCCTCTTTCGTTTTTTTCAAGGCTTACGCATTCAATTGTGTTGTCGTGTTCAAAAAATAATTTCCAGTTATTTTCTACAGCTTTATTTAAGATCAGTTCTTTTTCCTGCATGGTTGCCAGTGGGCGCATATCGTAAGCCATTACGTAGGGTAGGGGTATGTGCGCGGCGCTTGGTATAAGATCGGCCATATAGGCAATAGTAGTGTCCTTATAATTAATAATGGGCAACATCATGGCTTCTGTATGTCCGTTCACTTCTAAAAAGGTTAAGCCGGGTATTAATTCTGTAGTACTGTCTATAAAATTTAATTGCCCGCTTTCTTGTATGGGCAAAATATTCTCTTTTAAAAAACTTGCTTTTTCTCGTGGGTTTGGGTTAATGGCCCAGTCCCAATGTTTTTTGTTGCTATAATATTTAGCATTCTTAAAAGCGGGTTCCAGTTTTGTGCGGTCGCTATTGTATTTTATACTTCCGCCGCAATGGTCAAAATGCAAATGCGTCAATACCATATCCGTTATATCATCGCTGGTAAAACCATATTTGTTCAACGATTTTTCGAGCGTATCGTTACCATGCAAATAATAGTATCCAAAAAACTTCGCGTCCTGTTTATTGCCCATGCCATTATCAACTAAAATAAGGCGGCCGTTATCTTCAATTAATAAACAACGCATGGCCCAGCTACACATGTTGTTATCATCTGCCGGGTTTAATTTGTTCCATAACGATTTTGGTACCACGCCAAACATGGCGCCACCGTCTAATTTAAAATGCCCTGTATTTATTGAGTATAGTTTCATAATTTTTTAAAGTTCGTTAACCAGTTTTTGCGCAATAAGCTGGCAAGCATTGGTAGTATTATTATCATATAAAGTTACAAAATCTTCAACAAAGTGTTTTCTTCGCCGGTTATAATCTTTTTTTATATACAAATTTGGTATCTGCTCACTTAACTCGCCTTGTTTAAGAATACTTTGCGTGGTCTTGTCTCTAACAACATAATTTAGTTTAATAAAACCAATGGGGTAATACATCTCATTTTTATTGGTCGATATAGTGATTCCGAAAAACAGAAACTGCACTGCAATAAAGTGATTTTTGTAACTGTGATTGAACGCATTTGGAATACTTGTATACGCGATCTCCACCTGTTTATTATCCAGTTTTTCTTTATTGCCCTCTAACAGTTTATTTATTTCTTTATTGATCGCGTTTACATAAATGTTAGGACTTACCTGGCAACGTATTACCTCTCTCGAAAAAAAATACACCAATAATGGCACTGTGTAAAAGCGTTGGTAACTGCTTCTGCAATAACCGGGCAGCCTTGGCAGCGCATCTGTATTAACGGTTAAATAATTAGTGGCTACAGGTTTTAAAGCTTCTTTTTTAGTATAATGGTCTGTAACTATTTTAGTCATTTTACTTTTTAGCATGCAGCTTTGTAAAGCAAAACAGGCTAAAAACAAAATGGTAGTTCTTTTTAATAACATATTACTTATTGTTATAATTTAGATCTGTAAAACAAAAAACCCATCCTTATTGGGGATGGGTTTAAAGGTAGATATTAATTTTTTAACGTGTAATAATGATCTTCTTAACTACTTTTTCGGTTCGGTTAGATACTTCAATAAAATAAATTCCATCAGCCCTGTTACTCAGGTCGATATTTATCATATTATTTGTAACGTTTTCCAACCTGTCAGATGAGATCTGTTGTCCTAATGGATTCATGATCCTCACATTTACATCTTCTTGTTTTGGTAATGTAAATATTAAACTAAAGTGCCCTGTACTTGGATTTGGCATTACAGTAATGTTTGAATTAAACACACTTACATTTTCCTGGATACCAACAATTGGCCTGCACGTAATTTGTGGAAGGATGGCCAGATGTACTTTTGCACTTCTGTTGTAACGCAAGGTTCTCCAGTTATTACCAAATTGTAATAACCAGGCGCTTGAGTCGTTACTTGGACTTGTTTTTGTATTGCAAAAGATATGTATTGAATCTTGTAACGAACCGTAAGGTGTTTGCACTGCTGCAAAGAAACCACTGTTAGGAATTTGTACAGGGGTAGCAAAGTCATATTTAAATGGAATTATTTTTGTTGTTGTAAAAGTATAATTTGGAGTACCGCAATATTTTATAGTTACAGTTTTGTTAGTGCTTGCAGCTATCTTTCCTAAACTATCGCCTTTTTGCACGATGAGTGAATTAGGTCCTGAACCAACCGTTCCACCGTAGATCTTACAATAGATCTGTGTGCCAACACCAGTAGGACCTGCTTTTGTTCCTAAACTATCAAATAATACTATAACAGAGTTTACCTGAGGTACAGGTGTATCGCTATAAGTTGTTGAAGGAAAATATTGAGCAAATTCTTTATCCTTATAACAATTTGTTCCTGTTAAGAAACCGGCGTAACCATTTTGGCAACCAATTATCAAACTATTATTTGGCGCAGCATAAGTTGTTAGTGTATCATTATTTCCAATCATGTTCAACGTATCAATACATACAGCGGGCTTAGGGCAGGTTGTAAGTGGCCCTACAACTATTGATGTATTTGAAACGTTTACCGAGTTGGTTGCAGTTAAAAATAGTGTGTATGTAGTTGGGCTTCCGAAAGTAATTGCCGGAGCAGCAACGTTAGCGTTTGGCGAAAATGTAACTGTGTTTGGAGAAGCACTCCATGCAAATGTTGGAGTTGGTCCACCGCTTGAAGTATTGTTTGGTGTTAGAGGTTGACCCACACATGGGTTCTCTAAATTAAAAGCGGCAACTGCGGGTCCCGGATTAGGGTTGGTTGCAGCGCATAAACCATGCGTGCCTAATAAATTACGGAAAGTACCCTGGCTCATGGCAGTTTGCATACGCGTTCTTTGATCAACGGTAAACATATACATGCAAGGGTCATCAGAGTAATCCATAAAATTCATGGTCATTTCACCGTTCGGACTTGTTCCTGCGCCGCATTGGTTAGTTCCGTAAGGATGAGTTTTACAACCAAAGTTCGATGTTTTAGCAGTAGGTGTATCGGCACAAAAATCTGTTAAACAATTTCCGTCTCCCCAGGTATGACGTAAACCTAACCAGTGACCTAACTCATGTGTAGTTGTACGGCCAAGGTGATAAGGCGCCGATGTGGCTGCACTACCAATACTTCCAAAATAATTATGTCCCATAACAACACCATCGTTTGTTGCAGATCCTCCACCGGTAACACCCGGTAATGTTGTTCCTGCAGGAAAAGTAGCGTAACCTAATAAGCCGTTCTGTAATTTTAAAACCCACATGTTACAATATTTTGTTGG
>JAUXSA010000050.1 GCA_030681615.1 Bacteroidota bacterium
ATCATGTTTATAAAAGGTTGTTATGAATTTTAGTGTTTATTAATTATCGTAGGTAATATAAATTAGCACATTCATTAAAAGTAACTAAGTGCCGGTATTTATTTTACTTTAAGAGTTTTATTTAATTGGTCGTTTGTCAAATATAACAATATTAGGACAACCTGCAAGTAATAACATACTATTTTGAATATGCGATTTAAAATATTTGCAAATTGGGGAATTTTATTCCTGTTATGGGATAATAATGCGCAATAGGATCAATTTACTCAAAGGTTGTAAAGATCATCCGCCACAAAAATTCTGGCACTTTTTAAAAGACAATCTCAAATCATCTGATAATTAAGGGCTCAAAACGAAACAAAAGTAAAAGCATTCTCTTTCTTAACCATCTCCTTTATTTAGTTTAATTGGTACATCCGTTAATTTATTTGTATTTCTTATCTTTAGCACAAATTACAATAAATTGCTATTCTTTATTTACTTTTGTACAGGCAATTGCCTTGTATTTTATACTAGAATTGTTTTAAATTATAAGATAACAGAATAATATGTTTCATTTCCTTGTAAGAACCATACCCCGTCCTCTATTGATACAATTAAGTTTGATCTTCAGTAAAATTGCTCCTTTTGTATATTACGGAAAACGTTATGAAGACCCAATTACCGGGAAGACCTATCGCAAATTTTTACCCTATGGTTATGGCGGTAAAGCAAAACGTAAAAATGTTTTATGCCCTGGAAGCTTATCCTTAGAACGCCATCGTTTGTTGTGGTTATATCTTAAACAAAGAACAGATTTTTTTACTAAGCCCCATGTTATGTTGCATATTGCGCCAGAACAATGCTTTTATAAATTGTTTAAGGCTCAGAAAAATTTAAAATACACTACCGGCGATTATAACAGCCCTATTGCCGATGTTCATTTTGACCTTCACAAAGCACCGTTTGAAGATAACTCCTTTGATGTGATATTTTGTAATCATGTTTTAGAACATGTTGAAGATGCCGACCAGTGCATGCGAGAATTGCACCGCATTATGAAGCCCGGAGGCTGGGGTATTTTCCAGGTGCCATTAGATACTACAAGGGCTACAACCTACGAAGACAAAACCATTACAAGCGAAGCAGATAGGGAGTTACATTTCTGGCAAAAGGATCATGTACGTTTATTTGGCCTTGATTATAAAGATAGACTGGCGGCAGCAGGTTTTAAAGTTAAAGCTGATGATTTTGTAAATACACTTAGTCCTGAATTAGTTGAAAGATATCGCTTACCGGTAGGCGAGCTTATATATTTTTGCAGTAAGGTATAAACCTTATTTAACTTTTTTTGCTTCAAATTTTCCAGGATCGGGCTAAAAAGCTATCAAATTATGCGAAAATCTTACAAATGTCTATTTACTATACTTAATGCAGCCATTAACTTTATAAGTTACATACCTTTACATAGATAACTAATATAAATCGCCTAATCCACAACTATGAAAGTAATTCAAAAAAAATTCTCTTCGGTAACTGGTTGGGAAACTTTAAGAGAAGACGGATTTGATCCTAAACTTTGTAATTTGGTTCTGGTATTTGGTAGTGTGGATCTTATTAGTGAAAAAGCTATGTATGTTCTAATAAAAGAACAATACCCTAACGCAACCGTTTTAATGAATTCTACGGCCGGAGAGATTATTGATACCCAGGTAAATGATAACAGTATATCACTCACAGCTATCTACTTTGAAAAAACAAAAATAAAAACGGTTATTGTAGATATAAATAAAGTAAAAGATAGTTATGAAGCCGGTGTAAAACTTGCTTTTGGATTGGAAAGTGATGGATTAAAAAACGTATTTGTTGTTTCTGATGGTCAAAAAGTAAACGGCAGCGAATTAGTTTTAGGATTACAAAAATCGCTACCCGGGGGTACAATTATAACCGGGGGGCTTGCCGGAGATGGCGCCTCATTTAAAAGAACATTAGTTGGGTTAAACGAACTACCTGTTGAAGGTAGAATTGTAGCTATTGGTTTTTATGGTAAAAGCCTTTCAATTAAATATGGTAGTTATGGCGGATGGGATTCTTTTGGACCCGAAAGACTAATTACAAGATCAAAAGCAAATATTTTATTTGAGCTCGATGGAAAACCTGCCCTTGATGTATACAAAATGTACCTTGGTGATTATGCAAGTGAGTTACCTAGTTCAGGCCTGTTATTTCCTTTAAGTATTCGAAACGGGGATGGTAACGCTTTAGTAAGAACAATTCTTGCAATAAATGAAGAAGAGAAAAGTTTGACATTTGCCGGTAATGTTCCTGAGGGATACTATTCAAGATTAATGAAGACAAATTTTGACCGATTGATCGAAGGCGCTTCAACTGCAGCACAAAATACCATCGCTGAAGAAAGTAATAAACCTGATCTTGCCATACTTATAAGCTGTGTTGGTAGAAAGTTAGTACTTGATCAAAGAGTTGAGGAGGAAGTGGAAGTAATAAGAACTATTTTTGGTAATAACACAGCAATTACCGGATTTTATTCATATGGTGAAATTTCGCCATCATTTAATTTTTTAAAATGCGATTTGCATAATCAAACAATGACGATTACAACATTTACAGAATACTAAAGGTATGTTCAATAAACTATTACAACGTCAACTTACAAAATTTTATGGGTCTCTTAATGATATCCCGGAAGAACAGTTGGCTCTTTTAAAGATAATCAGCGAATCGTATGACCACAGCGAGCGTGACAGAAGCATGCTCGAGCGCTCCATTGAAATAAGCTCAAAAGAAATGGTTGAGTTAAATGATAAACTCAGAAAAGAAACCATTGAACTAAAAAAAACACATAGTGAATTAAAAACACTGTTTGATAATATTGATGATGTGTTTTTTACAGTTGATATGACAAATTATAAATTGTTGCAAATGTCTTCGAACTGTGAAAAGATGTATGGCTACCCAATTGAATGTTTTTATGAAACTCCAAATCTTTGGTTTGACGTTGTAATTGAAAAGGATAAACATATCATTCAAAACAATTACCCTACGATGCATGCGGGACAACGATTTACCCAACAATACCGCATCAGTCGCAAAGATGGTAACCTTCGTTATCTTGAAACAAAGATCACCCCAACTCTTAATGAGAATGGGCAGCTAATTAGGATTGATGGTATCTCTACAGACATTACAGAGCGCAAAAGAGCCGAAAAGAAAGCTCATCAAAGCGAGACCCGGTTTAGAAAATTGGTTGAAAATAGTCATGATGGAATTGCCTTACTAGGGTCTCATAGAAAATTGATCTATGTATCACCTTCTGTTTTCCGTATTCTCGGTTATACCTCTGACGAGTTGATGGAAGCCGACCTTATGGATTACATACATCCAAACGATAAAGAGAGAGTTACTAAAGCTTTAGAAGACATAATAACACGCTATGGAGAAACTGAAAACATTATTTACCAGGTTAAAAGTAAAAATGGTGTCTGGCGGTGGTTGAATTCAAGTATAACAAACATGCTTCATGAATCGAGCATCAAAGCAATTGTTTTTAATTATGGGGATATCACAGAAAGGATTAATGCAGAATTGCAGATCGAATATGACAGAAGAAATTCTGAAGCACTGATAAATAGCACTAATGATCTAATGTGGAGTATTGATACAAAAGGCAAACTAATAAAAGCTAATAAAGCATTTATTTCTCTTATGGAATTAATATCTGGTGTTTCTTTTAAATCGGGTGATGTTCTGGATAGTATTCCCGGAATATCAGCAGAAAATAAAAAAAGATGGGAACATTATTATTTTAAAGCTTTTAGTGGAGAAAGTCAGGTCTTTGAAGAGTGTAATAATTTTAATGAGCAGGAGATTTGGAACGAGATTTCTATGCAGCCTATCTTTGAAAATAATGAAGTTACAGGCGTTTCATGTTTTTCAAGAAACATAAGTGAAAGTAAAAAGTCTTTAGAGATCATAAAACGAAGTGAGGAAATGATGGCTGAAGCTCAGCGAATTGCTCATTTTGGAAGTTGGGAAATGAGTTTGATCGAAAGTGAGAATAATTCATTAAACACACTAAAATGGTCAGATGAGTTGTATCGTATTTTTGGTCGCAAACGTAGTGAATATGAATCTAACATTAAAAATTTCTTCGCCGTGGTACACCCCGACGATCGTGACATTGTTACAGGGGCCATGGAAAAGGCACTCAAAGAAAATTCTAAATATAATATTGAACACAGGGTGGTTCTGCCAAACGGAGAGATTCGTTGGGTGGTAGAAAATGCCAATATTACTGTTAATGAAAAAACAATGATGCCTCAAAAAATGATAGGAACAGTTGAGGACATCACCTATAGGAAAAAGGCAGAGCTGGCTCAGAAAAAAGCTGAGGCAAATCTTCGGAATATTCTCGAAAATACAGATACAGCTTATGTATTATTAGATTTAGATGCAACAGTTCTCTCTTTTAATCACCTGGCAAAAGATTTATCGGTAACGCATTCGGGAAAAGCTATAAAAGAAGGTGTAAATTATATAGATATTATGCTGGACAACCGAAAACTGGAAGTAAGGACAATGATAGACTCTGTTATAACACTTAAAAATAAGATCAGTTACGAAACTAAGTATGTTGATAATCATAAAAAAGAACAATGGCTGTTTGTAAGTATAACACCAATTTTAAATGATGATAAAGAACTTTTTGGATTAAGTGTAGCGGCAAGGAACATTACAAACCGTAAAATTTTTGAACTTGAAAGAGCAAAGATAACTACCGAACTTACACAACGGAATAAAGATCTTGAGCAATTTACATACATAGTTTCTCATAATTTAAGATCACCTGTGGCAAGTATATTAGGTTTGGCAAATGTTTTAACTTCACAAGGCATGACAGAAGAGGTACGAAATGAATGCATAAAAGGTTTTGTTACTTCAGTTAAAAACCTTGACAACACCATTATAGACCTTAATTATATATTGCAGGCAAGGAAAGAAATAAGTGAGAAAAAAGAGTTGGTTGAGTTTTCAACGATTGTTAGAAGCATAAAAGAAAGTATTGGAAATTTAATAACAAAAGAAGAAGTTAAAATAGACGTTGATTTTTCAAGCATCAACGAAATGTACACGCTAAAAAGTTATATATACAGCATCTTTTATAATCTTATTTCAAATAGTATTAAATACCGCAAATTAACTGAAACGCCTATTATAAAGATAACCAGTAAACAAGTTGATGGAAAGTTAATAATTGTGTTTTCAGATAATTGTATTGGAATAGATATGGAAGAGCATGGTGATAAAGTATTTGGTCTATATAAGCGTTTTCATTTAAATGTTGAGGGTAAAGGTATGGGCTTATACATGGTAAAAACGCAGGTAGAAACGCTGGGAGGTAAAGTTAGTTTGACCAGTAAGGTAAATGTTGGAACAGAGATCACTTTAGAATTTAACTCTTAAAATTGAACCTAGGCCTTTCCAAACAATTTTAAGAACTCGTCCTTTTTTCGTGATGATACATCCGCTAAAGTATCGTTAGATAATAATACCTGGCTTTCGTTCTTTAAAAACTTTTTAATATGGTTCACATTCACGATCCAGGATTTATGCGTCCTAAAAAAAAGCTCAGGATTTAAAAGTTCATCAAACTCACCAATGTTCTTTGTTGATAAAGAGCGCAAACCACCATCGGTGGTTATTTTTGTGTATTTGCCATCTGCCTCAAGGCTAATAATTTCATCAATATTAATAATAGAATAACCTTCAGTAGAAGGAATAGCAATTTTTTTTAAGAAATGATCTTTTGCTTTTAAATTATCCAATAACACATTTACGTTTTGGTTTTGCCCACTTCTTTTTTCATTTTCAAGTTTTGTTACTACTGCAATTACTTCTTGTATATTTACTGGTTTCAATAAAAAATCATAACAAGAACTTTTAATAGCTTTTAAAGCGTATTTTTCGTGCGCTGTAGTAAATATTACTTCAAAATTGGGAGACGGAAAATATTGAAAAAGGTCAAACCCCATTTCGCTACCAATCTCAACATCCAGAAATACCAATTGTGGTTTTTGTGTGTTGATCAGTTTTACAGCATCAGAAATAGTATTTGCATTACCCAATACCTCTAATTGCGGACAATAATTTTTAATGATACCCGAAAGGGCATCCACACAATTTATTTCATCATCAACTATAACACAGGTCATACTAATATTTATAATTTAAAGGTAAATAAAATTTTATTTCGGTACCAATTGACAGGTCAGGTATAGAAGTGATCTTAAAATATTCCTCTTTCATTTCCATTTTAGCAGCAGCAAATAGTATATTTAACCGCGAACGAATGATACTTAAAGCATGTGAATTTTTCACCAACACATCGTCTTTTAAATTAATTCCCTTGCCGTTATCGCTTACTTTTACCTTTAAAAATTTGCCTTCAACACTTATATCCAGACCTATCTCAGCATTTTTAGTATTTTGTAACCCAGCATGTTTAATGGCATTTTCAATAAAAGGCTGTATCATCATAGGAGGTATAAGTAATTCTTCCGTGTCTTCGGGAATACGTAACTTAAAATTAATTTTATTCGGAAATTTTTCCTGTTCAAAGCTTAAATAGGTTTTTAAATAATTTACTTCTTTGTCCAGCGAAATATTCTCTTTCTCAGAATTATTAAGCGTTTCGCGCATAAGGGTAGAGAAGAGTTGCAATTGCTGAATGGTCTTTTCTTTTTGATCGTTAATTACAAAACCCTGTATACTATTTAATGCATTAAATATAAAATGCGGGTTCATTTGACTTTGATACCTTGAGATCAGTTTTGACTGTTCGCTTAATTTTTCTGATTGGCTTTGGATCTCAATATTCTTTTCCTGTAATTTTAAATAGGCCTTTTTACGCTCTGTAATGGTCTTTATTAAAAAACCGGTTAGGATGCCTAGCAATAACAAAACTAAAACTACCGATATAATAATTATTGTTAACCTGCTTTTTGTTTCCGCATTCTTTTCCAGTTGAAGCTCCTGGATCTTATTATCCTTATTTAATTTAACGATCTCTTCTTCTTTTTTCTCCGTTTCATACTGGGTCTTTAATTCTTCAATGGCAACTGTGTTATTTGCGCTATTGAGTGAATCCTTTAAATTAATAAATTTCTTGAAATACTTTAATTGGTTCTTTAAGTCGTTCAATTGTTCATAGGCAAGCATTTTTGTTTCATAGGTGTACATTAAATTCTCGTAAAGATTATTTCTAAGACAGACCTGTTCAACAGAATCCGCATATAGCAAAGCCATAGCAAAATTCCTGGTATCAAAATATAGATCAGAAAAGTTAACATAGTTTTGCGACATCTCCCTTTCATTTTTATGCCTCCTGAATATTTCAATGGCTTTATTGGCATACGCTAATGCAGTTTTAAAATCCTTACGAAGCCTGTATCCGGTAGTTAGTCCATTATAACAAAAAGCCATTCCGTCTTCATCCTTGTTCTTTTCATACAATTGCAGCGACATGCTATAATAATGAATGCAACTATCTATGGTGCTTATCTTTCCTTTAAGATTGTATACCCCGTTATTTTTTTTAATGGCGCTATCCACATCTTCAGCAGCTATTTTTGAATATACAGCTCCCAGGTTTATGAAGGATTCTGCTACCGATATTTGCATATCGCGATTATCAGGATATTTCAGTAATATTCCATGCGTAATATTTACACTCTGTTTAAGGTATATTACTGCATCCTGCAACTTTCCACTTATAACAAAAACAGCGCCCACGTTACTTAATGATACGGCCAGCAAACGCTGATCTTTTAACTGTTCATATATTTTTGCACATTGTAAATTGATCTTGATGCTTTCATCCAGATTATCATTATCTATTTCAATATTTGCAAGCGTTGTTAGCGAATTAGCTTTGAACAAAAGATGATAATTAAGTAATTTCTTGTATTTCTTCTCATACTCATCAACACTCTTTTGAATCGTGTCTATATACTTTCTTGATATACTTTGGTTAACAGGTCTGTAACTTTTAGCCAGTAACCAATACGCTTCCAACCTAATTGAATCGTTAGTTGTTGTAACAACTGTTTTTTTAAGTGCTTCAATATCTTGCTGTGCCTTTAGATCAAAGACAATTATCAAAAGAAGAAGAATTCTAAAAAACCTTACCATTTTACGATATAAATGTAAATAATTAAGTAATCATAACACAATTATAGTAAAATCAATAAAACGTTTCTGCATATCCAACCGATGACAGTACTATGCTCTTCATTATCCTTAGTGATTCTATTAAAGAAACGAAAAAATATCCTACAATTTACCCTAAGTATGATAATTCTCAACGTTAGTTCCTAAAATCAATGCGATGGTTAAAATTGACAACATTACTCTTTATAATTATCCAACTTTACCTTATAAAAAACCAAAGAACATGAAAACTCGATTACTAATTGCAATTTTAAGTTTATTAAGTTTTAATAGCATTCTCCAAGCCCAGGATGACGAATTAAAAGGAACCATTGTTTTTTCCGATCAACCATTTATTGGCGATGGTGCATCAAATAAAGTAATGACCGATTTTAAGGCCGGTAATGATATTTTCGGTCGCATTAAATTTGATAAGCCTCTTAAAGATCTTTTTAAGGGTTACTTTTCTGGCGCTAAATTAAAAGTAAATAATAGCGAAGGTGATGCCAAACTAACTTTTAAAGTAAAATATGAAAAGAATGGAGAAACTGTTTTTGGAGCAGCTGAAAAAATACTAAGTCCTACAGAGTTAAATAATGCATATGTTGACTTTGACATTGCACCATCCATGAACAAGTCGCGCGACTCATATCGTACAAGTTTTGCAGGCGCTATAGCCAGATCTAATCCATATATAGAAGAAGGAGAAAAAGGTAAGATGACGATAATTGCCACCTTTTTGGATGATAATGGGTCAGAAGTAGAAAATCAAAATATTAGTGGGCCACTTATGATCGATTATTCAGATGCTAAATTAGATATTAATGGGTGGTATGATCAAATTGAAAAAGCCGGTAATGATAATCAAGTAGCAGAAAACAAAAAGAAAATCGGCAAAAAACCAAACATAGAATTTGCAAATTTACCATTCTCAAATCCTGCACATAAAGTAGCAACTAAATTTAAAGCGGGAACACCAATTTATGCGCGCGTTACTTTAGATAAACCTCTAAAAGAATTTTTAAAGGTGGATGATGTAAAATGGTTATACATAAAAGTAACCTGTCAAAATTATCCAGGTTTAAGTGGTTTAACCCATCAGAAAAAACTTCGTCCTTCAGAATTAGATAAAAATTACATTGATTTTGACGTTACCCCGGCAACTACAGACGCCAATGATGTTTACGATTCAAACATGGGTTTCCATTTTAGTCTTTTCTCTAATAACCAGGCGCCAAACAAAGTAGTGAATTTTGAAATTGAATTGGAAGATAATAATAACGGATCATCTTTTGCCCGCTTAAAAGGTTTTGGACCTCTGGAAATAGATTACACTGGACTTACAGGAACTCAGGTTGGCGCGCTTTGGACCTCGTTCCAGGCGGTTGGTGAAACTGCAATTAAAAACGCTGATAAAATGGCTGCGGCTGAAGGTGCAGAAATGGCAAAGAACTTACCATTACCTGTAATTTTTAATAAACCATCACAAAAAGGTTACGCAGGTTATAGTGATGCGCAGATTCTTACAATGATAAAAAATTATTTAAAAGTAACAGAAGTATATATGTTAACATACGGACCAAATAAAGAACAAGGCGATTTTTTTATTGAGAAAGACTCATACAATTTACCAACTGCTAAAGTGGGTAATATTGGTTTCTACTTTATTTTTAAAGATACAGATGGTTATTACAAGGCTAATGGTGGTTATTTAATACAACCGTATTCAGGTGGTGGAAAATATGGTGCTGCTTATATTAAAGCCGACGGACCAATGATGGAAGGCGATGCAAAATATGCGCATGATGTTCAACGCGATAAAGCAGGTTTTAATTATGTTTTTATTGTTGACGGTGCTAAAGTAAAAAAGTAAAAAACTAAATCACTACCAATGTTACACTCACAACATATTAAACTCTGTGCAGCATTTGCTGTTTGCGCGTCTTTGTCAGGATATTCCCAGATCAATTTGGGAAAACTAAAAGATAAAGCTAATAATGCTATCTCAAATTCTTCTTCAGGAAATAATACGCAAAATCCCACAACTTCTAATAATTCAACAGGTTCTAAGATATTACATGCCGGAAAAGATCCTTTTAATGGTTCAGGTAACATTATTGTTACAATTGCAGGCTCGGGTTCAGGCAACGAAATGGGATTTAAGGATGAAAAAGGAAAGGATGCTTTATTTCAACATCCTGAAGGAATTACATCAGATGAAAATGGAAACCTATATGTTGCCGACAGAAACAATCATCGCATTAGAAAAATAACACCAACAGGTGCAGTAACTACTTTTGCAGGTTCAGGCGAACGCGAAACAAAGAATGGAGAGGGGAAGGAGGCAAGTTTTGACCAGCCATTTTATATTTGGTATGATGGTGTAAAGAATTTTTATGTGGTAGAAGACAGAAACAATATTCGTAAAATAAATAAAGAAGGTAAGGTAACTTCACTTTTTAAAGCTAAGAACTATCCAGGTTACACAGATGGTGAAATTGGAGATGCAAATTTTGACAATGTAAAGTCGGTTGTATCAAACAGCAAAGGCGAGATCTTTATTTTAGATGCCAATAATAATTGTATCCGAAAATTAAGTGGTGGGGTTGTAAGTACATTTGCGGGGAATAAAAATGCCCAGCTACAATATGAAACACAGGTAAAGGATGGTCCCGGAGTAAAAGCAACGTTTTGGAATTTACGAACGATGGTTATTGATAAGGCTGATAATATATATGTGATCGATGGACCGCAACGGATAAGAAAAATAACTCCTGATGGAACAGTAAGCACATTACCATTTGATGAATTAATAAAGAATACCAAAGGCACTTACGAAATAAATGACGGAGATTCTCATGGCGTGCGTGATGTAGATGTTTTTTATGATATGACCGTACTTGCCAATGGTAACTTTTTGATAGGAACAGAGAAAGGCTGTATTCATGAAGTAAGCGAAGATGTAAAGACCATACACTTTGTTTATACCGGCATATTTTGCAACAGCCACAAAGACAGCGATTACAGGTCAATGACAGAAATGGCGGATGGTGAAGATTGTAAAGGGTGTATTGGTTCTGATAAAGTTAAACCACTAACAGTTACTAAAGATGGTAAGATATACTTTACCGAAAGAAACTTTCATTGCGTAAGAGAGATAAAACTAAAAAAATAAAATTATGAAAATTGAAATGCAACCGAACGAAAAAGTAATTGATACATGGACCATTTTATACGAAACACCTAATGGTGGAAAATACAACGGCAAACTAACTGTAACAAACAAAAATTTATTGTACGATGCCAAATTTGATGTCTCGTCAAAAGGATTGATAGAAGAGGCTTTGTTCGTGAAATGGGGCTCAGAAGATTTTGTTGTTATTCCAAAGGAGAGGATCACTGACGTAGAAGTGTTAAAGAATTTTTTTCAAAAGAAAGTAATATTAACACTGGATAATGGATCAAAACACATTTTTAATTATGGTATGCTTAATATAGACCCGGTTTCTAATGCAATTTTACAAAGATAATTTATTTCGTAACTATCAAGACAACAGAACTTTAAATAGCTAAAAATGTAATTTATCGAATTTCATTACAGGACTGTGTTAAAATTTTGAGCCAAATAAACCTTTTCAGTTTAATGAATGTTATTATTTTAACGAAAACAATTTACGACAATGAAAAAATTAATATTGCTCTTGACTTTGGGAATTAGCTCACTATTATGCAATCAAAGTTTTGGTATCTGTAATAGTGGTTTACCCAACGACCTTATAGTTGAAAAAAGCTCAAATTTTAAAGGAAAAGCAATGGAAGCTTTATTTATTGTGAAATTTGACGACTCCAAAACACAACGCAATTTCGAAGTAATAAAAACTAATTCAGATCTAAAAAATTACTTTTTAGCAGATTATTTATTAATTGAAAAAAGTGCTGACAATAAAATGCTCTATTATCCATTAGGCTGGACAACAAACAAAATAACAGCAGATGAGATAAAAGTTAATTGCATGCTAATTATTAAAGGCAAAGTAGCTGCTGTTACAGTTGAATAATAATTTAATTTTCTTGTTTTGCACCCTTATTTAAACATAGTATCTTTGGTCTAAATAGATTAAGGATTTATGCGTTTAAATAAAAAAAGAATTCTTGCAATTAACGGAAGCACAAGAACTAATTCTACAAATCTTAATCTTATTAAAGCTTTTATAGGTCTTACGATTAATGATCTTGAAGTAGAGATCTTTAATGAACTCGCACAAATCCCTCATTTTAATCCTGATCTTGATAATACATCAGCACCAAAAGAAGTTACTGATCTCAGAAAAAAAATAAAAGATGCTGATGGCGTTCTGATCTGCACTCCTGAGTATGCTATGGGAGTGCCAGGCGCCTTAAAGAATGCTATCGATTGGACAGTTTCTTCGGCCGAGTTCTCTCATAAACCCGTTGCATTAATTACCGCTTCATCTATTGGCGAAAAAGCCCATGCTTCTTTAATAGAAACGCTTAAAATAATTGAAGCAAATATTACAAACGATACCCAGCTTTTAATTTCTTTTGCAAAAACAAAAATTAATACCAATTCGGTTATAACAGATAACGAAACATCAGAACAGGTTAAAAAATTAATTACTTCATTTATAAAAATTATCAAATGAATAGAATTGACCGGGTTTCGAATATTCTTATACAACTTCAATCCAAACGTGTAGTTAAGGCGCAGGATATAGCCACGAGGTTTGCCATTAGCCTGCGTACTGTTTATCGCGATATTAGAACATTGGAAGAAGCCGGGATCCCATTAATAGGTGAAGCCGGAGTGGGCTATTCTATTATGGATGGTTACAAATTGCCTCCTGTAATGTTTACTTTAGAAGAAGCTACAGCTTTTTTAACTGCCGAAAAACTAGTTGAAAAATTAACCGACACCTCTACAAAAACTGCTTATACTTCGGCCATGTATAAAGTAAGGTCTGTATTAAGAAATACCGAAAAAGATTACCTCGAAAATATTGAGGATCATATTCAGGTAATTGATAATCCATACTTACCAAAAGGCGAAGAGAATAGTCATATACAAACCATTTTACAAAGCATTTCTCTTAAAAATATTATCTCCATTAATTATTTTGCCAACCACGATCAAAAACAAACAAAACGTAATGTTGAGCCCTGTGGTATATATTACCAGAGCAATAAATGGTACTTAATTGGTTTTTGCCAACTTAGGAACGATTACCGTAATTTTAGAATAGATAGGGTATCAGAAATAAAAGTTACTGAAACAAAATTCAGTAAAGTACATCCAACTTTAAAAACATTTTTAAAACAGATCTCAAAAGAAAAGGAATTGTTTACAGTAGTAATGACTGTAAATAAAAATAGTGTAAGTTATCTTGGTGATCAAAAATATTACAACGGTTTTATTTCTCAAAAAGAAATTGGCGACAAAATTGAAATGACCTTTTTAACCTGCTCCCTCGAAGGTTTTGCACGCTGGTACATGATGTTTGGCGATACTGCTGATATTATAAGCCCTCAAAGCTTAAAAGATAATGTCAAAAAAATAGCGGTTGCTATTTCCAAAAAATAAAATATTTTTTTTACTACTGACATACCCTTGTCACATCCCCTCATTTCCTTTGTCTTATTAACTTAAAACATAGAAGATGAAAACAAACAAAATTGAAGCATTTAACATGATTGGTATTTCGGTTAGAACTACCAACGAGAAAGGACAAGCAGCAAAAGACATTCCGCTATTATGGAGTAAATTTTTTTCTGAAAGTATTCCCGAAAAAATCATCAACAAAACCAGTCCCGAAATTTATTGTATTTACACAGATTATGTAAAGGACCATACACAACCTTACACAACTATTCTTGGCTTTAAAGTAGAAAGTTTAGATAATATTCCTGAAGGAATGGTGGGCAAATCAGTATCTGCCGGAAATTACACGCCATTTATTGCCCAGGGGAAACTTTCTGATGGCATTGTATATAACGAATGGTTAAAGATCTGGAATGAGCCAATAAATAGAGCTTATACAGCCGATCTGGAAATTTATGGACAACGATCACAAGATCCTGAAAATGCTGAAGTTGAAATTTTAATTGCCTTAAAGTAAAATTATTTTTTTCTACTGACATAAGGCTGTCACTTACCCTAAGTTACTTTGAATTATAAACTAAAAAAAAAAGAAATTATGACAATGATAAACGTATTCCTAAAGGAACTTGAAGAAGAAAGTAAAACAACAAAAAAAATGCTTTCAATTGTACCAAATGATAAATATGACTGGAAACCGCATCCAAAAAGCATGAACATTAGAAGTCTTGCAACGCATATTGCAGAGTTGCCAACATGGGTAACGTACGCATTAACAAGCGATGGTTTGGATTTTGCAACAACTCCATACAACCCTGTGGTTATAAATAATACAAAAGAACTTTTAGAGCACTTTGAGAAATCGTTAATTGACGGTAAAACACATCTTGTTGCTAAAAATGAAAGCAAGCTAAATGAAATATGGACCTTAAGAAACGGTGAGGCAGTTTATAGTACCGATACCAAAGCAGAAACTATTCGCCACGCAATTTCGCAAATAATTCATCACAGAGCGCAACTAGGTGTTTTCTTACGGTTGCTGGATGTTCCAATTCCGGGAAGCTATGGGCCAAGTGCAGATGAGAATAATTTTTGAATCGAAAATATTGCAGATGCTGAGAAATTAGCATCTGCATTTTTAATATTGTAACTATGAAAAAATTAGATCTTACCAAAGAAAATAAAAATTATTATTCTGCTAAAACAAAACCCGAATTATTTGAAATAGGTTCTGCAAATTATCTTTCTATTAAAGGTAAAGGCGATCCCTCTGATAAATTATTTGCTGCAAATGTTGAAGCTTTGTATTCGGTTGCCTATACCATAAAATTTAGTTTTAAAGCATTAGATAAGGATTTTGTAGTTGCAAAACTAGAAGGATTGTGGTGGTTTGATGAAAAAATGTATAAAGACATAACGATTGCTGCTGCGCCTAAACTCATTCCAAGAAGCGAATGGGAGTACCGTTTATTAATTCGCCTGCCCGATTTTGTTGGTGAAAATGATATAAGTATGGCCATGCAAAAAGTGACCTTTAAAAAAGGGATTGAAAAAGCAAAAGAAGTTGAATTTTATACCATGAACGAAGGGAAAGTTGTTCAAATGCTGCATGTTGGGCCTTTTGATAAAGAACCCGAAAGCCTGCAAAAGATATCAGAAGTAATAACTTCTTTAGGATTAAAACGAAATGGTTTGCACCATGAGATCTATTTATCTGATTTTAGAAAAACAGAACCCGCCAAACTAAAAACGATATTGCGTGAACCTGTAAAATAAAAAGCATATCTTTAAATACATGTTAAGTGATTTGGATAATTTTTATTTGCAGAAGGAGGAGCCGGTTAAAAGCTGTTTATTGACTTTGCGTGAGATCATTCTTTCTTATGATGAGGATATAACTCATACTTTAAAATACGGAATGCCTTTCTTTTGTTATAAAAACAAAATGTTTTGCTATTTGTGGATACAAAAAAAGACTGATCTTCCTTACATGGGGGTTGTTGAAGGGAAACATATCGCGCATAAAGATCTTATCCAGGAAAAACGGTCACGTATGAAGATCATGTTATTTGATCCAAATAAAGACCTCCCGGTTAAAACCATTCGCCTGATCCTCAAGCAAAGCCTTGATCTCTATAAAAGTGGAAAGATCAAAATTAAGGCATAATCAAGTCCAATAGCAATAATACCAACATTTTTAGCGTTAATAACTAGGTTTTTTTAGGTGTTTTATCTTCTACAATAAACCTCTATATTTAATGCTTAAATGAAACGATTTCTTAGCGTCATTATCCTGTGTTCATCACTGCTTACTTTTTCACAAAAAGAAGGGCAGGAAAATGCACTTTTTACAATACGAGGTAATATTGGAATTCCCAGGATCATTGGCAGCCAGATGTTTCGCACCTCATTTAATGGCCTTTATGAAGGTAACTTATCGGTTAATGTCAGGTTGTTCAATAATTTTTTTGTGGGTGCAGGTTATCAAAATACCCAGTTCCAAAACAATAAAAAAATATTTGCTTATTATCAATCCAATCCTCAAAGTGGTGTATATGGTACTTTATCCTATAACACAAGGCTTTTGTCTAGTGGAGCGTTCATTAAAGTAGGTTACGACAAATTCTTTTCAGATAAAGGATATGCAACATTTTCTTTGAATTCAGGTTTAATGCTGAATAATTATTTTAATGTAAATGCTGATACAAGTTTAGCTAATCGCCCTTACGTTATCACTGATTTTTCGGCGCCTTACGTGCAACCTGAAGTAAGTATTAATTTTATTGTAGAAAAACATTTAGCCTTCTCTATTATGCTAAGCCACACAACAATGATCTACAAATTCGACCCAAAAGCCCCGCGCTTTGCGCAGTTTCAGGAAGTAAAAGACACAAAGAATGGCGCTTTTATGAATTGGATAAATATTGGATTTGGATTCACGATATTACTAGATAAAAAAACTAAAGAATAATTACAGAATGATGATCACCGCTGAAATGCCCGTTAAATTTGACCGTAAAAAGCATAAGGATAGTACTTTGTTGGAGCTTTACGTAAACATTTTAAAACCCCGAATGATAGAAGAAAAAATGCTATTACTTCTTCGCCAGGGAAAAATCGCAAAATGGTTTAGTGGAATAGGCCAGGAAGCCATCTCAGTTGGAGTTGCCTCTGCGCTTGATAAAGATGAATACATTTTACCAATGCACCGTAATTTAGGTGTGTTTACAACGCGCAAAATTCCTTTAAACCGTTTATTCTCGCAGTTCCAGGGTAAGCCGGGTGGCTTTACACAGGGCCGCGACCGTTCGTTTCACTTTGGCACTAATGAATATAAAATAGTGGGTATGATCTCGCACCTTGGTCCACAATTAGGTGTTGCAGATGGTATTGCATTAGCCAACAAGTTAAAAGGCGACAAGAAGGTAACCGTTGTGTTTAGTGGCGATGGTGGTGCCAGCGAAGGCGATTTTCACGAAAGTATTAATACAGCGGCTGTTTGGGACCTACCGGTTATTTTTATAATAGAGAATAACGGTTACGGGCTTAGTACACCAAGTAACGAACAATTCAAATGTAAATCATTTGCCGATAAAGCTATTGGTTATGGCATTGAAGGTGTAAGTATTGATGGCAATAATGTTTTAAAGGTTTACGAAACAATTAAGAATTTAGCTGAGAGTATCCGTGAAAATCCCCGTCCTGTTATTTTAGAATGTGTTACTTTCCGTATGCGTGGGCACGAAGAGGCCAGCGGTACTAAATATGTACCAAAAGAATTGTTTGATGTTTGGGGAAGAAAAGATCCGGTAAATACCTTCGAGAAATTTTTAATAAGTGAAGGCGTTTTAACGGAGGAGTTAATTGAAAAGACAAGGGCAGAAATAAAACAAGAAATAGAAGGTGGTTTGGAAATTGCTTTTGCAGAACAGAACCCAACACCAGATACAGAAAAAGAATTAAGGGAATTATTTAAACCATATAACGCCTCTGATAATTCACCATCTGGCACAAAAACAAATATGCGTTTTATTGATGCTATTAGCAATGCCATGAAACTGGCTATGCAAAAGCATTCTAACCTTGTGTTGATGGGGCAGGATATTGCTGATTATGGTGGCGTATTTAAAATTACGGATGGCTTTGTAGAAGAGTTTGGCAAAGGAAGAGTTAGAAATACACCTTTATGCGAAAGCGCTATTTTAGGTACAGGTTTTGGTTTATCTATTAACGGACATAAAGCCATGGTGGAAATGCAATTTGCTGATTTTGTAAGCGAAGGCATGACACAGATCATAAATAATTTAGCAAAAAGCCATTACCGTTGGGGGCAACATGCTGATGTAGTAGTTCGTATGCCAACCGGCGCGGCTGTTGCTGCCGGGCCATTTCATAGTCAAAGTAACGAAGCCTGGTTCTTTAAAACACCTGGATTAAAAATTGCATATCCGGCTTTTCCATCAGATGCAAAAGGATTGTTGATAACTGCTTTTGAAGATCCAAATCCTGTAATGTATTTTGAACATAAAGCTTTATACAGAAGTATTAATGAAGATGTACCTGATGAATATTATACCATTCCATTTGGAAAAGCAAGATTAGTAAAAGAAGGAAGCGAATTGACCATTGTAACTTACGGCTTAGGCGTTCACTGGGCTATTGAAGCATTAAATGAAAATCCTGATCTGAGTGCAGATCTTATCGATCTTAGAACATTAGCACCATTGGATATTGAAACCATTTATACCTCGGTTAAAAAAACCGGTAAGGTAATAGTCATGCACGAAGATACCTTGACCGGTGGAATTGCCGGCGAAATCGCTTCGCTGATATCTGAGAATTGTTTCGATTATTTAGATGCGCCAGTAATGCGCGAAGGCAGTTTGGATACACCTGTGCCAATGAATGTTGACCTTGAACATAATTTTTTACCAAAAGAAAGGTTCAAACAAAAATTAATGAAACTCTGGAAATATTAATTCATGATTACAATTGATCTAAGAAGCGACACGGTTACAAAACCATCAAAAGCCATGATGGACGCCATTTATAGTGCAGAAGTGGGTGACGATGTTTTTAATGAAGATCCAACAATACTTGAGTTAGAAAAATTCTCAGCTAATTTATTCGGAAAAGAAGCCGCTTTGTTTTGTCCGAGTGGAACTATGACCAACCAAATTGCCATTAAAGTACACACACAACCCGGCGATGAATTAATTTGTGATGTAAATTCACATATATATAATTACGAAGGTGGTGGTATTTCATTTAACTCAGGGGTGCAGGCAAAATTATTAACCGGAAAAGAAGGAAGATTATCGGCAGAATTAATTGAACCCGCAATTAACGGTGATTTTGATTGGTTAACACGCACAAGTTTAGTTTCTCTTGAAAATACCGTGAACAGGGCAGGAGGGAGCTACTATACAATTGACCAGATAAAACCAATTCATGCATTATGTAAAAAACATAATTTAAAATTGCATTTGGATGGCGCGCGTATCTTTAATGCACTAGTTGAATCAAACGAAACACCAAAACAGATTGGTGAGTATTTTGATTCCATTTCTATTTGTTTATCAAAAGGATTAGGTGCACCAATAGGTTCATTATTATTAGGCGAAAAAGAATTCATTAAAAAGGCAAGAAGGGTTCGTAAGATCTTTGGTGGTGGTATGCGCCAAGCCGGGATATTGGCAGCTGCAGGGTTGTACGCATTAAAAAATAATGTCGCACGTTTAAAAGAAGATCATGCGCGCGCAAAAAAAATAGAAGAAACATTAAAAGGATTATTCTACATAGAATCTATACTACCCGTTTATACTAACATTGTTATTTTTAATTTACGATCAGAAATAATTACCGGCGAAGCATTTGAGAAAAAATTATCTGAAAACAATATTAAGATCGCCGCTTTTGGAAAGCATACCATTCGTATGGTAACACATTTGGATTTTGATGATGCAATGTTGGCGAGGACGATTGAGGTTTTGAAGAGCATTGCGTGATAGAACACGGATAGGACGGATATTACTTGTTTGCACAGATTAAAAAATATCCGTGATAATCTGTTAGATCCGCGTCATCTGTGTTCCATCATCCTAAATCAAAAAACCATTTTAATCTCATCCATCTTATCCTGGAACTCAAATACCTGGCCAGCTTGCATGGTTTTAATGTTTTCGTAGAAAGGAGATCTCGATGAAACAACCATTACACGTTTATCATCTATCTTTAACGGACCTAAACCAATTGCTACAAAAAATAAAATTCCTGAAAGTTCAAAAACAGAACCTATCTTAATTGTATCTTCTAATTTACTTACGTCAATTTTTTCTAAATAATTTAATTCCTGTTCGGCTTCATTTAATTGTTTTGAGTTCATATCGCTATCTAACTGACCCATAGCTCTCGATATTTCGTATTTATCGCCCGCAGTGCTTTTATCATTACTATTCGCGTTATCCTGCGCTTGTGCAATAGCAGCCTTTGCGTTTGCGATGCGTTGGTTGATCTGTTTGATACATTCTGCTTTAACCAGTTTTTTAAATGCGATCTTATCCGCCGGGGTTTTTAACTCGATCATACTATTTTTTTGAAATTAGAATTTAGGACAACTAACAAGCACTTTTCTATTACGTTTGCGTTTTGAAGCAATTTCATAAACAATAGAAACTTCATGTGCACCTTGTGTATTATTTATTTTTAAATTTGAAACCGTTGCATCAAAACTATATCCAACCCTAAAGTTTTTATCTGGAACTTCCAATCCAACTAATAAAGCAACGCTCTCACGGTTTGGATAACCCAATTTATAATGTTTAAATGGTAAACCCCGGTACCATAAACCTACGTTAACGAATGATTTAAAATAATAGGCACCAATATCCAATTGATCATATTTTTGTTCGTGTCTGATATTAAAACTGGCGCTCACAAACTCTTCGAGTTTGGTTTTTCCTGAACCTCTTGCACTAATAATAAAACGGTAACCACCGTGCAAACTTCCTGAAATTGGCAGCGGCTCAATATTACCTACCATACTTGCGTTTGGTTGATTAACATGCC
>JAUXSA010000056.1 GCA_030681615.1 Bacteroidota bacterium
TTTCCACCATGCAAAATTTTCATCACTATATGTTGTCTTCGAAATAGAAGAGCCCTCATCATCAAAAGTTCCTCTTTCACTAGCTTTAAGGGTGATTTTATTTGTATTAGAAGTATTTGCATCAGAAAGCTGCACGGTGCCGGTTACAACACTTACAATTACTTTTTTATCTTTTTCATAACCTTTAATATTAAAAGATGTTCCAAGTACAAGTGTCTTAGTTCGTTTGCAGGTTATTACAAATGCCACCGGGCTCCGTTTTATTTCAAAAAAAGCTTCGCCTATCAATGAAGTTGCTCTTTCTGACTCATTAAATTTTTCGGGATAAATAAATCTGCTTTGTTTGTTTAAATGAATGCAACTACTATCAGGCAAAAAGAAAGTTTTTGCCGAATCGGTTGTAGATACTGTTATCATTGTGGTTGGAACAACCTTTTTATTTTCTATAGGTTTTTTTTCCGCTTCTTCAGAAGTATTTACAGTAGGCGAACTAAGTACAAAAAATTTAATAACAACAAAAGAAAGAATAAATAAAGCTACAGAAGCAGCAATTTTTAAAGGATAAAATTTTGATCTTTTTATTTTATGTGCAGGTTGTGCAGTAGTAATTAATTTAAAATCCTGCCAGGCTTTTTCTGTATCGTTCGAATTATTTTTTTTAAGATTACGCGCCAGATTCCAGATCTGTTTTGCCTGCTCAAGCTCTTCTTCGTTGCCAGGATGTTCTTTTAACCAAGCTATGATCTCTTTTTCTTCCTCTGCAGAGGCATTACCTGAGATGTATTTTCCAAGAAGTGTTTCTTTGTTGCTTTTCATTTTTAACTATGACAAGTGTTTAATATAGTATGGTTCTAATACTAAGACTTAAGAAAGACCTTTACCCCCCAAAGAAAAAATAAAAAAACACTAATTTGCTGAGCCTGAACAGGTATTTATGGTTTATAAAGGTAAAAGTCCTTTGTTTAGGTAAGGTTTTAACTCATGGTTTAAACGCTTAATAGCAATTCCCATTTGATTTTCAACGGTTTTTAATGAAATAGACAGGTGCTGTGCAATTTCTTTATGTTTCATGTTTTCAAATCTGCATAGAACAAAAATTACTTTGCATTTTGGAGGAAGATTATCTATGGCTGCCTGTATTTTAATTTCGAGTTCTTTTAATAATATATTTTCGTCAGTGTTATCAATTGACGCTATTTTTATATCGGATAAGTACACGCGTTTTTTATTGTTTTCGAGATAAGTAAGCGAGGCATTAATAACGGACCTGAATAAGTAGGCTTTTGGATCAAGGATACGATCCATCTCATCTTTTTTATTCCACAACTTTAAAAAAACTTCCTGCACAACATCATGAGAAGCATCTTTATCATTAATAATGTTTTCAACCGTATTTCTGAGATTATTATAATGCGCTTTATATATTATTTCAAATTGGTCTGGCAACTATTCTAAAATTTAGTGTTCAAATATACAATTCTTAGATGCATCATTTTCAATCAGATATCAAATTAACTTTTGTTTATTTTTTGAGAAATTAATTCCACATTAAGCTTATTTACGATAAGCTCGGAGACTTTGTGAATACTCAATATTTATTATTGGCATAAAATTTGAATGCGAAATTTTATTAAGAAACGTATTCGCGTAACTTCAAATTAATTTGTGATTAAAACAAGAAAGACATTTGGTGGTTAAGATCTTTACTCTATTTTTTTTGATCCCGTCTTATTGCGTAAACTAACTCATCAAGGTATTCTCCGTTCTTATATAAAGTTTTTTCAAACCGCGCTTCTAATGTAAAGCCTGCTTTTTGGAGTGCTTTTTGTGATGCTGTGTTCGTTCCAAATGGTCGGGCAAAGATCCTATCGATCTCAAAATTCTTAAAGCCATGGTCAACCATTTGAATAATTGCTTTTGTAATTATGCCTTGCCGCCAAAATGGTTCTCCTAACCAGTAACCTAACTCAGCATTCTTGCCATGTATATCATCTTGCGGATGAATACCAATACCTCCCACAGCCTGTCCTTGTATATCTATTGCAAAAAGACGAACGGGTGTGTGCTGCGCAGCGAAGGCAATGAAAGACTCTCCTTTCTCCTTAGTATACGGATGCGGAAATTTATCGGTCATAAATTTAGCAATGTCTTTATTGTTGCCAAATTTAATTAAACTATCGAGGTCATTAATGGTCCAGGGTCTTAGCGAGAAATTCATAGAATGATAAGAAAAAAAAAGATAAAGAAAATTCTAGAACTTACTTCTTAATCTTGCACGTTTACGTTTTTGTTTAATAATGTAACCCACAGTTATTTCAAGTGAAACGTAAGAATCTTTTTGTCTGTCACCTCGTTGTGCGGCAACCCCGGAAGCGTCAGGTGATGTTGCTCCATAAATAAGGCCTTTACTTGGATCAGCCATTAGCGCAGATAGGGGGCCGTAATTTGTTGCCAATGCAGTTGAATCGTAGTAACTTGTTCCAACATCATCTATATAATCTGTAAATGTTTTACGCCACGCCACTTCAACGCCAACACTCCACTGTTTGTTAATGGTGCATTTATAAAATAAGCCAAGTGGTATGCAAACACTATAATTGGTGTATTTTTTTGGTCCGCCTTCCAGTCCTTGTCCTTCAGTACGTAGTGGCATTAATTTAATATATTTTCCGTTTGGGCCACGGCCTTTTGGATTATAATAAAAACCACCAACGCCTGCAAATACAAAAAAAGCGTGGGCATTGGCTTTGTGCCTGCGGTTCAATGTTCTTTTAATACCATATCTGTTACCGGTTTTAGAGCTTTGATAACCTATCTCAACCCTTCCAGCAAGTTCAAAAATATTGGACTTAAAATTTAAATTCCTGTTATTCCTGTATGGTTCCTGGGTTAAAGCATCATCACCTTTTACAATAAGATAATTAAATTTTGCAGTAACATTTATCCAGGTATCTAATTTATATCTGTAACCAAGACCGAAGGCAGTTTTTGTTTGAGAAAGTTCAAGATCTACAGGACTGTAATCTTTACCAATCTGGTCGCGGCCCCCAAGATCACCTAAAAAATTAGAAGTGCCACCAGTTATGAAAATTTCCTTCCTGTATTTTTTCCAATCACCCGGGCGCGTAAAATTCTGAGCCTCAGCAATTAGGACAAAAAAAGAAGGGATAAGTAAAAGTAGTACTTTTCTCATTAGGTTTAATCCAATAAAAATAAGGAAAAAAACGCAAAAGACCATGTACTTATTGATATATTTTTGAAAAGTCTACGTTAAGAGTTTTATAACTAGTTAAAAAACAGTGCATTAAAGTTGAGTAAATATACTTTTTCGGTTGCTCTGGTAATAGCAGTATATAACCAGCGCACAAAATTCTCATCAATGTTCTCTTCTTTTAAAAAGCCCTGATCGATGAAAACTACTGGCCACTGGCCACCCTGGGACTTGTGGCAGGTTATAGCGTAACTGAATTTTACCTGTAATGCATTATAATATGGACTGCTTTTTAAATACGCCATGCGTATGCCCTTTGCCGGTTCATGACTCACATCGGCCATTACAGCCTGAAATAAGTGTTTTTGCTCTTCCTGACTTAATGCGGGATTATCCGTAAAAAGTGAATCAGTAATTATTTTCACTTGTTGTTCCGGTAAATTAGGATAATCAATAAAACGTACCTGGCACTCACAAAAATTTAATCCGTATAAACTTTCACGGTTAACCATACGTGTTATTTCAGCCATATCACCATTTGCAATAAAGCCAGCCTCGCCATTATTTTCGGGTAACCAAAAATAATTATTTTTTACAACCATTATTTTATCGCCGGTGCAAAGATCTTCTTCATAAAGTTTAATCCTGTTGCGAAAACTTTGGTTGAAGAGGTTGGCTCTTTTATTGCTGCGTGTAATGATCACCACGTTTTCTTCGCCGTACTTGGAAATGGCACTGTTTATGCAGTCTTCCAACTCATCACCCGGCAAATTAATAAAGTCTTTTCCGCAGATCAATTTTGGAAATTCAAAAACTTCCTGTCCAATACTATTACGAATATTTGTAGCATTCAATAAAATACCGCTCTCTAAACGTTGCCGGGCAACTTCCTTTAGTTCAAAAAAATTAATATTCAAATGAAAAGCCGTGCGTAAATAATTTTCATTCAATGCCGGACTTTCGTTACTACCCACGGGAGGAAGTTGCGCTGTATCACCTATAAGAATGAGTTTACAATTATCGCCACTGTAAACATATTCAAATAAATTTTCCAACAAACTGTTCATTAAACTTTCCCCACCCGAATCGGCACTAATCATCGAAGCTTCATCAACAATAAATAAAGTGTTCTTATGTAAATTCTCTGAAAGAGAAAAATAAAAAGCGCCATCTGCTCCAATTTGTTTTCTGAATATTTTTTTATGAATGGTTTGTGCTGCTTTTTGTGAATACATGCCCAACACTTTAGCTGCACGGCCTGTAGGAGCTAATAACACGCTACGCCATTTTATTATAGGCAATGCTTTTGTAAATGCAGAGATAAGATTTGTCTTACCGGTACCTGCATAACCTCTTAAAATAAAAACAGAACGCTCATCGGTATTTAAAATAAAATCTGAAATTTTCTCTATAGCTGTTTTTTGATCTTCGTTGGCTATAAATGGTAAATATCCTGAAACTATTTTTCCGAGATCGTAGGGGGAATTTATTTTTGACATTATTTAGAGCTTGGTTAAAAGTAAATAAAAAAGCCACCCTTATAGAGGATGGCTTTTAAGTTTTTATGAGCGGTTTATTTATGGTAAAATAAAAGGCCAGCTTTGACCATTAATAGTAACAGTTCCATTAAAATCGCAGGTTCCGGTACCAAAATCAATTCTACGTTCTGAACGTGCGCCAGGTACGTATGTAATTCTGCCA
This sequence comes from Bacteroidota bacterium, assembly GCA_030681615.1. GTDB lineage: Bacteria > Bacteroidota > Bacteroidia > B-17B0 > Aurantibacillaceae > Aurantibacillus. The sequence continues at coordinate 4,913 of JAUXSA010000056.1, forward strand.
CTAATGAATGGATGGCGTTTAGGTTTGGTAACATCGGGCGCACAATTAAAATCTTTAACAAGATTATTAGCGGTTGCTGTAAAACTTTCACCTTTTGCATTGGTTCCAATTGCGGTACCGTTAAATCTAACTTTTGCTATTGTCCAGTCAATTGCAGCAGCTTGTGAGAAATAACACGGCCAGTATGAAGTGGTAAGTTCTTTAATACGGTTGCAAGACCACGAAAGAGTGCCGCCATTGCTTGCTTTGGCAATTGAGATGTTTGCTGTGATAGACCATGTAAGGTTTGTTCCGGCCGGAGCAACAGGTGATGTAGTATTGGTAATAGTTTTGCTGGTAATAGTTACTGCATTGCCATCCACTACATAATTAGAACTTGTAACAACCAGTTTAAAACCCGGGTTGCGGTAGCGGGTTGCGGTAGTTGGATTGGAGCCTGAATAATCAAAAAATAATTTACCGGTGCGTGTACGCCCATCGGTGCCAAGGCACCCTGTTGTTCCAAAATCTACAGTATAGGTCTTAGCTACTGTATTGCTTAAAACAGCTGCGCATGATGTCATATATGTTGTTAAGGTGCCAGATTCTGCTACATGACTTGCAATTGCTTCTATATCTAAAGCTATCACTTCTGCAACGTTATTATCAGTGGCCGTTGATTGCTCAAGATCCGGCTCTACTGCAGGAGTTTTCTCACTTTTTCGGCATGAGCTAAATGTTAGTGAACAGGCTATTAAAGCAACCATGAGTGCTAAATAGATCTTTGAAGTTTTCATGTTATCGGTTTTTAATATTCTCATCTACAAATAATAAATATACAAAAAGGTTTAATTAGTTTTTAAAAAAAGTTTTTATTTTAAGAATACATTACTCTGTTATCTGAGTAGAACCTTATAGCCCGCCAGAATTTGGTTAAATGTAAATAAAAAAGCCATCCTTATAAAGGATGGCTTTTAAATATTTATAGTTTTTTATTATTGTAATGTAAATGACCAGGTTTGACCATTAATAGTAACAGTACCGTTAAAATCACAGGCACCACTGCCAAAATCAACTAAACGTGCCGGGCGTGAACCTGGTGTATATGAAATTGTGCCACTTATAAATGGGTGACGATGCGGTTTGCTAACATCTGGTGCACAGGTAAAATCTCTTACAAGATTAGTGGCTGTTGCCGAAAAACTTTCGCCTTTTGCATTGGTGCCACTTGCCGTACCATTAATTTTTATTTTTGCTTTTGTCCAGTTAATAGCTGTGGTTTGACCTGCATAACACAAAGGATCGCTTGTATTGGTCAATTCTTTTGTGCGATTACATGACCATGAAACAGATCCGTCATTGTTTGCTTTTACAATTGAGATGTTTGCAGAAACGGCCCATGTAAGGTTTGTTCCCGCAGGAGCACCTACTGGCGTGGTATTAGTAATAGTTTTATTATTAATAGTTACTGCATTACCATCTACCACATAGTTTGAACTTGTAACAACCATCTTAAAACCGGGATTACGGTAATAAATTGCTGTAGTTGGATTAGAACCTGAAAAATCGAAGAACAATTTACCTGTGCGAACACGTCCATCTGCACCAACACAACCAGTAGTACCAAAATCAACAGTATAGGTCTTAGCCACAGTATTACTTAATACAGAGGCGCAAGGCGCCATGCTTAAAATACTATTTCCGAAGGTTGTCTTATAAGTTGTCATCGTGAAGCTCTCGGCTACCTGGCTTCCCATCGCTTCTATGTCACTTGAAGTGCCTTCTGCAAGGTTATTGTCCGTGGCGGTTGATTGCTCTGTATCTGGCTCTAACTCAGGAGTTTTATCTCTTTTTCGGCATGAGCTAAAAGTAATTGAACAAGCAATTAAAGCAACCGTTAGCCCTAAATAAATTTTTGAAGTTTTCATGTTATAGGTTTTTAATATTTTCATCTATGACCATAAACATGCCAAAGGGTTTAATCAGTTTAAAAAAAAAGTTTTTTATTTTTAAGAATACCTTAGATTTGTTACCTGATGCTGGGTGAAAATTATAAAGAAAGACTGATCTTAAAAGATAAAGCCAAAGAAAATGAGGCAGGGTCTTTATCGCTTTTTATAAGCCATCATTCATTAATTTATTCTGTTTCCGACAAAAACTTTAAAAATATCTCCCAATTAGGACACGCAGAGATCTTAAATTCTACCGGTGTGGGCCAAAGTTTTACTGAAAGGATCACTTTTTTGTTAAATAACTACCAGTTGCTTCAAAAAAAATTCGAAAAGGTTACCATCTCTATTTTAAGTAAAGATTTTACAATTGTACCTGAGGCTTTTTCAAGTCCGGGACATGTTAAGGAGTTTCTTTCTTTTTCATCTGGCCTTACTGAAATTAAAAATCCTCATATACATACTATAAAGAATGTAAAATTCTGTTATGTCTTTGAACAGGAACTTATCCAATATATAGAAAGAACATTTACGCAGGCAATTATAAAACATGCAGGTGCAATAAACACAGACCTCTTTTTTAGCAACCACTCTTTAATGAACTGTAATTTATTTTTAACAATTAATGATGGTTTAATTGAAATAGCTGCCAAAGAAAAGAACGACCTTTTATTTTATAATGTGTTTAATTATGAGAATAACGAAGATATATTATATTACCTTCTTTTTATGATGGAGCAATTCAACTTAAATCCATTACAGATAAAATTAGTAATTAGCGGGCAGGTTCAAACAACAGATCCTTTAATATTGAGTATAAAAAAATACATTAAGCAGGTAAATTTTGTAGTGCATAATTCTGAAATAAAATTAGAAGGCGAATTATCTAAATTACCGCAACATCATTATTTTACTTTATTAAACCAACACCTGTGCGTATCATAAACGGAACACACAAGGGTAGGGTAATTAAAGTGCCTAAAGATCTGCCGGTACGCCCAACTACCGATTTTGCCAAAGAAGGCCTCTTTAATATTTTAAATAACAAGATCAATTACGATGAAACAAAAGTGCTTGACCTCTTTAGCGGAACAGGCCACATCTCTTTAGAATTTGCTTCCAGAGGGAGTACAGATATTTTAAGTGTGGATATGAATTCTAAATGCGTTGGCTTTTTAAAAGCAACCAGCAAAGAATTTGGATTTAATATTGACGCTGTTAAAAGCGATGTGTTTGCTTTTTTAAAAAATTGCAATCAAAAGTTCGATATGATCTTTGCAGACCCTCCTTATGAATTAGAGAATATTCCAACCATCCATCAATTAGTATTTGATAAACAGTTATTAAATGAGAACGGAATTTTAATAATTGAACATGGTCCACGAACAAACCTGGAAAGCCTTTCAGGCTTTTTACAAAAAAGAAGTTACGGAAACGTGAACTTCAGTTTTTTTGAGAATCCGAAAAATATTTTAACCACATAGAAATCATAGGATCTATGTGTCCTATGTGGTTTGATATTTATTTCAAAACCCCAATATCCTTACCTATTTCATTAAAAATAGTTTTAACGCTATCAGCAGTTTTTGTATCGCCGGTAGCACGTAAATAAGTATCGGTTAAGGTCATTATGTTTTGGTGATAGAATTTTTTCATTTCATCTACCATCATATCTTTTGTCCAAAGGTCAATACGTAAAGTGTTATTTTCTTTCTCGTCCCAAAGAGCTATCATCACACTTTTGCATTTGCTGGTTTCTCCTGCATCGGGCGCATCCCATTCAATACTTACGGGTAAATTATTTTCGTCTACAGTTACTTTAAATTTTATTTCAGAGGTCTTCATGTGTTTACTTAATTTTCTAATATTTTAAATTCCACGCGCCTGTTCTGTGCATGTTCAATTTCGCTACAAGGTGCATTATCTTTACACTTATTTAATAATTTGCCTTCACCATAACCAATAGATATGATCCGGTCTGGATCGATGCCTGCAGCTGTAATATAATTTAAAGCGGTTTTAGCCCTAAGCTGACTTAATTTTAAATTATCAGCATTGGTACCTTTACTATCTGTATGCGCACTTATTTCTATTTTAATGGCTTTGTTGGTATTTAAAACCAAAACTACTTTATTCAACACTTCCTGTGCCTGTGGCAAAAGATCGGTCTTGTTAGTTTCAAACAAAATATTTTCGATAATGGTATTGTTCTTGTTTTTTGGTTTGTTACTCATCAGGTTCAACCATGGATCATCCAGTTCAATGTCTTTAATTTGGTTCATTTCGGCGTCAATTGGTTTGTAAATAAAACGTTTCCCTTTTTCGTTAGTGATGATCTTAACCAACTTATCATCCATACTATAAATTAAAATATTTTTAAATGCGTCCATTATATTATCCGAATTGTTGGCACTTAAATAGAAACGTTTTAAAAAAGGAAGGTACTTAAATTTAAAAGCGCCAAAATCATCTGTCATCACGCTGTCTATCACTAAATAATTTTCATTCAATAAAATAATTTTTACTTTGCCTAAAGGATTGGTGTTTTGATCGCCATACACTTTCGCGTTAACATTCATTTTCATTTCATCTTCGCTAATGGAAATGGAATTAAACAACTGGTTGTAATTTGAGTTTATTTTTAAGGATCTTCTTGTTCCGGCAATGGTATCAAAGAATTTCATATAATTATCATCTTTATTTAAAAGATCCAGTTTCTCGCCGTTGCCAACTTCTTTCATATCCACGCCTAAAAAATAACCGGTCTCGGGTTTTATATCTTCAAAAACAAAAGCACCCAAAACGTTGGTAGTTGTTTTTTTAATAATGGTATTATTCTTATTGCATAAATAAATTGTTTTATTGGCAAAGAATTTTTTTTGCTGCGCTGATGATAATAATAGTTTACCGCCAATATTAGAAGTGTATTGATTGTTTATCAGGTTCTTTACATCAGCAGGTTTTAAGACCCATTCGCAACTATTATTAACGGGTTTTGTTTCGGCAACCACCACTTTGGCCGAATTAAATAAAGCAAAAGCAGCCAAAGTTCCTTCTCCATTCTTTAGTTCCATTTTTATTTTTGCAATTTCAGATGCTTTAATACCAGTAAATGCAAAGGCGCCAAACCTATTGGTAGCAGTTGTTTTTAAAATTTTCCCATTCTTGTCAATGGCAGTAATGATCTGGTTAATGACAGGTAATTTTGTATTCTTATTTAAGCATACCTGGCCAGCCAGCAAAACAGGGATCTCCACAACAGGCATCTCATCAGTCATTTGCACCTGTTGCATCGTATTTTTTAAAACTGTTCTGTTAAATTTTGAAACATAAGCACTGTCGGAGATCATTTTAGAATTGCCATCAAAAACTATTCTGCAAAATGCTTTTCTAAAGGCACTGGTATCAATATCCTCATCTGTTTTTAAAACAAAAGGAATATTTACTTCGTGCACCATATTAATATCTTGTTTTTCTTTTGGAATGTTATTGCCAATAACTTCCATGAACATGTTTTGGTATTTTGAATTACTGAAAGAAATAATGTAATTATGATCAAAAGTTAATTTAAGTGTGAAATCAGATTTTGCTTTTGTAGATATAGTTTCTTTAATAACACCATCTTGTTTTACATAAATAGTTGTGTTTGCTAGTGGCGAACTATTATGTTCGTTATGGCCAATAATTGTAATTTGTGCTTTCGAAAACACAAAACACAAAACACTAAATAAAAGCAGTAGGTTATTTTTCATTTCAAAATAATAACTAAATGTAATTTTTTTGAGGCTACCCGCCAAAATTTTCTTTTATAAAGTTATTGATCGCCCTTATAGAAATCTCCTCTAATTTAGTGTGATAAGTGTTTACAGCCAAATTAAGGGTCTTAATATCCTTTAATTTATGTACCCCTTTTCTAAAATGGGTACTAATTGCATTTAAATAATCTTCAGAAATGCTTTGCTCGTATTTGCGGCCCCGTTTCTTAATATTTTGTTTTAAGTTATTTGTAGTGGTGCTCAAATGAATGATCAGATCGGGTTTTGGTAACTCTGCAAGCATCAATTTAAATTGTTCTTTAAAAAGCGAATAGTCTTTTGCTGTTAAATTAATTTTGGCAAACCATAGGCACTTATAAATACTATAATCGCTTACTATTAATTTTTTTTCGTGCTTAAATGCGTATTGCAATTGTTTAAATCGCGCTATTAAAAAACTATATTCTAATGGAAACGCAAACAGTTTTTTATTTTCATAGAATAATGGTAATAAAAGATTGTCTTCAAATTCTTCAGGCAAAAAGGCGGCATTCATTTTTTTTGCTAAAGCCTTTGCCAGTGTAGATTTGCCGGAACCGATATTCCCTTCAACACAAATGTATCTTAAGTTTTTTGCAGCATCGTACTGTTTTACTGCCAGTTTATCTTTACTTTGTTTTAAAAGGGATTTAATTGTTTTTTTTAATACAGGGTGTTTTAGTTCAGCGGCAATTTCACTTAATGGCTTTAAAACAAAATTACGCTGGTGCAAACGTGGGTGGGGGATCTCCATTTTTTTACCTGTATGAATCTCGTCATTAAAAAATAAAATATCAAGGTCAATGGTCCTGTCGGTATTTTTTGTTGCATCTCTTTTTCTGCCCAGTTTTTTTTCAATAGCCAATAAACCTTTTAATAATTTTGCAGCACTTAATTTGGTTTTTATCGCAATTACCTGGTTCAAATAATTATTTTGTGAATCGCTTCCCCATGCTGCCGTTTCATATATCCCAGATTGTTTGTTAATTTTCCCCAAATGCGCCTCTATGGCCTTTTTGGCTGCGGTCATATTTTCTATTCGGTTACCAATATTTCCGCCCAAACATAAAAAAGCTACATTCATAATAATCTTTCAGAGTAAAATTGTTTATTCTCTACCTTTAATCAAATTACAAATATAACAGTATTATGAAGCAGTTTTTTGGGGCATTTTTTGGATCGGTGATAGGAATAATTTTAGCTACTATTTTAACAGTGATCATCCTGGTTGGAGCAATTAAATCGAGTTTTGGTGGTATGGATACAAAAGATGAGAACGAAGTTTCTGTTGCCAAAACCAACTCTGTTCTAAAAATAGAACTTGATGGCGCGATCATTGACCGCGAAAAAGAAAATCCTTTTAAAGATTTTGGAGAATTGGCTTCTCTTGCCAATAAAGGGGGGAACGGTTTAAATGTAATGCTTGACAAGATCTCTAAAGCTAAAACAGACGATAAGATAAAAGGTATTTATTTATATTCTAAAAATCTGGAAGCAGGTTTTGCTACCATCGAAGAATTAAGAAATGGCCTTGAAGATTTTAAAAAATCAGGAAAATTTATTTACAGTTATGCCGAGTATTATGGCCAAAAAGAATATTACTTAGCTTCGGTTGCTAATAAGATCTTCTTAAATCCGCAAGGTGACCTTGATTGGAAAGGACTAAGCATGAGCCTGATGTTCTTTAAAAACGCTTTTGAAAAATTAGGAGTTGAAGTACAGGTTTTCCGTCACGGAAAATTTAAAAGTGCTGTTGAACCTTTTTTATTGGATAAAATGAGCGCTTCTAACAGACATCAGTCCGAAACTTTTTTAAATAGTATCTGGAATACCATGATAACGCAGGTTTCAAAAGACAGAAAAATTTCAATTGAAGAACTTAATAAAATGGCAAACACGTTGCAGATCCGTTTTCCTGAAGATGCTGTAGGTAATTTGGTGGATGCGGCAGTTTATGAAGATGAAGTGATCTCTGAAATTAAAAAGAAAGTTGGCGTAGCAGAAAAAGAGAAATTGAATTTACTGGATCTTGAAAAATACGATCCAAAAGATAAAAAAGTAAAGGGTAAAGATGTTCAGAAAATTGCGGTTATATACGCCAGTGGCAGTATTAGCAGTGGAGAGGGCGATGATGATGAGATTGGATCTGATGCGCTTGCAAAAACAATTAAAGAGGCGCGATTGGATGATAAGGTAAAAGCTATTGTGTTGCGTGTTAACTCACCAGGCGGAAGCGCTCTTGCCAGTGATGTGATCTGGAGAGAAGTAGTGCTTGCTAAAAAAGCAAAACCTGTTATTGTAAGTATGGGTAATTTAGCTGCAAGTGGTGGTTATTATATTAGCTGCGCGGCCGATCGTATCTTTGCGCAACCCAATACCATCACGGGTTCAATTGGGGTGTTTGGTATGATCCCAAATATTCAAAAAGCATTGGATCAAAAACTGGGAATTACAGTTGATACTGTAAATACAAATTTACACAGTGATGTGGGTGGTGCTTTAAGATCTGTTTCTGCATCCGAATACGATTATATTCAAAGTGGGGTAGAGAAGGTGTATGATGTATTTACCAAACGCGTTGCAGAAGGCCGCAACATGAGTCAAGCCGATGTGGATAGCATTGGCCAGGGCCGTGTGTGGACAGGTTCTGATGCTTTAAAGATAAATTTAGTGGATGAATTAGGCGGCTTAAATGATGCTATTGCTTACGCAGTAAAAAAAGCAAAATTGACCGATTACAAATTGGTTGAATTACCAAAACAAAAAAGTCCGTTTGATGCTTTCTTAGGTAAAAAAGAGACAGAATTAGAATCGCGCCTTATTAAAAAGAATTTGGGTATCTCTTATTCATACTTTAAGCAACTTCAAAAGATTTTAAATGTAAAGGGGATCCAGGCGCGCTTGCCTTTCGAAATGCTTGTAGAATAATATTTAACAGGCTGAGGCTCAGGGAGTGCCCATAAGTTCCCCAAAATTTTGTTTTTAAGGTAAACTACCCTTATATTTATGTGTTTTAACCCATAAATTGGATACACCAACCTTAAATAATTCTACCCTCGAAATTGATGAATTAAATGCTAATGCGTGGAGTTTAAACCGCGAAAATGCACCTAAGTCAATTGAACTGGCCAATAAAGCTTTAGAAAGTTCTTTAGCCGCGAATTATATTAACGGTATTGCTAACGCTAAAAAAACACTCGGCGCCTGTCATGTTTGGATAGCCAAGAATGAAGATGCCGCCAATTATTGTTTTGAAGCCATCTCTTTATTCCAAGCATTAAAAGATAAAAAGAACGAATCAGAGACCAATTATATTTTAGGATCGAACTTTTTCTACCTCTCCGATTACGATACTTCCATCAAATATTACAAAAAAAGCTACGACCTAAGTACTGAGATAGATTTTGAATTTGGTATGGCCGATGGCTTAAATGGCATGGGTACTGTATATTACACCATTGAACAAAATGATAGCGCTTTGGAGGTATTGACAAAAAGTGAAAAAATTTGCCGCCAACACGATCTTAAAAGCATTTTAATTAAAGTGTTGGATGGCCTTGGAGAGACCTATTACAATTTAAAAGATTACAATAAAGCCCTTGATTATTATAACGATTGTTTAAATATTATTGCCGAATTAACCGGTAACTATAGGGTAGCAGCTTTTGCACTTGATGGACTTGGCAGGGCTTACACGGGTTTAAAACAATTTGATAAAGCCTTAGAAAAATTTGACCAGAGTTTAAAGATCCGCAAGGATATAGATTTTAAATTTGGAGTTGCCACCACTTTAAACAACATTGGTAAACTATACATTCAAAAGGGCGAGAGTGCCAATGCTATAAAGAATTTAACCGAAGCATACGAACTGGCCATTCAGATCCACAGTAAAGAAGCGGCTTTTCAGGCAAGTGAAAAATTGGCAGAGTTATTTGAGAAGGAAGGTAATTCACAGGAGGCATTAAAATACTATAAGGTTTTTCACCAGGCAAAAGAAGATGTACGTAATCATAAAAGCGCGCAGCTTTCAAAAAGTTTAGAGCTACAAAATAAAGTACTACAATCACAAGCAGAAAAAGCAATTTTAGAAGAACGCGCCAAAGAACTTGAGAATTTTTCTGATAGTTTGGTGTTGATGCGTGAAGTTGGACAAAAGATCATTTCTAATTTATCGGTTGCCACCATTGTAAACACAGTTTATAAAAGTGTTAACGGGTTAATGGATGCTACAGGTTTTGGTATCGCTATTTACAACCAGGAAGATAATACTATTGTTTATCCGTTATACATTGAAGGTGAAGATCGTTTTGAGAATATTAAATACGAATTAGATGAAGATGATAGGTTAACCACTATTTGTTTTAACCAGAACCGTGATATCGTAATTAATGATTACGAAAATGAGATCTCTAATTATCTTACAACAAAATCCTCTGCACCAAAAGCGGGTAAGGATGTTTCTTCCCTCATCTATCTTCCATTAAGGAACAAAGATGTGTTGTTAGGGGTAATGACCGTGCAAAGCTTTAACAAGAATGCTTACGGTAAATACCAGGTAAATATCTTTAAGAACCTTGCTACCTATACAGCTATAGCATTAGAAAATGCAAAGATGTACGAAGAGCAGGAACTTAAAGTTGCGGAAAGGACCAAAGAGTTAGTAAAGAGTAAAGAAGAAATTGAAAAGACCTACGAGAATAATAAAAAATTAAGCGAGATTGGTAAAGAAATTACTTCGAGTTTAAATCTTGGTAAGATCTTTAAAAAATTACATGCTTCCATAAAAGAGATCATGGAGGCCGATTGTTTTGGTGTGCGTCTTTACCGCCCCGATATTGGCGCGGTAGAATACAAATACGAAATAGAGAACGGTGTGTTAGATCAGGATGTGGCTACCATTCCTTTGACCGATGAAAATAACTACACCGTTTGGTGCGTTAAAAATAAGAAAGATATTTTCTTAAATGATAACGTAAACGAGTATCAAAAATACGTTAAAGAGATCAGGGTAGTTGCTGGCGATATGCCTAACTCATTATTGTTTACACCTATGATGTTAGGTGAAAAAATAGTAGGTGTTATTACTGTGCAAAGTTTTAAAAAATTCGCATACCAATCGCACCACATTGATATTTTACGTACCCTTGGAACATATACTGCTATTGCTTTAGAGAATGCATACCTCTATGAGCATATGGAGGATAAAGTAAAAGATCGTACCAAAGAAATTGTAAAGCAAAAAGAAGAAATAGAAAAAACGTTTGAGAACACACGCTTGGTGAGTGAGATCGGGAAAGAGATCTCTACTACTTTTTCTATTGAAGATATTATTAGCAAAGTTTATAACAGCATCAATAAATTAATGGATGCCACTATGTTTGGTATTGGTATTTACGATCCTGCAGCTAAGCGCATTAATTTTAGCGGAGTTTTGGAAGAGGGTGAAGTGCTGGAAGATTATTTTTATGAACTGACCGATGTTGCGCGCCCCGCAGTATTATGTTTTACAAACCAGGAAGATTATGTTATTCATAATTTTACCGAAGAGTTTTTAAAGACCAATAAGATCCTTAACCGTCATTCGTTACCGGGACGCAATACAGAGTCGATAATGTATATTCCCCTCACTCAAAATAAAAAGAAGATCGGGGTAATTACGGTACAAAGTTTTAAAGCGAACGCCTATAGTGATTATCATTTGCAATTAATAAAATCGGTAGCTACCTATGCGGCCATTGCTATTGATAACGCCTCGCTTTACACCAACATGGAAACGCGTGTTGAAGAAAGAACGGCTGAAATAGAAAAAAATTATAACGATACCCGTTTATTAGGTGAGATCGCTAAAGAAATAAGTTCATCTCTTTCTATTGATACGATTATTTCTTCTGTTTATAAGAACATTAACCGTTTAATGAAAACGGATAGTTTTGGTATTGCTCTTTTTGATGCAAAAAAATACACTTTAGAGTTTAATGGCTTTATTGAGAATAATGAGAGAATTCCTGATTTTCAGGTAGATATTACTGATCTCAACCGCTTGGGCGCTATTTGTTTTCATAACAAAAAAGAAATTGTAATTAATGATTTTGTAAAAGAACATTCTAAATACATCACTTTAGAAAAGTTACCTGTATTTGGTAACGACACAGCCTCCATTATTTACCTGCCATTGTATTCAAAGAGCGAAGTAATTGGTGTTATTACCGTTCAAAGCCTTGAAAAAGATGCTTACACCGATTATCACGTAAGTCTCCTTAAAAACTTAGTAGTGTCAATTGGTATTGCTTTAGATAATGCTAACTTATACCAAAACTTAGAAGATAAAGTAAACGAACGTACACTTGAAGTTGTAAAACAAAAAGAAGAGATCGTAAAAACATACGAGAACACACGTTTGGTAAGTGAGATTGGGAAAGAGATATCCAGTACTTTTTCTATTGAGGATATTATTGCTAAAGTATACAAGAATGTAAATAAATTAATGGATGCCACTATTTTTGGAATCGGCATTTATGATGAAGAGAAGAATAGTATTGTTTTTGAAGGCGTAATTGAAAAAGGTGAAAAACTTGATGTGTTCTCTTATATGTTAACAGAAACGCACCGCCCGGCAATACAGTGTTTCAGAGATCAAAAAGAATATATAATAAATAATTATGCGAGAGATTACGGCCAAAATAAAGTTTCCGCAAAACAAGGCGAGTTGCCGGAGGGAATTATTTATGTTCCTATTACTCAAGGTTCAAAAAAGATCGGCGTAATTACTGTACAAAGTTTTATACCAAATATTTATACTGATTATCATTTACAATTACTAAAAAGCCTGGCATTATATACTGCCATTGCTTTAGATAATGCTTCGTTATATAATAACCTCGAAGTTCGCGTAAAAGAAAGAACCGAAGAGATTCGTGTAGCTTACGAAAACACAAGGTTACTAAGTCAGATCGCTGAAGATATTAGCTCGTCATTATCCGTAGAAACTATTAACAGTAAAGTTTACGAAAACGTAAATAAATTAATGGATGCTACCATGTTTGGTATAGGTCTTCACAATCCTTTAAATGATCACTTAGAATTTAAGGGATTTATGGAAAACAACCAGGCCATGGAAGCTTTTTCATATCTGTCAAACGATCCAAACCGCCTGGCCGCACAATGTTTTACCAACCAAAAAGAAATTTTCATCAACGATTATTCGGTTGAGTATAAAAAATATATTAAAGGTATGCAGGCGCCGGTTTCGGGTAAAGATTCTGCGTCGATCATTTACATTCCTATTTTTTCAAAAGAAATTGCCATTGGTGTTTTAACAGTGCAAAGTTTTGAGAAAAATGTTTATACCGAATACCAGTTCAATATCTTAAAAACATTGGCTGTATCTGTTGGAATAGCTTTAGATAACGCTAACCTATATCAAAACCTGGAAGAGAAGGTAAATGAAAGAACGATGGAGGTTAATAAGCAAAAAGCCATTATCGAAGAAAAAAATAAAGACATAACCGACAGTATTCGTTACGCTAAAAAAATTCAACAGGCTATTGCACCAAATATTGACGAGTTCAATAAAAATTTTGTAGACTCTTTTATTTTATACAAACCAAAAGATATTGTTTCCGGCGACTTTTATTGGTTCGAGCATTTTGGTGATACTACTGTTTTTGCCGCAGCCGACTGTACAGGCCACGGGGTGCCGGGTGCATTTATGTCGCTTATTTGTAGTGATATTATGTACAAGGTAATTAACGACCAAAAAATAACCTCTCCGGCTATCGCCTTAAAGGGTATTGACGAAAAACTGGTGCAGTTAATTAAAAAGAGTTCAGAAGCAGCAGCAAATGATGGAATGGATATTGCATTGTGCGCTTATTCAAAAAATGATAATGTTTTAAATTATGCCGGCGCCCATCGTCCGCTTTTAATTATACGTGGTAACGAGATATTAGAATACAGACCAAATAAATTCTCTATTGGTGGCCATTCAACCGAAGGAAAACATTTTGACCTCAATCAAATTGAAGTTTTCCCGGGTGATCAGATATACTTAGTTACAGATGGTTATGCCGACCAGTTTGGCGGTGATAAAGGCAAGAAATTTAAATTTAAGAATTTAAAAGATTTGATCCTTGCTAACTCATCCAAACCAATGCACCAACAAAAAGAGATCATCGATCTTGCTTTTGAATCATGGAAAGGCGGTCTCGAACAGGTAGATGATGTTTGTTTGATCGGTGTGAAAATATAGTTTTTCAATGGAACACGGATTTAACGGATTATACTGGTTTACACAGATAATTTTTTTAAACGACATTGATCTGCTAAAAAAATCTGTGAATATCCGCTCAATCAGTGTCATCTGTGTTCGGTCACGTCGCTAGTGTCCCATTTAATCCCGACTATGTTAATTAAAAAAATAATATTATTAATTCTTATTTTAATCGCTGTAGATCTTTTCAGTCAAAAAGCATTCATTCCCGAACCGACATTAAACGTAATAAGCGATTTTGAAAAACTTTTAACCGAAGAAGAAATAGGTATTCTTGCTAAAGACATTAAAGGCGAGTATAATTCTAACTCCAACCAATTAATAATCGTTACCATTCCTACAAGTTATTTGGGGAATTTAACCATAGAAGATTACGCGCAACAATTATTTGATAAATGGAAGCCAGGACAAAAAGGTTTAAATAACGGCGTACTCGTTATTATTGCAGGTTCTAAAATTGACAGTATTGGCCGGAAGTTGCGTATCCATACAGGTTATGGCATTGAAGGTGCTTTGCCGGACCTGCTCTGCAGCAGAATTGAAAGAGAAATGATGGTTCCTGAATTAAAGAAGGGAAATTATTATAAAGCCATAAAAAATGGCGCGGCATCTATCTTAAATTTTATAAGTACAGAAAATATTGGTAAAGTGCCGCAATATAAAATTGAAATATTAAAAAGTGGTGACCTGGTTTACGATTATGCCCGAATATTTACCGATGAAGAAAAAAAGAATTTAGAAGATGCGCTGCAGGGTTCTTTTAATTCCGAGAAACATGTTATTGTTACCGAGATGCAGACCGGTTATACATCCAATTACGTTTCTATTTACTCAAGGTATAATTACGATACAACGCTTATGAAAATAGCTTTTAATCCAGGGTATTATACGGATGAAAAAGATTCTATCTTGAAATTTGATGCAGCAAGAAAAAATTATTACGTAGGTTATGGTACCAGCTCTGACGAGTATGACTTTAACGATTATAATAAATTATATGAAGTGAGTAAAGTTTACCAAGCTAAAATTGCAAGTGCCGGTATTTACGCTGTTTGTATGGAATTTATTGCCAATGAAAAAGTTGCTTATGTAAAACAATTAACCGGTTTTCTTTGGATCCTTGGTTGGCTATTTTCTGCTACTGTTTTTGTTTTTATTATTCATTTGCTTACTAAAAACTATAAGAATAAACCCAAAACAAAAAAACCAATGGCCATAAAAGTGCCGCTTGGTATTGGTTTAATAGCCATTATTATCTATTCAGTACTAAGCCTGGTTTCACTGGAGATAGTGTATTACCTAACCTTTACCTCGTATATTAACCTAAGCTCATTTATGACCGTGATGATGATGATCGCATTGGCCACCTCGCACGTGTTAAATTTTATTTTTGTTTATAAGATCGACGCAAATTATTTTGACTCAAAACTATTAAGCTGGATGGGTAAAGGTGGTGGAGGAAGTGGCAGCAGCTATTATAATTCTTCTTCCAGTTCATCCTCTTCTTCCAGTTCGTCCTCTTCAAGTTCTTCCAGCAGTAGCTCCAGTTCATCTTCTAACGGTGGCTATTATGGCGGCGGTGGCAAATCCGGTGGTGGCGGTGCAAGTAGTACTGGTAAACAAACGAACTATGTACTTAGTTATTGGAGCCGTGGGAAGGGAGGCATTATTGAGTTCGTTAGGAAGTATGATTGTAAAATAAAAGCGTCTATCCTTTATTTTTTTCCTAAGGATATCTTATAATTTTCTGTATTGCCGGTGAGTTTTAAATTAACGTACTTTATTTTTTTTGTTTGGTCCCTGTATTGAATTTCGTCTTCTTTTTCAGGATCAACAGCTTCTTCTTTATCCTTACCGAATAGTTTTTGACGCGCCACACTCGTAACTAGTTTTAAAGGTATCTTAAATAAATAGTCCATATTAAAATTCATATCCTGTTTGCCTGAGACTTCGATAAATCCTAACGACGAATTGATGGTCATGAGTGGAAATGACATTACACCTTTATTCATATCAATATGGTTCTTAAGTGTGTCAAACATAACTTTGGAAACATTTTTATCTTTAAAGTATTCGGCCATAGCAGTAAGTGGAGAATAGTTTTCTAACTTTCCGTTAGTTACTTCAATATCCATGTGTAATTCAGAGTCATCAATAATTGGCACCAGATCTTTATGCATATGCAGTTTGCCACTTATTTTTCCTGATAACTTGCCATGCACATTTTCTGACACCATGTGATCTTGCCCAAAATTTTCAAATTTAAAGAACAATTTATCCAGATCTACTTTTTCCATTTTAAGGTTGGGGCTAAAATAAATCAGATCTTTATTTGACCCATTAAAATAGCCACTTATATTAAACTTGCCATCAGCGGCAAGAAAGGAAAGCGTATCAATATATAAATAATGGTTTTCGGTGGTATGCATTTTACCATTAATGTTGTTAAGCAAATAGCGATGATAGTTAAGATGATCTATCTTTAAATCAAAAGTCATATCTGTAAATGGCAGGTCATAAATATTAAATCCTTTTTCGTGTTCGGCGGGCTGAATTGTTTTTGCTGTTGGTGAAGGGTTATAATTAAAAAGTTCATCAAAATCAAGATGCTTTGCAACGATACCAAAATGATTGTCACGTTTTTTTATGGCTTTATCTTTGCCTAAATAATAATTTAAATTAATACCAAAAATACTCTTACCTAATTTGCCCGAAAAATCCTGGATCACCAGGTGCTCAGATTCATAGTGTATTCTGCCTTTAAAATTCTCGAATTTACAATGATGCACTTTCATTTGTGCAGTAAGATGGTCTAAAGCCAGATCAATAGACTTTATATCTTTATTAAAATGTAAAGCAACATTTCCATGTAATTTAAGGCCTTTTATCTCTTCGTGGCGGTAATCTTCCGGAACATAGTTTTCTCCTTGATAAGCGAATATATCTTCCAGTTGTAATAAATTAGAATTTAAATTAAATTCAATTTTAGTATCGCCTTTTGAAATTTCCTGCATCCAGATATCATACTTTTGTAATTTACCATTAAAGTGAAAATCACTTTTATCGATCATACCTGTAAAATCAACCACCCTAAAATCTGATGAATCAATATATAAGTCCGCATGAAAATCATGAAGTGTATGAGGATAATGTTTTAGTTTGGCATACAGGTCATCTATAAAAAACTCGCCTTCAGGTAAATTTTTCGACTCGGTAAATGCACGTGCCGAACTTTTAAAAGAAAATTTTAAACTCAAATTTTCGATCTGCTCATCTATAGGTTTACTTTTTTTATCAACGGAAGTTAACTCCTTAATATCAAACATTTTTGATTTAATATTTATTACCGCTTTTACTTCATCCTTTGTGTGATGAATAATGGCTGGTAGGTCGCTGATAGTACCTGTTAATGAGAGATCAGATTTTCCCATCCGGAAATCAAATTTTTCAATACTGGCCAGGTGTCCTTTAAGGGTTGCTTTAATGTTTACATTTTCAACCGGCAAATGAAAACCGGCATATTTAAATCCAAATCCTGAAACCTGTAGCTCTGTAAAATAAGATTCGTTAAGTTTTTCGATCGCCCTTTCAGGATGATTTAGATCAATAATGTCTTTAAAATTCATTGTAAGTTTTACTTTACCTTTTAATCCCTGAACATCTTTTAAGTTTAAAAATTTTGAAAGAAAATCCAGATCAAAATCCGAAACTATGCGTGTCTCTATTTCTGGTGTTTCAAAGTTCTTTACAATTAAGTGTCCGCTAAATTTCCCTGCTTCAGGCCTTGATGTAAAATCTTTTAAATGAAACTGCATGGTGGAGAGTTTCATAGAGTCGCCATTGGTAAAATATGCTTTAAAATTTAGCTCATCGAGTTTTTTATCTGAAACAGTATTGTGTAACATGGCATCTTTACAACCAAAATTCACTTCTATTTTTGGCATCTTACCATCCGCGATTGTACCTTTTACCGTAGCATCAAAATAAATTTCTCCTTTATTATCATACTTCTCGAGTGTTGGAGCTAAATCTTCAGGAGCAAAGGCTAAAAAAATATCAAAGTTTGGTTTAGTACCCTTAAATTTGAGATCAACATTCATGTCTTTATTAAAATCAACTATGCCTTCAAAACCGAAAAAAGCATGTTCTAATTCTATTTCTGAAGTTGCGATCTGTAATTTTTCATCTTTTTTATAATAATCTAATTTAGTATTTATAGTTACATGTTTATGTTTGAAAAAAGTTGTATCGCCGGCTTTAATTACATTTAAAACAAGTTTTGAGTTTAAGCCTATCATTAAATGGTCGTCGGAGGTTTTAAATTTTGACTGGGCTTTATCAATAAATGCCTCAACCGTTAGTTGGTTCTCTTCATTAATTTTTGTGATGTCAACATTTTGAAGCTGAATAGATTTTAATGCGAGATGAAATTCTTCTTCTGAATTTTCGATTGGTTTATTAGTTTCAAAAGCTTTCATCACATTAAACTCTCCATTTTTTCTTTGAATAATATGAATTTTTCCATCCGCCAGCTTTATCATTTTAATGTCGATCTTCCCACTTAGTAAGGTAATCACATCAAAACCCAAATACACATCTTTCATTTCTAAAAGTGGTTTTTGAGTTTCGCTTTTAGTTTCAAATACTTTTAGATCATCCAGGTCAATAGAAATATATGGAAAATTTGCAAATGGAGAAATATGGCTGTCTCTTATTTGAATTTTTCCGTTAAAGTCAGCATTAAGTGTTTTAAGTAAATTTTGTACGATAGAATCTTGTTTAATGTAAAGTATTGTAATAAGTACAGTTATTAATAGAATTGGAACAATAAGGAAGCCAACTAACAAACGTTTTATGAGTTTTTTCTTTTTCATTTTTGTACAGCATTAAAATTACTGAAAAATGAGCAAATATTTTCTTACCCGGAAAAAGATACAGACATGCTTCCGGTTTATGCGAAACCAGATAATTATTAGAATAAATTAAAAATAAAGCTACGTAGGGTTTACTTCCCCTTCGCTTTTTGCATAGGATTATCGCCTGTGCTTTGGCCGCGGGTTTTAGCGGCTTTTGCTTTAAAGAGGTCAAACTTGGATGGTTCTGCTTTTACATTCCAGCCGTTGTTGCGCTCGTTAATGTCGCAGGTCTCTCGCATGGGGTCTAAAATAATACTAGCCACTTTTTTATTTTTCATAAAGGTTTTGGTCACTTCGTATTCGTTCTTGCGCCAAACATAAGCACCAATGCGTTCCACATCACTGCTGCCATCTGTATAATTAAATTCAATAATTAATGGCGACACTAAACCGCCCTTGTTTTTAAAACGGATCTCGTAAATAAATTTATTGTCATATTTAGCCAAAGCTGTATCGCTAATTGGTTCTATATCTTCAAAACGGTTCTTTACATCTTTGGTAATTTCTTTTGGTTTGTAGTGGTAATAAAAATCACGCAGTGTTGTATCCTTATCAACTAAAGAAGTTAAACCTGCTTGTTTGTTACGCAGCTGTGTAATAAATTCAAATTCTTTTTGTTTTGGAAAAGTGTAAAGTGTATCAAACAGAACAGGGTACTTGTTTCCTTTTGTTACGGTATACGCTTTCACCGTATCAATGGCAATATCTACCGGTTCAATATCATAGAACCAGCCTCTCCAAAACCAGTCAAGATCAACCGCACTGGCGTCTTCCATAGTGCGGAAAAAATCTGCAGGCTCAGGATGTTTAAATGCCCAGCGTGTGCAATATTGTTTAAATGCAAAATCAAAAAGCTCCCGGCCCATAACTGTTTCGCGTAAAATATTTAAAGCAGTTGCTGGTTTGCCATAAGCGTTTGGACCAAAACCAATAATATTTTCACTGTTGGTCATAATAGGTTCCAGCTGACTTTTTGGTAAACGCATGTAATCGGTCATTTTGTGTGCAGGCCCTCGTTGCGAAGGATAGTTACTGTCAAATTCCTGCTCAGTTAAAAATTGCACAAAAGTATTTAAGCCTTCATCTAACCAACTCCATTGGCGCTCATCAGAGTTAATGATCATCGGGAAAAAGTTATGTCCTACTTCGTGAATAATAACCAGGATCATTCCGTTCTTAGTACCCTCTGTATACGTTCCGTCTTTTTCTGTTCTTCCAAAATTAAAACAGATCATTGGGTACTCCATACCATTAGCGGCTTCTATACTTTGTGCCACAGGGTAGGGATAAGGAATTGTGTATTTTGAATAGGTCTTAATGGTATGCGCCACTACTTTGGTAGAGTATTTTCTGTAAAGGCCATAAGCCTCTTTACCATAAAAACTCATGCACATTACTTTTTTGCCTTCTACATTTACAGGCATGGCGTCCCAGCAATATTTACGTGAAGAGCCCCAGGCAAAATCGCGCACACTATCAGCTTTAAAAATATATGTTTTTGTTTTTTGTGCGGCGGCACCTTGTGCGCCACTTTTTTCTGCTTCAATAGCATCGGCTAACAAACCAATTTCTAATGGCTCGGTTGCAGTTTGTGCTTTTTGCCAGCGACCGAATTGTGCAGGCGTTAAAACCTGTTGATAGTTTTGGCACTCACCGGTAGAGCAAACTAAATGATCTGACGGTACTGTCATCTTTACTTTAAAATTTCCGAAGGCCAAAGCAAATTCACCACGACCGGTAAATTGTTTGTTTTGCCAACCGTGAAAATCGCTATATACACATAAGCGTGGGTACCATTGTGTCATGGTAAATAAATAATTTCCGTCCTCCGGAAAATATTCGTAACCACCGCGTCCGCCATACATAGTACGGTTGATCATTTTATAATGCCACTTCACTACAAATTTTGTTTTTGCTTTTGATGCCAATGATTTTGGAAGATCAATGCGCATCATGGTTCCGTTAACTGTGTATTTTAAAGGTTTTCCTAACTCGTCGGTAACGCCGTCAATTTTATCACCAAGGCCTGCTAGATTTTCTTTTGTCTGTAAACTTTTAATAGCTTGTTCGGTAATAGGTTCAAATAATTTATTCTCATCAAAATAATTTACTTCGTTAGTAGGGTCGTGTTGGTTCTCGTCTAATTGTAACCAGATGTATTTTAATATGTCTGGAGAGTTATTGTGGTAAGTAACCGTTTCTGTTCCAATAACGGAAAGATTTTTTTAGTCAAGCTTTACATCAATATCATAATCGGCTTTTTGTTGCCAATATTTACTTCCCGGAGCGCCAGAAGCAGTGCGGTATTCGTTAGGCGTAGGAAGAATAGTTCCTAACTGTTCAAAACGGTTACCGTGGTTAGATGTTGGGTTGTTATGAATGTTTTGCGAGAACGAAACAAGGTTGATGAGGATTAAAAAAATTCCAAAAAATGCTTTGTTGTTCTTTTTAAATAAAGTAGACATATTAAAATGAGTTGTAGTTTAACAGGGCTAAATTATAGGTTTAAATCAAGGCGAGCAACCCCCATTTGGGGTGATTTACCATTTAGGCACATAGTTTTTCTATGTGCCTATGTGGTAAAAGTTGTAAATTTGACACTATGTTAAAAGCAAATCGTTTTAAATTTTTAGTTCTGGCCGCGGTATTTTTTTTGCTGGCCTTTAAACATCCGTTTTATTTAGGTGTTACGGATCTTAAATACAACGAGAAGGAAAAAAGTCTGCAAGGCTCGGTAAAGCTATTTACCAACGATCTGGAAGGTGCTTTAAAAAAGAACCACAAAAATACAGTTGACCTTATTAATGTAAAAAATAAAGAGGCTGTTACTATTATATTATACGATTACCTAAAAAAACACTTTGAATTGAAAGTGAATGACAAAAAGATCAATTATAAATTGATCGGTTTTGAAAGGGAAGAAGAATCTGTATTCATGTATCTTGAATTTGATAAAAGCGAATTACCAAAAAAAGTGGAAGTAGACAATACCTTATTATATGATCATTTAAAAGAGCAGATAAATATTGTAGAAATAGAGGTGAATAATTTCAAAAAAAGCCTCAAATGCACCAATCCGGAAAAAAATTTTAATTTCGAGTTTTAGGACAAATAATTTAACATTTGTGGAATAATGTAGTGATTTCCCCACAAAAAAGACCTAAAAAAGTTAAATGTTGATAACTTTCCCCCTAAAAAGGGAACGTTGGGTTTGGTTTTCTCGTTAAAAAATTAATCTTTGCAAATCTTCTTGAAAAAATGAAAAGGCTATTCGTCATATTATCAATTACTTGTATAGGGTTTTTTAACCTAAATGCAATAAGTGGTTCATACCATGATGATAAGACCAAGCGTGGAGACGATAAAAAGAACAAAACTAAAAAGGACGATACCACAAAGTTTGTTGTTAATAACGAGAACATTATAGAGGGAGACGAAGAAACTGCAGATACTACGCAGATCCTTTTCCCTAGTCATGACCTTTATGCTACCTGGGATACCGTTTGGGCACACCCATATAACTTTACAGAGTGTTTTAAGACCGATAGCGTTATCATTCAGTTAACTAACGAAGGTGATGGCGGTTTTGTAATGCCTTTTAAAGGTGGCAAGACCAGCGTTTTTGGCTGGAGAAGATACCGTCCACATTACGGCACTGATATTGATCTTGAGACCGGCGACCAGGTTGTTTCTGCGTTTGATGGAATGGTGCGTTTGGCTAAATATTGCCAGGGTTACGGTAACTGCGTAATTATAAGACATAACAATGGTTTAGAAACTGTTTACGGTCACTTATCAAAAATTTTAGTAGAAACAGGGCAAAGTCTTACCGCAGGAGCATTAATTGGTTTGGGTGGAAACACCGGCCGTTCGCGCGGAAGCCATTTACATTTTGAGTTCCGTTATTTAGGCCAGGCTTTAGATACCGAAGATTTTATTGATTATGATAAAGGCACATTAAAGGACTACTGCTTTACTTTACGCAAAGCCGATGTTGAAAATAAGTACGACCTAAGAGCTTTACATAGCCGTCACAGAAAAGATATTGGTTACGCAAGAGCCAATGCTAAAGGTGGTAAATATGTTGGGCCTGTTGCCAAGAAAGGTATTTATTATGTTAGAAATGGTGATAATTTAGGCAAGATAGCCAAGCGTAATCATACAACTATTAAAGCTTTGTGCAAGAAAAACGGTTTAAAAGAAACTTCTGTTTTAAGAATTGGCCAAAAGATCAAAATTTAATTTCGCAGCCTGGTAAAAGGATCTTTAGTTTTTCTATCTCTTCTTTATCTATTGGATTCCCCCTCAAGTCAAGTAAAGTTAAATTCTCTAACTGAGAAATGCTGTCCGGCAGTTTGGTTAATTTATTACCTCTAAGCGAAATAAGACGAAGTTTTTGGGCTTTATAAATATCAAAAGGTAAGGTGGCCAAAGGATTATTCTCAATAATTAATACCTCCAGGTTTTGAAACCGCTCAAAATGTTTGGTGAGGTAATGTGTGTTGGTGTTAGAGAGGTTTAAAAAATTTAACGTAGTAACTCTGAAGAGTTGTTTAGGGAAACTATCCATCACACAATTCTCAATACTAATGTCCTTTAAGTTCTTTAAAAAATTTAAAGTTGTTGGTAAACTCAACGTATCATCTGTGTTTCCAAACTTAAACGATTGTAGTTTATTTAAAAAAGCAATTTGCGCAGGAATGCTGTCAATTTTTGTATGCTGTAGCTCAAGGTAATACAATAAACTAAAAGGCCTTAAGTTAGGGGGGAAGCTGGTAAGCTTATTATTGTATGATGCAAAATAAACAAGATTGGTAAGGGCATCAAAATTTTTGGGATAGTCGGTAAGCTCGTTGCTGCCGAGCTTTAACGCTTGTAAGTCTTTTAACTTTGAGAGTTTTTCGTAAACCTTTGGTTCAATTTTTTTATAGCTAAGATCGAGTTTGTAAACGCGACTCTCAACTTTAATAGCTTCTTTAAGATCGGTGTAAACTACACAACCGGCAGGGCCGTATTTATCAAATTCTTTTTGCGAAAATAAATTAACAGAAACAAAACACAGTAAAATTATTTTGGATTTTAATTTGATCACAGGTTTGGATTTTATTTATGCGTCAAATTAATGATAAATATTAAATATTTCCCAACTGCTTTCATAACTTTTATTCAACTCGGCTTTATTTACGTTTAAAGGGAGGTTGTTCTTGGCAGCGTAATCTTCCAAACTTTCGGTTGGAATGTTACCGGTAAGGTCGTCAGCAGCCATAGGGCAACCGCCAAAACCGTGAATGGCCACATCAAAACTGCGGCAACCGCTTTGGTAGGCCGCGTGTATCTTTTCCTGGGCTTTATCTTTAGTGGAGTGTAAATGCGCGGCAAAGTTCACCGTTTTTAGTTCAGGAATTAAAGCTGTAAATAATTGTGTAATGGTTTCAGGGTTCGAAGAACCGGTTGTGTCGGCAAGGGCTAGATCTGTAATGCCCAATTGATTTAGTTTTTTACACCAGTCAATAGCAATATCAGCGTGCCAAACATCGCCGTAAGGATTTCCAAAAGCCATAGAAATATAGACAAGTAATTTTTTATTGGCTTTTAAACACAATTCCTGGATCTCCTCAACACGGCCTATAGATTCCTGGATGCTTGAATTGGCGTTACGTTGCTGGAAAGTTTCTGAAATAGAAAAAGGAAAACCCAGGTAACTTATCTCGTTAAATTGTAAAGCATCTTCGGCGCCGCGCTTGTTGGCAATAATGGCAAGTAATTTTGAATTGGTCTTTGAAAGGTCAAGTTTTTTTAAAACCTCGGCCGTATCCTGCATTTGCGGAATAGCTTTGGGCGAAACAAAACTTCCAAAATCAATAGTATCAAAACCAACTTTTAATAATTGGTTAATGTATTTTGCTTTTAAGTCTGCGGGTATCATTTGTTTGATCCCCTGCATGGCATCGCGTGGACATTCGGTTATTTTAATCATTACTTAAATTTCTGAAGTTAAAATCTATGAGGGAATCTTTTAGAACTGTTCCCGTAATATTTTTTGTAGCACTATCAATGGTCATAATTAAATTTAACCTGAAGGTTAACACCTTGCCATCAGGTATGGTGCTAATAAAATGCGCTAAATAATTTTTATCTTTTTTAATGTAATAGATCGACTTGTCTACAACTTCGTAGGTCTTTTTTATACTTTCTTTATTTCGGATCGTGCTGTCGAGGCTATTTAAGAAATGAGTTTCTTTATCCAACTGACCAAATAAACCGGTAGAAAGATCTTGGTGATAATGTTTATCAAGTTCTTTAAATGTTTTAACATTACAAGTTGAGATACTATCGCCCAAACGGTCGCTAACAATACAACCCGCGGCATATACAAAATCTATATTGTAAACCTTCTCCATAATATCCAGTGCATTACTGTACATAGGTGGAGGAGGCAGTCCGGATAGAAGTATGGTAAAAGTTTTGTTTGAAACAGGGGCTACAGAATCTATTACATTTTTTGTGTTGTCTGCTTCTGATTTTTTTTCATGGTTATTGCAGGCAGCAATAAAAATAATTAAGGCTACTAAAAAGTAAAATTTATTTTTTGAGTAAAGCATTATTTATATCGCTTATTAATTTTGGTCCTTTGTATACAAAACCCGTATACAACTGAATCAGATCTGCACCTGCGTTTATTTTTTCAATGGCATCTTCGGCACTATGTATACCACCAACACCCATTATAGGAAAAGCATTATTTGATTTTTGTTTTAAATAACGAATAACTTCCGTACTTCTTTTAGTTAAAGGTAAACCACTTAATCCACCTGCTCCAAAAGCTTCCAGTTCGGCAGCAGTATAATCAAGTCCTTCACGACTAATAGTTGTATTTGTAGCTATAACACCTGCAATTTTGGTAGCCTTTACAATATCAATAATATCATCAAGCTGCGTATTGGTAAGATCGGGCGCTATCTTTAAAAGAATTGGTTTAGGTTTTGCTTTTTTGAGATTAAGGTTTTGCAGGGTATTCAATAAATTGGTAAGAGGTTCTTTTTCCTGAAGATCGCGCAAGTTAGGTGTGTTTGGAGACGAAACGTTTACCACAAAATAATCTACAACATCAAACAGCTCGTTAAAACAAATGATATAATCATTAACGGCTTCCTCGTTGGGTGTTGTTTTATTCTTGCCAATATTACCACCTATTATTAGTGTAAGGTCTTTACGATCTCTTAATTTTTTAGCCGCTTCAACAACGCCGTCGTTATTAAAACCCATTCTATTAATAAGAGCTTCATTTTTTGGGAGCCTGAATAAACGGGGTTTAGGGTTACCGGGTTGAGGTTTTGGAGTTACTGTCCCAATTTCAATAAAACCGAAGCCCAGTTCGCCTAATTCGTTAAAAGCAATGGCGTTTTTATCCATTCCGGCGGCTAAACCTACCGGATTTCTAAAATTTAGACCAAAAAGTTGTCTGGAAAGGGAAGGATGACGGTTTATGGAGTTTTTTTTGAAAATCAGTGAAAAACCCGGTACGAATTTGATGAATTTTAAGGCTGAAAACGTTAAATGGTGGGCGCTTTCGGGGTTTATTGAGAATAAAAAAGGCTTAATTAATTTGTACATAAACACTGTAAATTTAAGTCAAATTAGCACCAAAAACGACCCTTTTGCGGTAAATTTCATTAAAAAATTATGATTTTTTGGTTTTTTTGTAATTGGTATTAAAAAAATTGTAGTTTTGCAACTGAATTTAAATTTAAACTTAAAACTAAAATGAAAAAAGTATTATCAATCGTTGCTGTAGCTGCTTTATCAGTTGCATTCGTTGCTTGCGGTCCTTCTAAAGAAGAAATCGAGAAACGCGAAAAAGAAAAACAAGATTCAATCGCTGCAGTAGAAAAATCTAAACAAGATTCTATCGCTGCTGCTGAAGCTGAAGCTGCTGTTGCTGCTGAAGCTGCTGCTGCTGCTGAAAAAGCAAAAGCTGATTCAGCTCGTGTTGCTGATTCATTAGCTAACGCTAAAGGTGGTAAAAAGAAATAATTGAGAAATTAATTTCTTAAGAGAACCCTTCCTGTTTCAGGAGGGGTTTTTTATTTTATGGACGCATGGAACGCTGATGACGCAGATTTTTATGATGATCACAGATTTTTAATTTGAGCGACTCGATCTCTGACTCTTATAGATGTCTTTATGATTTGATACCACTATTCATAAAAAAAGATCCCAGATTCTCTTTTGACATGAAAACAAAAGAGGTGGGGATCTTTAATTAAAGCCGGTTTTACCGGTTTTGACTAGAACTTTTCGTTGATGCTCATTAAAGTCTCAGTTTTTTCTAATTCAACAACAGTGTTATTTTTTTTGAAGTATTGTTTTACAAGGATATTTCTTTTGTTAAGGTCTGTAGAAGTACGTGTGATATATGAACCCGAATTATCATTAGAAATTGTTTTTACAGTTTCGCTACCATAAAAAATAACATTCATCATTCTGTCGTAGTTATTTTCTTTAACTGTTTTACCAGAGTCAATTGACATGCTTGAAAAAAGGTTTGGCGTATTGAACTCACTTTTAAAATTTAAACCTGATTGTGAGTAAACTTTTACTGAAACGATTAATATTAAGATAATAGTTTTCATGATTTCTGATTTTAGTGGTTAATTCTTTTTCTTTTTGTTTTGCTGTCATATATAGTATTGCAGAATGCGTGCCAAAGGCTGTAGGCCTTTATTATCAAGGATTCATGAAATTCAGGGCATGACTTTTTTCCATTATTTGGAAGGTTTTTCCAAAATATGGAACACTGAAGATGTGATGGAACACAGATGACACTGATCGAGCGGATTTGTACTGATCTTTAGGCGTTATGATGTCCCCCTCCTGAGGGGGTGGCTGAAAGCCGGGGGAGGATAGATAACGAACTCCATTTTGCTAAAGCGCAAAATCCGCGTCATCTGTGTTCTATCTCGTGATGTTTTGTAAAAACTCTGTTAATCTATACGTCGCTAACGTATCTGTTTTACAATAATTGATGAGTTCTTCTTTAATTAGATCCCTTTCAACGGGGTTTGTTTCCAGTCGGAACATGTCATAATATGCCATAGCTTCAAGGCCAGAGGTGATTTTAGAGTAATTAATGTCTTCTAACAAAACGCTTGATGCTGTCTTTAAAGAAAAATTGGTTTTAAAAGCCGGATGGTAATAACTGAAATCCAAAAACACATCAAACACATCAATGAATTTATTTTTTAATTCTTCGAGTTCAGGTTTTAATTCAACAAATAATTTCGCGAGGTTATTGATCACCATTTTTTCCATGGTACCGTCATAAACCAAAATAGATTTAAATGCTTTAGTGCTTTTAATTAATTCTTCTGCAAAATGTTTTCGTTCGTCAGTAGTATAATCAATAAAAATATTAGTGTGTGTTATGCCATCAAAAAAGCAAACCAAATAAGGCAATTGTTCAAAGGGTTTTGTACCATTTATCTTTGGTATTGCAGGACCCCACATTTCCATATCCATCGCGGCCATTGGCGTTTCTATCTTTGCCAAAAAAGCTTTAATTCTTTCTTTATCTACTATGGGTTTATTCTCAAAATAAGCTTCTTTTATTTTGTAGATAATGGCTTTGGTGTCGTGTTTTTCGTCTATCTGATCAATTGTTCTGATGCCGCTGTTATACCATTCAAATAATTTTTCTTTGTTCAATAATGGTAAATGAAAAATGCTATTATCGGCAACAGCTTCTTTCCAGCAATTACCAAAATAATCGCAGGTATATGGTTTAAAACACTGAGCCCCGATTGGAATATTTGGAATTTTATTTTGTTCTAAAGTTAATTGCGCGTTAAACAATTGATTTTCGAAATAAGGTAAATTCTTTTCGCTTTCGGCTTTAACACTGCGTTTTTTAAAGAGTTGTTTTGGGTTTATTTCGTTCTCAAAAACATAATCCTGGTTTAGCGTTACCAAAAAAAGATCTTCTAAATTGGATAAGGCATTTTTTAAAACATAATATTGCAAACAAGCATCTTTTAAATAGATCTCTGAAATTTTAAAAGAGCTTTTTACTTCGTAAGCAGTATATTTTTCGTTCTCTAAACATAAAATATCTAACATTATTAAAGCGCCATTAAACGTAAATGTGGCTTCGTAAATTACCGGGGTTTTATTTTCAACTAAGGTTTTGGTCAATGCCAAAGCATCAGCCGAATTCTTAGTTTGTTTTGAAACATCGGTCCCGCCTGGAAATAAGGTTTGAGCCAGGTCGCCCACCTGGTGCCCACGGTTAAAGGTAAGTTGTTTATCTACGCTTACTTTATCGCGCAAATAGGGATGCCTTTTGTAAAAGAAAAAAGCCTTCTGGCATTGTTCAAATTTAAGGTAAGCTGTTTTGCTTATAAGATCAAGAGGGTTACTCATCAAATTTTTCTATCGCCACTAAAACGAATTATGCAAATTTATGGCCTTTTTGCAGATATTAAATCATTTTTTAATTCTTAAAGAATCATTAACTTCGGCTTCTTAAAAATAATTAACCATGTCAACAACACCCGAAGGCCGCCAGATCATATTTAGTATGGTAAATGTATCAAAGATACATCCCCCGCAAAAACAAGTTTTAAAAGACATTTACATCTCCTTTTACTATGGTGCTAAAATTGGTGTTTTAGGTTTAAACGGTTCGGGTAAATCATCTTTACTGCGCATTATTGCGGGTATGGATAAGGATTATATTGGCGAGATCCACCAATCTCCGGGTTATTCTGTTGGTATGTTGGAGCAGGAACCCAAACTTGACGAAACAAAAACCGTAATTGAAATTGTACGAGAAGGCGTTCAAAAATATGTAGATATTTTAAATGAGTTTGAAGAAGTAAATAACAAATTCGGCGATGAAGAGATCCTTAACGATCCGGATAAAATGGATAAACTCATTAACCGCCAGGCTGTATTACAAGAGCAAATAGATCAACACGATCTTTGGAACCTTGATAACCGTTTAGAGCGCTCTATGGACGCTTTACGTTGTCCTGAAAGTAACGCTTCTGTAAAAGTATTATCAGGTGGTGAGCGCCGCCGCGTGGCTTTATGCCGGTTGTTGTTACAGGAACCGGATATTTTATTATTAGATGAGCCTACCAATCACTTGGATGCTGAGAGTGTTGACTGGTTAGAACAACATTTACAACAATATAAAGGAACTATTATTGCCGTAACCCACGATAGGTATTTCTTAGATAACGTGGCTGGCTGGATCTTAGAGTTAGATAGAGGGGAAGGTATTCCGTGGAAAGGTAATTACAGCAGTTGGTTAGAGCAAAAAGGTGCGCGTTTAAAGCAGGAAGAAAAAACAGAAAGCAAACGTCAGAAAGTATTAGCACGTGAGTTAGACTGGATCCGTCAGGGTGTTAAAGGTCGTGGTGTTAAGCAAAAAGCGCGTTTAAATAATTACGAAAAAATGATGGGCGAGGATTCCCGTGCAAAAGAAGACAACCTCGAGATCTTCATTCCTAACGGTCCGCGCCTTGGTAACGAAGTTATTGAAGCAATCAACGTTTCAAAAGCATTTGGCGACAGGTTATTATATGAAGGATTGAATTTTAAATTGCCACCTGCGGGAATTGTTGGTATAATTGGGCCTAACGGTGCCGGTAAAACAACTTTGTTCCGTATGATCATGGGCGAAGAAAAACCAACCACCGGTGAATTTTTAGTTGGCCCAACTGTTAAGATCTCTTATGTAGATCAAAACCATAAAGAGTTAGATCCAAATAAAACAGTTTACGATGTAATTAGCGGCGGCCTCGATAATATTATTTTGGGAGGCAAGCCAATGAATTCAAGGGCTTATATTTCACGTTTTAATTTTGCAGGTAGCGACCAGGGAAAAAAAGTTTCTGTGCTTTCGGGTGGAGAGCGTAATCGTTTGCATTTGGCAATGGCTTTAAAAGAAGAAGGAAACGTATTGTTATTAGATGAGCCTACCAATGATCTTGACGTTAATACATTACGCGCTTTAGAAGAAGGTTTGGAGAATTTTGCAGGTTGTGGCGTAATTATTAGTCACGATAGATGGTTTTTAGACCGTGTTTGTACACACATCTTAGCCTTTGAAGGCGATAGCTCTGTGTATTGGTTTGAGGGTGGCTATAGCGAATACGAAGAGAATCGTAAAAAACGTTTAGGTAATGTTGAGCCTAAAAGACCACGTTACAAGAAACTGGCTGTAAAATAGTGTCATTTGGACATAAATTATAAAAAACATAAAAAAAAAGATATATTTATACTTACTAAAAAAAACCATTTATGAATAATTTTAACGCTTCAAAAGTTTTAATTCCTGTAGATTTTAGCGAAACATCAATGTTGGCTATTAAGCATGGTGCATTTACAGCACAGTTAGCGCAGGGTGATGTTTACTTATTACACGTAATTAATATTCAATTCTTTTCGCAGGATGTATTCCTGCCATCAGTAAGTGTTCATACACAAACTGATTTTGAGAAGATAGCCCAGGAAAGATTACTACAGTTAGGCGAACAGGTTAAATCAGAATATGGTGTAACTGTAGAGTGTATCACAAAAATTGGTTCGCCAAATAAAGAGGTAGTTGATATAGCAAAAGAAATTGGCGCTACTTTAATTGTAATGGGAACTCATGGTTATTCTGCTTTAGAAGAACTGGTAATTGGAAGTGTAGCATTAAAAGTGATCACAAAAGCACCTTGCCCTACAATGGCCATGAACAGTGAAGCGGATCATAAAGGTTACAATAAAATATTATTGCCAATAGATACAAGTGCGCACTCGCGTCAAAAAGTAAATTACGCTATAGGCCTTGCTAAAAAATTCAGCGCTTCGGTGCACGCCATTGCTTTATTAGATAGTAATGAAGAAACAGAAAAGCCAGCTATGGAATTGATCTTGCATCAAATTGAATTGATCGCTAAAAAAGAAAATGTATCATATCATCATGATGTGGTTTCTGATGTTAAGAACAGGGCTACTGCAACTGTAAACTATGCTAATAAAATTGGTGCAGATATTATTGTAATTATGACCGATCAGGATGCTGAGTTAAGTGGTTTCTTTTTGGGTCCATATTCGCAACAGGTAATTCACTTAAGCAAAGTACCGGTAATTTGTATCAGACCAGTGGAGTCTGAGACCAATATGAGTATTTTAGGTGGTACCAGCGGTATGTAATAGCATTATTATATTAAATCTAATCCCATGAAAAAATTATTATTATTACTTTTTGTAATGGCCAATTGCTTTGGCTTTTCTCAAAAACAAGCCGAGGTTAGTCTGGATCTGTTGGATGGCAACGTTATTAAAGGAACTACCAGTCTGGCAGATATTGAATTGGTAACAGCTTTCGGGAAATTACAAATTCCTATTTCAAAAGTTAGTCATATCGAAATTGGGATCGGAAAAGATAATTCGGTAAGTGAAAAAGTAAAAAGTAATTTAAAGATACTTTCTACAAGTACGGTTGAAGATACGCGCAAAGGCGCTTACAACGATCTTGTAAAAGTTGGTATTAAAGCTATTCCATTCATCCAGGATTTTTACAACGATCCAAAAAATGTTTCGGGTGAAGATACTTACACGGGTGAATTCACTATTGATAATGCATTGTCTGAGATCCAATCTGCGAGCAACATTTCGGGCGATCTTCCAAAAGAAGATATTCTTACGATTGATAATATTTACGTAATGGGTGGCAATTACAATTTTACTAAACTGGATATTAAAACAGAATATGGTAGCTTAAGTGTACCAAAAGAAAAGATAAAAACAATTGATATTACTGTTGCTACAGAACCTGGCTCAGGAGAATTTACTTTTAAATTAAATGCTACAAAACATATAAGCGGTAACACCAATGGTGGTTGGTTAAAAACGGGCGTCATGTTAAAGAACGGCCAGCGTTTTTCTCTTCAGTCAAATGGCGAAGTTACTTTGGCCAGCTTAAGTAATTCTAAATACAAACCAGATGGCAGCAGTAAAGCTGAAACAGCTACAGAGTGGACAAAACCTTATGGCACAACAGACGATTACGAAAGCGGTTCAGGCGGTTATCCAAGCTATGGACAAGTTGTGTACAGAATAGGAGATGGTACAACCGAAAATTTAAAAGCAGGCGCTAAATTTAACAGCACAGCAAAAAAAAGCGGTATGCTTTATATTTCTATTTACGAAACAGTTTACAACGCGGCCAACAAAGGCAGCTACAATGTTAAGTTAAGCTTAGGTAAATAAACAAAATGTTTGCTGCCTACCACACACAAATAGATCTGAAAATAGATTGGAGTGAGTTGGATCTTTTTGGGCATGTGAACAACGTTACTTTTTTTAAATACATCCAGGCTGCAAGGGTTAATTATTGTGAGTCTATTGGACTTACTTCCGTTAACGAAAAAAATAAATTAAGTTTTATCGTTGTGTCAACCAATTGCACCTTTAAAATTCCGCTGCAGTATCCGGGCAACGTAAAAGTATACTCTAAGATCGAAATGATCAAAAATTCCAGTTTCCAGTTATCGCATATAATAGTTGACGATGCTGGTAATATAGCCGCAGAATCTGCTGATACCATAGTTGTTTTTGATTATGAGAAAAAAAGCAAAGTAAATATTACTGATGCTTTAAAAGCAAAGATGGAGCAACGCTAGAACTCAAAACAAGTAACGAAAGATTCCGAACGCCTTCTTAAAAACTAATCATAAATTGTGTAAAAAACCACCTTTGCAA
Organism: Bacteroidota bacterium; assembly: GCA_030681615.1. Classification (GTDB taxonomy): domain Bacteria; phylum Bacteroidota; class Bacteroidia; order B-17B0; family Aurantibacillaceae; genus Aurantibacillus. The sequence goes on from JAUXSA010000056.1 coordinate 38,577, forward strand.
GGAACAATATTTGCCTGTAAGCGTTAACTTTACAATTCAAAATTTTATTAAATTCTTATGTCTAAAATAGAACATGTTACTTGTTTGATCATTGGTTCCGGTCCTGCCGGCTATACAGCGGCTATATATGCTGCCCGCGCCGACCTTAAACCTGTTTTATATACCGGTTTAACCCCAGGTGGGCAATTAACCGAAACCACAGAAGTGGATAATTTTCCGGGATATCCTAAAGGAATTACCGGACCTGAATTAATGGAAGATCTTAAAGCACAGGCAGAGCGCTTTGGTACGCAGGTAAGATTTGGATTGGCTACTAAAGTAGATCTTAAATCCACACCCAAAAAAGTGTGGATTGATGAAACAATAGAATTGACCGCTGATACAGTAATTATCTCAACAGGTGCAAGTGCTAAGTGGATTGGATTGGAGAACGAAACACGCCTGCGCATGAATGCCGGCGGGGTAAGCGCCTGCGCTGTTTGCGATGGTTTCTTCTTTAAAGGACAAGAGGTTGCAATTGTAGGAGCGGGCGATACCGCAGCAGAAGAAGCAACTTATCTTTCTAAATTATGTAAAAAAGTTTACATGATCGTTAGAAGAGGCGAAATGCGCGCGAGCAAAGCAATGCAGAACCGTGTAAAAAACACACCGAACATTGAAATCTTATGGAACACTGAAACCGTTGATATACTTGGTAAGGATACGGTTGAAGGTGTAGTTGTGAAAAATAATGAAACCGGTGAGAACAGGACATTAACTGTAACTGGCTTTTTTGTGGCTATTGGTCACAAGCCAAACACTGATATTTTTAAAGACCAGTTAAATATGGATGATTTAGGTTATCTAACTGTTGTTCCAGGAAGTTCAAAAACGAATATTGAAGGTGTTTATGCCGTGGGCGATTGCGCCGACAAAACATACCGTCAGGCGGTAACTGCTGCCGGTAGTGGATGTATGGGCGCTTTGGATGCTGAAAGATGGCTGGCATCATCCGGCGTACATTAATTTTCGTAAGTATCTTGAGCGTTTAATCAAAAGTAAACTCGTAAAAAAAACTAAAAAGAGTTTATTTTTTTGTAACCAATTAAATGTTTAAGTTTATATAGTAATATTCCTTTAGGATGAAGAGACTCTTGTACATACTTATTTTATTACCTTTTCTTACTTTTTCTCAGGCTCAAAAAAAATATCCTACATTACTTTGGAAAATTACAGGCAAAGATCTTAAAAAACCTTCTTACCTATATGGTACCATGCATGTAAGTAGTAGGGTGGCCTATCATTTATCAGAACAATTTTTTGACGCCTTAAAAAGTGTTGATGTTGTAGGCCTTGAAACTAATCCTGGTGATTGGTTGTTGAATATGGAAAAGACCGGTGAATTAGACCAGGCAAACCAAATTGTATCCAGTAATAATTATCGTAAAGATTTTTACCGTTCTACTTTCATGGCAAATTTTCCCGACAAACGTGTGTTGCAGGGAATTATAAGTTATGACCCCGATATTATAAACGGTTTATTGTACAGGCATAATCGTAGTAAAGAAAATTTTGAAGAGAATACATATATTGATCTTTTTATTTACCAATCGGCTTCTAAATTAAATAAACAACTTATCAGTCTCGAAGATTTTGCGCAATCAGAAATAAAGGCACGCCTTTCAGCATTGCCGGATAGTGAGTTGAACGAAGATGAGAATTCTGAAAGCAGCAGTAACTATTATTTTAACGGACAAAAAATTGAAGATTCTTACCGTGATGGAAATCTGGACGCTTTAGACAGTTTAAGTAAAAAAGCAAGTTCAAAGAACACGCAAAAATATTTGATAAACGACAGAAATGTGTTTTTTGTAAATACCATTGACTCTGTTCTGAAAACAAAATCGTTATTCAGTGGTGTAGGCGCGGCGCATTTACCGGGGGAGGAAGGCGTAATAGAATTGCTTCGAAAAAAGGGATATACTGTTGAGCCCGTGTTTCCTAAAAATTCAAAAAAGAGTGATGCTATTCGTGATGAGTTGGATGCACTCGTAAAACCTGTAACATTTCAAAAACAATTTGTGAACGATTCTTCTATGGCCATGAACCTGCCGGGCAAATTGACACAAATTGTAAACTTCGAAAGTATTAAATATTATATCTATGCAGATATGATCAACGGTAGTTTTTATACTGTTGCAAGATTAAAACATTTTGGCCCTTTGTTCAATGTAAGCACCACGCAAATGATGCAAAAGGTAGATAGTTTGCTTTTTGAGAATATTCCTGGTAAAATAATCCTTAAAAAAGAAATTACTTCTAATAACGGTTTAAAGGGAATTGAGATCGTAAATAAAACGCGTAGGGGTGATGAACAACATTACCAGATCTTTTTCTCGGATCTTGAAATGATCATGTTTAAGTTGGGCGGCAAGCAAAGTTATGCTACTGGTAGCGAAGCAAAACAATTCTTTAATTCAATACAATTTTTTTCAAAGGGACAAAGCATTGTAGATTTTACTCCAAAAACCAAAGGCTTTACAGTTAAAATTCCTGGCAATTATAATTATACAAAAAATAGCAGTTCATCTTCAAAAGGCTTAATAGAAGATCTGTATGCTTATAACACTACACTTAAACAGTTCTACGGCGTTAAACAAGCGGTTTATAATGATTTTGAATATTTGGAAGAAGATACATTTGAATTGAACCTTTTTTCGAAGAATATTTTAAAGAATTATAATTTCTCTGAGAATGTTTCGCGCGAAATTGTAAAAGAACAAAATTTACCCTGTATAAAATTCTCGGCAAAAAATAAAATGGGCTCTTATTTTTACGGCAAATTTTTTATTAAAGGGGTGCATTATTACTTGGCGTATTTCATTTCTGAAAAGGAAAGTAGTTTTAATAACGACTTTTTTACTTCTTTTAAATTAACCGATTTTGAATTTATTAACCCTATAAAAACTATAACAGATAACGATTATCATTTTAAAGTAAAAGATGAAGTAACGGTTAACGCCAGCAGCAAGTTTAACGAAGCTTATGCTAAAGAGTACGAAACGGCTAAAGTAAAAAAGGAGAAGACCACTAACGATTACGATTATCATTCAAGCAATAAATCGTATTATTCCCCTTCAAGTAACGAATATGTTAATATTACGTACGAAAAGTATAACGATTACGATTACCGTAATATAAATGAGATCGATCAAAGTATTAGTACTTCAATTAAAAATACAACAGGTTTATTAATTACAAATAAGGTAACAAATAATAAAGATGGTATCTATTCATACAAGTGTACTTTAAAAGATACTGCTACCTCACGAGTAATGGATGTAAAGATCTATTTTAAAAATGGTATCATGCAGGAGATAATTGCTCCTTATGATTCGGTTATTGGTTTAAAAGGCTGGACAAAAGATTTTATGGACAGCTTCACTCCAAAAGATACTCTTATAGGAAAGAACATTTTTGAAAATAAATTTTCTACTTTGCTCAACGATTTGTGCAGCACCGATACAGTTGCACGTCAAAGAGCTAACTCATCCTTGCTGAACTCGATCAGTATGAATAAAGTTTATATTGATGAATTTATTAAATTTATTGGAGGTAAAAATTTAAGTCTTGTAAGCGAAGATAGTCGCGCACAATTATTTGTAAATGGTGGTACAATGGCCAGCAACAAAATAATTGAGCCTTACAAAAATTTATACAAACAATATACCGATAGTTTTTATTTGCAATTGTGTATGTTGAAAGGTTTGGCCTATTTAAAAACCCCGGCATCATTCGCGGCCTTTAATAATCTTATTTTAAACGAAACCCCTTTAGTTGGCGAAGTAACTATTGTATCGGATGTATTTGCAGTTTTACATGATTCGTTAGAGTTGTGTAAGAACTTTTTTCCGGGCATGCTGGTATTAACTAAATATGATGAATACAAAGACGCCGTTTACACGTTGATGTCGGAACTGGTAAATAAAAAAATAATTGCATCAGCTGCCTACCTTACACAGAAAGATAATATTCTGGCGGATGCTAACCTTGCTTTAAAACGTTACAATCCTTCAAGCAACAAATCAAATAGCGAATACAGCGAGTACGATTACCTTGATAAATCGATTAAAGATCTGGCAGAAAGCATTCAACAAAGTTTAGATGGCTTTACAAATAACAATTTATTTAAAGGCTCTGCTTATTTAAAAGGTCTTGAGACATTCAACCGCAGTCCTTTAGTTAATTACGCTATTATTTTATCACCTTTCTATAAGACCGACGAAAAAACAAAACAGTTCTTCACTAAACTTTCCAAACTTAAAACGCAAAGTATTGCTATGCCGGTTGCTATTAATTTATTAAAGAATAATATTGTTATAAACGATACGCTTACTAATTTTTATTCTAAAAATAAATTTACCCGCGCATATTTTTATACTGAATTGGAGAAAGAAAAACTGACCGAGAAATTTGATAAAAAATATTTGACACAAATGAGTTTGATAGAATCTGTTTTAACCGCACAAACACAATTATCAAATATTTATAGTTACGATAAAGATAAAGGCAAAAAAGACTCTTTACTTTTTATTAAAGAATTAGATGCCAGGAATAAATATCAAAAAGGAAAGATCTATGTTTACCGCATAATTAAAAGTAAGGTTGACGATGAACGCTGGTCTGTTGCTTTTGTACCAGAGTCAAAATCAGGGATCTCATCAAACGTACAGGTAATTAATGCGGGTTATTACATTGATAAAACAAAAACAGAGGCCGAAAATTTTAACGAGATATTGGATTATTTTAATTTGACCTATCGTAAAAGGGCTATTACTGCATCCTCAGCTTATTAAAATAGTTAGAAATAAGTAAAAAATAAATTATGCAATATAAATCAGATACTGAAGCTTTACAGGATTTTGTTTCAAAGTACAATCAATTAACAAAAGAAATATCTAAGGTTATTGTAGGGCAGGAAGACACTGTTAAGAATGTTTTAATTTCTGTTTTTAGCAAAGGCCATTGTTTACTGGTTGGTGTTCCGGGTTTAGCCAAGACCTTACTGGTAAATACTATTTCAGATGCATTAGGTTTAAGTTTTAATAGAATTCAATTTACACCCGATCTTATGCCAAGCGATATTATTGGTAGCGAGATATTAGATGAGGATCGTAGTTTTAAATTTATTAAAGGTCCCTTATTTGCCAATATTATTTTGGCCGATGAGATCAATCGTACACCGCCAAAAACTCAGGCTGCTTTGTTAGAGGCTATGCAGGAGCGACAGGTGACTGCAGCTGGTAAAAAATATGTTTTGGATACACCATTCTTTGTATTGGCTACACAAAATCCAATAGAGCAGGAGGGAACCTATCCTTTACCTGAAGCGCAGTTAGACCGTTTTATGTTTAATGTTTGGTTAGATTATCCAAAGTTTGCAGAAGAATTACAAGTAGTAAAATTAACGACAGCTAACTTACAGGTTTCATTAAATAAGATATTGAACGCGCAGGAAATTGTTTTTTTCCAGGATCTTATTCGTAAAATACCGGTAGCCGATAACGTTATTGAGTATGCCGTTAAGCTGGTAAATAAAACCCGTTTAAATAGTGAGTACACTGCAGAAGTAACAAAAAAATATTTATTATGGGGAGCAGGACCAAGAGCCTCGCAATATTTAATTATTGGTGCAAAGGCGCATGCTGCTATTAATGGCAAATTCAGTCCTGATATTGAGGATGTAAAAGCTATTGCGATCCCTATTCTGCGTCACCGTATTGTTTTAAATTACAAGGCTGAAGCTGAAGGTGTTTCGGTAGAAGATATTATTAAACAATTAATGCAATAGAATACCATGACTGACATAGTAAAAGAATTATTAGATGAGGATGCTTTTGATCCTAAAAAATTATTTAACGAAGAAGAGTATAGCACGTTGATCATTAAGCGTGATGGCTTTAATAAAAAAGAGAATAATGCCGCCGATCTTTTAGAAGGCTTATTGGACAAGGAAATTACCAGGGCAGAAAGCGAAGAGATCTTTTTAAAATTAAAGGAATCTAATTCGGTCGACATGATGGTGGATGCCATAAAGAAAGCACAACGCCTGGAGGAGAAAATAATTTTAACCGCTGCCTGCTGGGAATCCTGCCTGGATTTTTCCAAGCACTTTTTATTTTTTGTGGAGCTAGCCTGTAATGATATTTTATTATTGTCTCTTGAAGGGCTTACCGTTGTTGAGAACTGCGAAGGAACAATTGACGAAAATACTTTAACAAAAGCGCTGGAAATAGCGCAAAGTTCAAATAGCAGTAACCGCGAACTTATGATAGACCTTATTACAAATATTAAATCAAGGATAGCTTAATTATTTTATGGCAAACACAAATTTAAAAAGCTGGATAGAAGTAAGTCCGAATTCAGATTTCTCCATTCACAATATTCCTTTTGGTATATATTCTGATGATAACGTAAAACATCATGTGTGTTCTGCTATTGGCGACTATATCATTGATCTGTTTGAATTAGAGAGTCAGGATCTTTTAGATATCGATCGTTCTGTTTTTGATCAGAAATATTTAAATGCCTTTATTGAATTAGGAAAACCTGTTACCAATAAAATAAGAACAAGGTTGATCGAAATTTTATGTGATGGGAATTCTGTTCTAAGAACTGATAAAAAATTATTTGATACTGTTTTCAAAAAACAAAGCAGCGTTAAAATGTTGATGCCTGTTCAGGTTGGCGATTATACTGATTTTTACAGCAGTATAGATCATGCTACTAATATTGGAACGATGATCCGCGATCCTAAAAATGCATTAATGCCAAACTGGAAACATTTGCCGGTTGGTTATCATGGCCGTGCTTCTTCTATTACGGTTTCAGGTACAAATTTTCACCGTCCTAAAGGGCAACAAAAACCTGCCGACCAGGAGAACCCTGTTTTTGGTCCAACAAAATTATTGGATATTGAATTAGAGACTGCGTTTGTTATTGGTAAGTCAACTCAAATGGGAGATTCTATTTCAACAGAAAAAGCAGACGATCATATTTTTGGTATGTTATTGTTTAATGATTGGAGCGCGCGTGACATTCAAACCTGGGAATATATTCCATTAGGACCTTTCCTGGCAAAGAATTTTGCAAGCACAGTGTCGCCATGGATAGTAACATTGGAAGCGTTAGAGCCATTCCGCACCAAAGGATATGTACAGGAGCCAAAAGTATTACCATACCTTGAATACAAGGGTGATAGAAATATAGATATTAAACTGGATGTTTTCTTAAAACCACAAAATGGCGAAGAGAATAAAATTTGTTCTTCTAATTACAAATACATGTACTGGACCATGGAGCAACAATTAGCACACCATACTGTTAATGGTTGTAACGTAAACGTGGGCGATATGATGGCAAGCGGTACTATTAGTGGTCCTGAGCCAAGCGAGTTTGGCAGTATGATGGAATTAACCTGGCGCGGCACAAAACCAATTACTTTAAAAGATGGTACTGAGCGTAAATTTGTGAACGATAATGATACCATTATTATTCGTGGTTATTGCGAGAACGAAGGTAAACGTGTTGGTTTTGGTGAATGCGTAGCTACGTTGTTGCCTGCGAAATAATTCTTTATTTATGGCCAAAAAAAGCAGTGATGCAACATACGATCATTCCTGTTTTATGGTACTTGCATATGAGTATGGTGATAACAAAATAAAAGAATCTGAAAAGAAAATAAGGGCCAAACTTAAATACAACAAGCTAGGTGCCTATGATGAAGCGCGTGTAAATAAGTTACGCGAATTAACTGAAGAGCTTTCTGCTGAGATCCGGTTACAAAATAGATCGACCTATTTTTCTAAATCAAATAATGAGTTTTCAAACATGGAAGATTTTGACTTTAAAAAATGGGCGGAAGATCTTTCTATAAACTATCCAACAATAGATAAAAAAGAATTAGATTCGCTCGTAGGAATGGCCGTGCATCTGTTTCATTGCAGGTAAACTTTTCTTTCAATTCAAATGCAATATATCCAAACAAAATGCGTTAAAGCATAAATTTAATATCTCATAATGATAAAAAGTGTACGGTTGAGCGTTCTTGCTTTGATTTTTTTAACGGTAAAATATAAAGCACAACCGGATACAATTATTGTTTTTGACGTGCTCACCCACAATATTGATACCGTGCTACCGGTTGCAGTTAATCAATCCACTACTTTTGACAAAACATCTTCATCCTTTGGTACACTTGGAAACCAGGTGGCTTTAAGTTTAACAGCTCCAACCTCAAATTTATTCAGCGGTTCAAATTTTAGTGCTTTGGCAAAAGCAGTTTCTTTTTTTAATGTTACCGATTATCCTGTTCGAACAGCTGTTGCTTTAAGGACTTACTCCAATAGTATTTCGTCGCGCTTATGCTCCGGTATAATGGTAGCACCAGGTTTTGTACTTAGTGCCGGACATTGTGCTTGTCTTGGTGGTAATTTTAAGATCTACGATAGCATACAGGCAGTTCCTGCTTATAACAATGGCAACATACCAAGTAATATACCTACCTCAATGGTAAAAAGGATCTATATTTTTAAGACCTATTATGACAATACACATTGGGATGATATTGCATTGTATGAATTAAAACAACCAATTGGCATACAAACAGGTTGGGTAGGTATAGGCTTTAACCTGGCGCCAACCTTTATTACAAATAAAGTGTTTCATAAATTCAGTTACCCCGGGGCACCGCAACCAAGCAATCCAGGTATTGTTTATAACGGAGATACGCTTTATTATAACTATGGTTATATAAATGAAACACAGAATTATTTTAGCGTAAATTCTTCTATGGCAGAAGGTGTGCCGGGACAAAGTGGAAGCTCGTTCTTATATACTGATAATACCGATTATTATTCGGTAGGTGTAATGAATTTTAGTAACCAATACCTGCATTATAAGATCACTAACGCTGTCTTCTATCAACTGCAAAATATAATTGTAAATAATCCATTGTCTATAAAAGAAAATAAAGGACTGATAGGTAAAGTAGATTTTTATCCTAATCCTTTTCAGGAACAAGCGGTATTAGAATTTGATTATGATCCTGCTGAACAATACACGGTTCAAATAAAAGATGGCCTTGGAAATACAGTACAAACAATGAATAATATTAAGAATGGACACCTTACTATTTCGCGAAACGATCTTAATAAAGGTTTATACTTTTTGCAGTTAAATACAGCAAGCGGTTATAAATATAATTGCATAATACTAATTAATTAGCCAAACATCGCTTTAACTAGCCTGTTCTCAAGCTTGCAGGCTTTGCAATCAATGGTGTTTACGGGATGTTCAGGAATTTCATTTTCAACCCCACAACCCATACAATTAAATTTGGTTTTAATTATATTGGTTTTGTGACATTCTTCGCAATGCACTTTTAATGAATTTTCCGGCACAAACAATTCAGCTTTACAAAATTGGCAAGGCGTTTTATTTCCCTCCACTTTAATTGGATCTATATAATCGGCATCAAAACCGGTTTGTTTTAAAAATGTTTTTCCGTCTTTTTCATTTAAATAAGGTAACCATATTTGTACAAGGGTTGAGATCTTCATTTTAAGGTTCGCGTCATAAGGAAAGACTTTATGCATCAATGCATATTCAGGATTATCGTAAAATAATTTAAACTCTTCTTTTAAATAATCTATGTATGAATTTATCATTCTAAAAAAACCTTCGCCTTTTACTTTTGATTGGCCTTTTTCAGTATAATATTCCATATCACCTTGTAAATGCTGTTGCGTTTTTGCCTTTTTTTGATACTTCGGATCAAAAGCAGCAACAGTGGCAGAATCAGCGCATATGGCTAGGAAAGGGTAATAAAAATTATCATCAAAGTTGATGGTTGGTGGTAAATATTCGGGGTAAAGGCGGTAATAAACATCCCAGTATTTTACCTGTAGCTCGTAATATTCTTTTTTATCTTTCTTAATTAAGCTTTCATTTAATTTACTTTGAAAACTAAGGTTTGCTTTTTGATATTTATCGCCTCTTTTAGGATCGCTGTTCCAGGCCTGCAGGCTCATGGTATAATCCAGGTCTGTAAAGTTGCCGCAGTAATCACAAATAATGTAAGGTGATTTATAAGCGTTTACTTTTGGCGCGCCACAATTGTTACAAGTGAATTTTTTTATTTTCATAACATTGTGCGCTTGTAATTTAAAACGAGTGACCCATTTTTTCTTTCTTGGTCTGCAAATATTTTACATTATGCGGGTTAGATTCGATGATGATAGGAATATTTTCTACGATCTCTAAACCATAACCAATAAGGCCTGCGCGTTTTTTAGGATTATTGGTAAGTAATTTAATTTTATTTAAACCAAGGTCGCGTAAAATTTGTGCACCAATACCGTAATCGCGTTCGTCCATTTTAAAGCCTAGTTCAATATTTGCTTCTACAGTATCTCTACCATTTTCCTGCAGTTTATATGCTTTTAACTTATTTAAAAGACCAATGCCTCTTCCCTCCTGGTTCATGTATACAATAACACCTTTGCCGGCTTTCTCAATCATTTCCATAGCGGCGTGTAATTGTGGGCCGCAGTCACAACGGCAACTTCCAAACACATCTCCCGTAACACAACTCGAGTGTACGCGCACTAATACAGGTTCATCTTTTTCCCATTTACCTTTTACCAGGGCCATATGCTCCTGACCGTTAGTGTTTACTTTATAAGCTATCAGATCAAAGTCGCCCCAATTGGTTGGCATCTTTACTTCAACGGCACGTTCAACAATTGTTTCTTTAGCTAAACGGTAACTAATAAGATCTTTAATGGTAATAATTTTCAGATCAAAACGTTCAGCAATTTTCACAAGATCAGGCAGGCGTGCCATGCTACCGTCTTCGTTCATGATCTCCACCAAAGCTCCACATGGATCAAAACCTGCTAAGCGCGCAAGATCTATGGTCGCTTCTGTATGTCCTGTTCTTCTTAACACACCGGCTTCTTTTGCTTTTAACGGAAAAATATGTCCGGGTCTTCCAAAATCACTTGCTTTTTTTGTAGGATCAATTAATGCTAAAATTGTTTTGCTTCTATCAGATGCAGAAATACCTGTGGTACAACCAAATCCTAAAAGATCTATAGAAACGGTAAATGCGGTTTCGTGTGTGCTGGTATTTGCACTCACCATCATATCTAATTGTAATTCTTTTGCTTTTTGTTCGGTAATAGCGGTGCAAATTAATCCACGGCCATGTGTAGCCATAAAATTAATTACCTCGGGTGTAGCGTTTGCCGCAGCAGTAATAAAATCTCCTTCGTTCTCACGGTCCTCGTCATCAACAACTATAATAACCTTACCTTTGCGAATGTCCTCTAAGGCTTCGTCAATTGTGTTTAATTTAAACTCGTTCATAATGTGTTACAAATTTACTTAATTTAACCCTTAATTTGCCGAATATATTTGATACAACTTCTAAATAAACTTAAAACAGAGCTGCAAAAACCCTTGCCCGGCTGGCCTGCCCAGTATGGTATGGCGCATGTTACGCGCGATAAGATAGATATTGCCAATTTGTTAGAAGATCAATACAGGCCCAGCGCCGTAATGATATTATTTTGCATTGATAATGATGATAATTTATTCATTCCATTAATGGAAAGGGTACCTTATAAAGGTGTGCATAGTGCCCAGGTTAGCTTTCCGGGAGGCAAGTTTGAAACAGAGGATGAAAATTTGCAGAATACTGCTTTACGCGAATGTTTTGAAGAGATAGGTTTGCGGGATGAAGTTGAAGTGATAGGAAAACTAACGCGTTTGTATATTCCTGTAAGTAATTTTGTAGTAGAACCTTATATTGGGTTTTGTAAAATAAAAGATCCAAAAATAATTCCGCATGAACGTGAGGTGAAAAATATTTTAAAATTGCCGCTGCAAAAATTAATGGATGATGCTACGATAGAACAGGGGACTGTAGAAGCAGAGGGTTTTAAAATAAAAGCCCCCTACTTTTTGGTAGAGGGCAATAAGGTTTGGGGTGCAACGGCTATGATACTTAACGAGCTAAAAACGATCTTACGAATTATTTCGTAAAGTCGGTTAATGTGTTATCGTAACATAAATAGTATTTCCCTTTTTTAAGATTATCAATGTTTACCTGGTTACCGTAGCCTTTTTTAACTACATCTCCATAAGCATCAAATACCTCGTAAGCTGTTTCCATATTAAAGTCGATGCTCTTACCGCTTTTTGGAATTGCAAAAGATGGTTTTTCAGTAGTAGATTTTAAACTTACTTCTTGAGAATATTTTGAGAATGAATTTAAACCTTTTTGTTTTACGCGGTATTTATTTTCGCCGCTGTGCATAGTAACCTGGAAAGAATATTCGTGTGGCTCAGGACTTCCAACGCCGTCCATTTCACCAATTGGGATCCATTTGTTCCATTTAAATTGTTCGATGATATAAGGTAAAGAACCAGTTTCGTTCTTCGCGTTCCATTTTAAAACACCGGTTGGTGAAATGTTCATGGTTAATATTTCGAAAGTTGGTTTTGATTTAAGGTCTTCTAAGTTTAATACTTTAGGAACGCAATTGTCTTTATGTACGATCTCTATAACAACTTTTTGTCCGTATTTTAATTGTAAAGCAGCAAGGTCAATTTCAAAAGCGCTTGAGTTGGTTTCATCTGTGGTGATCTTTCCATTTACTTTTATCTCTTGTGCGCAAAAACCTACGCCGTTAACGCCGTAAGCGTTTTGTACAAAAACGTTCTTATTTTGGTATTTTCCCTCAATAACAAGTGTTGCAGCGTTGGCAAGACTACCAAACCCTATGAAACCCATTAAAATCAAGAAATTTTTCATTTTCGTATATGCTATTTTTGTAGACAAATATAGCAATTTTATCGATGGTTTTTATAGAAATTTCCTTATTTTAACAATTATATAGAGAATTGTTAAAAAACTTAATATTCCGATAAGAATAAGATAAGGTTTATTAAAATGCACTTTTGTGGCTTTCCTGTCTTTACGGTAGCTCCAGACCAGGTAAGTGATAAAAGCAACTAAAAAAACAAGAGTAAAAACTATACGGCCAGTTGTGAACATAATTATCAACAAAGGTATGTAATAATTTGCTGTTTTTAACTTGAATGATCTTAAAATTATAACAAACTTCAAAGCTCCAAACGTGAAGTTAAAGATCTACATACCTCGTACCCTCTTTATTTTCTTATTTATTTTTTGCATTTCTAAACTAAATGCCTCTAAAGTAGAGAATGGTTTTAAAGCCCTTTCTATTTACGACTACTTTAAAGCCAAAAAATTATTTATAGGAAATTTTAATTCTAAGCACGATCCTTATTCTTCTTACGGACTTGCTATAATATATAGTCGTAATGATAATCCTTTTTTTAATTTAGATTCTGCTTCAAAATATGCAGCATTAAGTTATAATTTTTTCTTTGTGAGGCGTGAGAAGAAAGAATTCTTTCAATTTAAAATTGATAGTGCCAGTATTTTAAACTTGGTGGATTCTGTTGCCGCGAAAGATTTTCAGAGATTAAAAAAAGAGGTCTCGGCACAAAAATGCAATACATTTTTAAAACAAAATTATTTAGCCAACCAAAATTTATTGAGTGAAGTTATTTATTTACGCGATGAACAGGATTATAATGAGGCCCTGAGATATAATGATAGCAGGCAAACCAAAGAGTTTGTAATTACGCACCCGCAAAGTTCATTTGTGCAGGAAGCTTTGTTATTGATTGACAGGCAGATCTTTGATGAATCAACCAAAGATAACTCAGATGGATCATACATTAGTTTCATTAAATTAAATCCAAAAAATATTTTATTGAATTCTGCTTACGAAAAATTATTCTCTATTTATAGAGAGCGTTCGGATATTAATGGTCTAAAATTTTTTGTTGCCAATTACCCTAAAGCACCTCAAACCCTTGAAGCATGGAAATTACTATTTGCCCTATCCGTTAAATCTTTTTCGAATAGTGAGTTGGAGAAATTTTTAGAAGATAATCCCAATTTTCCTTTAAAGAATTCTATTCTAAAAGAGTTGGAATTAAATAACCTGGTACTTTATCCGTATGAAAAAGATGATCTTTTTGGTTTTATTGATACATCTGCTAAAATGATCATTTCGCCTGTGTTTGATGCTGTGAGCGGTTTTTCAGAAGGTCTCTCGGTTGTGAATAGGAACGATACGGTGTATTATATCAACAAAGAAAACACCGATGCGTTTGGACAGATCTTTACCGAAGGCTATACTTTTAATAACGGCATTGCGCCTGTAAAATTTGGTAAACAATGGAGTTTTATTAATAGACAAGGTCAAATTATTTCGCAGGTGTATGACGAGATAAACGAGATCTCGGATAATTTTTATACCGTAAAACTAAATGGAAAATTTGGCGCCTTAAATAATTTTGGACAGGTAATTTTAGAACCAAAATTTGAAGAGCTGGGCGATTTTAAAAATGGTTTTGCCTATTACCGTTCTGAAAATAAAAGCGGTTTTGTGTCAAAAGATGGTTATGTGCACAAACCTGAGTTCGACTGGCTGTCGGCCTTCGATGACGATAAGATAGCCATTGTAAAAAAAGGAAATTCGTACGGGTTGATCAACGCAACCGGCAAAATAATTTTGGATACAAAGTACGACCAGGTTATAAAAGCAGGTAATGGTATTTTTATTATAGTGCTAAATAATTTGTATGGTTTTTACAGCAACACCGGTTGTTTTTTAAGTGCAATTGCTTACGATTTTGCAAAAGAAAAACCGGCAGAATTTTATACCAACGGCTTAGTATTTAAACTCATTAAAAAGAACCAACAGGCCTTGATGGATGTCAATGGCCGTAACAGCATTGATTTTGGTGTGTACGATGAAATAAATTTCGCCTCCAACGGTTTAATACGGGTAAAGAACAAAAATAAATACGGTTATGCCGATCGTAAATTAAATCTGGTTATACATTATAAATATACTAAAGCGATGGATTTTAAAGACAGTTGCGCTTTGGTTCAAATTAAAGATAAATTCATTTTAATTAATTTGCAGGGCAAAGAGGTTTTTTCTTCTATTGCCGAAATTCAAAAGATCAGTCCACATTATTACCTGGTACATAGCGAAAGCGAGCAACTTATAAACCATAAAGGAGAGCTTGTTTTTAGCGATATCAGCAACATTCAGCCGGTAAAAGGCGGTGTTTTTATAATTACTTTAAACAACGGCACAATAAAATTACTACATGATTAAAACATTTATTAATTTTAAAGTCTCAAATCGCATCTAAAACTAAAATAAATTATATGTCAAAGCCACACAACTTTAGCGCCGGCCCCGGAATTTTACCCGAAGATGTTTTAAAACAAGCTTCAGATGCTTGTATCAATTTTGATAATTTAAATTTATCATTATTGGAAATTTCGCACCGCAGTAAGAACTATGAAAAAGTAATTGACGAATCACACGCTATCATTAAAGAATTATTTGAAGTGGGTGATGATTATGATGTAATGTATTTAGGCGGTGGTGCCAGTTTACAATTTGCAATGGTGCCGTATAATTTATTAACGGATAAAGGTTATGCTGCTTATGTGAATACAGGCGTGTGGGCAAGCAAAGCCATTAAAGAAGCAAAGATCTTAGGTAATACAAAAGTAATTGCAAGTTCAGAAGACAAGAATTTTAATTACATTCCAAAGGGTTACGATATTCCAACCGACGCAGATTATTTACACATTACCAGTAACAATACTATTTTTGGAACGCAGCTAAAAGAATTTCCTAAAACAAATATTCCATTAGTGTGTGATATGAGTTCTGATATTTTTAGCAGGAAAGTAAATGCTAAAGATTTTACATTGATTTATGCAGGTGCACAAAAAAATATGGGTCCTGCCGGAAGCACAATGGTAATGGTTAAAAAAGGTGCGCTTGGAAAAACAGGCCGCAAAATGTTATCGATGTTAGATTACCAGGTGCATATTAAAGGTGGAAGCATGTATAACACACCACCGGTATTTCCAATTTATGTAACGCTGTTAACCTTAAGATGGTTAAAGAAGAATGGGGGAGTAGCCTGGATAGAAAAGATCAATCAACAAAAAGCAGATCTTTTATATAACGAAATTGACCGCAATACTCTATTTGTAGGAACAACTGCAAAAGAAGACCGTAGTAATATGAATGCTTGTTTCTTAACTACCAAACCGGAGTTAGAAGCAGAGTTTGATAAATTATGGAAAGACGCTAACATCAGTGGCATCCGCGGACACCGTGATGTGGGTGGTTACCGCGCATCTATGTACAATGCTTTGCCTTTAGAAAGTGTAAAAGTATTGGTTGATGTAATGAAAGAATTTGAGAAGAAGTTTGCTTAGGTGATGGAACGCGGATGACGCGGATTAAACTGATTTACGCTGATTGAAAAAAAACGAAAAGGTTTAGCTACATTTTTATTTACGCGTAAGCAAACAATTGTCCCTCTCTGGAGAGGGTGTCGCGAAGCGACGGGAGAGGAAGAAGCTAACGATATTCGAATCCGAACACATGATCAACCTACCTGACATACAAGAACGGATCAAAGCTGATTTTGGCGCCCAAGCTGAAGAAGTATTTGCATTGATCTCTGCTGCTGTTGGCGGCGGACGAGAATTAAATAACCCCAGAATTATTCGTTGTATTATATTTTTAGCTGACAAGAACATCGAAAAATTAAAAGTCTGTGTCGAAAGCGCAAAAACCGATCCTCGTGACATCATGCTTTGGGCAGAATACATTCAAAGCGGGCCGGGAGATCAAACTAAAAGAATTCGCGATTTTAATAAGACCTTCGAACTGTCGGAGATAGACGTGAAGGAATGATGTAGAATACATTTTCTAATAACCTAAAAGGCGAACCGTCTCTGATTCGCCTCTTTATGAATATTTCAAATAATTTTAATGTGCTACAACAAAACGCTCATTTTTTTGAAGTTGTTTATTCATATAAATGCTCATAAAATAAGCACCTGCAGGCAACTCGTTTGTATTTATCTTTAAACGGTTGTCACCAGGAAGTATTGCAACTTCACTAATATTTTGCAATTGTTTACCAGTAACATCAAAGATCTTTAATTCTGCTTTGCCGCTTTCTTCTGATGTAAAAGCTACATTAATATTTTCAGAAGCAGGATTTGGGAATAAAGAAATGTTGTAAGCTAAAGGAGCAAATGAATTTACACCGGTTACAACACTGCTAAGATAAGTGCCACCTGTAAAAGGGGTGGTAAAAGAATTGGTTACTGTGTAAGTTGCAGCTACTGCGTTATGAATGCCCGGCGTGTACCAGAAATATTCGTCATTGGTATACGTTATCGTAAAACTCGCAGATACATCTGTATAAGTTTGCACAAAATGTAAACGCATTGTGTTAGAATATGTATTTGCCGGTGTTGTTACAGTTCCCCAGCCATCAGCAGTAACAGTTGTTGTACCTGAGCGTGTAAATGTAATACTGGCGTTTGTAAAAGTACATTGCCACGAATCAGTGCTTACATTATTAAAATTAACAGGGAAACTTAAAATTGTTTCCGGGTTAGAATACGCGAACAATACGCCACCAGCGGTATTACCTTGATTTAAACTTGAAGCAGATGTGTTTGTAGCGTAAGCATAGGTTGTACCATCATAAAAAGCAGTGTTTGCAGCCGGGAAAGAAGCCGCGCTTGGGGTTGAAGCAACAGAAACAACATTAACCGTAACACTTGTACCTGCACCTAGACCAGTAAGGTTCCATGTTTGGTTGGCGCCTGCACTACCTGGGGTAACTCCAATAGTAGTGGTTTTAGTAGCAAAGATTTCCCCTATGGTTGGATTGGTGTTTGCTCCGGTTAATGTAGGTTGTGCCACAACTGTTAGTGAGCTGCTTAATATGGCAAGTGCAAATAAGTTTTGTAAATGTTTTTTCATGTTTATTATTTATGGGTTTATATGAAAACAAGATAATGATTAATTCTTCGCTGGTGTCTTTGTTTATCTAGTTAACCCTTCTGGCTTTATATCTGGTAAAAAAAAGCCCTTACTTGAAAAGTAAGGGCTTTAATATTTCTAAAAATTATTGTTTTACAAACTATCTATCTTCGGTGGAGGAATAACGGTTTCCACTTTGGGTGTTACCACTTCTTCGTGTTTATCAAACGGACGCTTGCCAAAAATATCTTCAAGATCTTCTTTAAAAATAACTTCTTTCTCTAATAATTTTTGTGCTAAAAGAGTCAGTTTATCTTTATTGCTTATTAAGATCTGTTTTGTTTTAGCATAAGCAATGTCGGTCATTTTCTTTACCTCTTCGTCAATTGTTTTTGCCGTGCTCTCGCTATAAGGTTTGCTAAATGTATAATCACCTTGCCCTGAACTATCGTAGTAGCTTATGTTCCCGATCTTATCATTTAAACCGTAATACACAATACAGGCATAAGCTTGTTTGGTTATTTTCTCAAGATCGCTTAATGCACCGGTACTTACTTTACCAAAAATAATCTCTTCAGCCGCACGTCCGCCCAAAGCAGCGCACATCTCATCCATTATCTGCTCTGTAGTTGTAATTTGTCTTTCTTCCGGTAAATACCAGGCAGCACCTAACGAGCGTCCACGAGGTACAATAGTTACTTTCACTAACGGACTTGCGTGCTCTAACATCCAGCTTACAGTTGCATGTCCTGCTTCGTGAAAAGCAATTACACGTTTTTCCTGAGGCGTGATAATTTTATTTTTCTTTTCTAAGCCTGCAATAATTCTATCTACTGCATCTAAAAAATCCTGTTTTTGTACTGTTTTTTTATTTGAGCGCGCTGCAATTAAAGCTGCTTCGTTACAAATGTTGGCAATATCTGCTCCACTAAAACCGGGAGTTTGTTTTGCCAAGAAATCAATTTGTACACTCTCATCAATTTTAATTTTCTTTAAATGCACAGCAAAAATTTCTTTACGCTCATTTAAGTCAGGCATGTCAACATAAATTTGTCTGTCAAAACGCCCCGCACGCATTAACGCTCTGTCTAAAATATCTGCACGGTTAGTAGCAGCTAAAATAATTACACCGCTGTTGGTACCAAAACCATCCATCTCGGTCAATAATTGATTTAATGTATTCTCACGCTCATCATTTCCACCGGCTGCAGCATTCTTACCACGCGCACGACCGATTGCATCTATTTCATCAATAAAGATGATACAAGGCGCTTTTTCTTTTGCCTGTTTAAACAAGTCACGCACACGGCTTGCACCAACACCTACAAACATTTCCACAAAATCCGATCCGCTTAACGAGAAGAAAGGAACTTTTGCTTCACCAGCAACAGCTTTTGCCAATAAGGTTTTACCGGTACCCGGAGGGCCAACCAATAATGCACCTTTTGGAATTTTTGCACCTAAGTCGGTATATTTTTTTGGGTTCTTAAGAAAATCAACGATCTCCATCACCTCCATTTTTGCACCGTCTAATCCTGCAACATCATTAAAAGTAATATTTACGTTAGAGTCTTTATCAAATAAAGTAGCTTTAGATTTACCGATATTAAAGATCTGTCCTGGGCCACCGCTGCCTCCGCCACCGCCCATACGGCGCATCATCACTATCCAAAGTACTACCATAATTAATATTGGTAGTAACCATGGTAACTGATCGCTCATCCAGTTAGTTTCTTCAATGCTACGCGCAAATACCTGTTTATCTTTTGGAATGCCGGCTTCGTTCTGCACTTTTTCCATACCCAACATTAAATTATCAATAGATGGAACGGTAATAAAATAATGTGGTCCTTTGTAATTCTTATCAGGAAATAAAGCACGTGCTGTTTTTGGATCCTTGTAACGGTTTGCATTTGCAATAGTATCCGGATCGATATAAATCCTGGCAATTGTTTTATTTACAATAACAACTTCTTTTACATCGCCTTTTGCAAGCATATCCTGGTAAAATTTACCCTGGCTAATTTCCTGCAATTTTGGTGTAAAACCATTGCCATAAAAAACAATAAATAATAATACCGCTATAACAACACCATAGATCCAATAAAAATTATTGCCGCTGTTGCCGCCTTTGTTGCCTCCAAAATTAGAGTTTGGGCGACTGAATTTTTCTTTCATGCGCTCAAATTGCTTCTTTCTCTCTTCTTCAGACGAACTTGATTTATTGTTCGTATCGTTCTGTGTAGGTTCTGTATTTTGTTCGTCGCTCATCTTTTTTGCTATCTATGTAATAATTTAGTTAATGGTAGTTATTTCGGCATCGCCCCAAAGTCCTTCAATATTGTAAAATTCGCGGGTTTCGCGTAAAAACACATGCACCACAATGTTTATGTAATCAATTAAGATCCATTCGCTGTTCTGGTGTCCTTCGGAGTGGTATGCTTTTTCGTTGGTCAATTTTATAACCATGTCTTCTACGCTATCGGCAATAGAGTTAACATGGGTCTTGCTATCAGCATCGCAAATAACAAAATAATCCGTAACACGGTTATCTAATTTGCTGATGTTTAAAATAGTAATATTTTTTGCCTTGCGGTCTTCCATACCCTCAACAATAGCGTCTAAAAGGCTGGTTGTTTCTTTTGGTGTAGAAGATTTTTTAGGACGTTTTGTGCTGCTGCCTGTTTTCTTTTTATTTTCTGAATTGGCTATAAGATTGGCCTCACGAAATTCTCTTTCCTCGGGCGTTACAACCTTTTTCTTAATTATTTTCTTTGCCGGAGCTTTGGCTTTTGGGCTTTTTTTCTTGCCTGCGGCGGCAAAACCAAGTTTGGCCTTCACAGTTTTTTTAGCAGCAGCCTTTTTAGCGGGAGCAGCTTTTGTACTTTCTTTCTTTTTAACGGCAGATTTTATTGTTTTTTTAGCTGCTGCTTTTTTAACCGGAATTTTGGCCATAAATTGTTATTTGTCGCTTAACTTTTAATTAAATTTACTAGGTTTACACTAAAGAACAAATTTAATCTTATTTGGTTTAATGGAAACATTATTTATTGGCAGAAATCTTATTTTTTTACCACAGGTTAATAGTACCAATTCTTATGCCATAGAGATGTTAAAGAACGTTAACCCTGTTGAAGGCACAGTGGTGCATACAGCTGAACAGACCGATGGAAGAGGGCAGCGTGGAAGCGTGTGGAAGACCGAAAAGACAAGCAATTTAACCGCTTCGCTAATAGTAAGACCAACTTTTTTAGACCTTAAAAACCAGCATTATTTGTATCAAATATCGGCATTGGCCTGTTATGACGCATTGGCTGAATTATTGGACAGTAGCCAATTTGACATAAAAATTAAATGGCCTAATGACATATTGGTGAATAAACAGAAAATAGCCGGGATATTGATAGAGAACAACCTCACAAACACGCAGCTAAGCTGGAGTGTAGTGGGAGTGGGGATGAATGTTAACCAAATTATCTTTGATGAAACATTTAATGCTACCTCGCTAAAAGTGTTGCTAAATAAGGATATTGAGGTAGATAAAGTTTTAAAACTGTTCTGTAAATATTTCGAAAAACATTATTTGGAACTAAAAAACAACAAATTAAGCAACATAAAAGAGACCTATTTAAAACACTTTTTCAGGTTACACAACTGGATGGATTTTGAGATAGATGGTACCCTAAAAACCATGTTTGTAAAAGGTGTAAGTGAGGAAGGATTGTTGTGGTTAAAGACCAAGAATGATCAATCCTGTTATTTGGACGTGAAAGATGTGAAATGGATCTATTAGTTTGACTAAAGACTAACGACTCAGGACTAATGACTGCAACGCAGTTTCTACACTTTCGAATTTAAACTTAAAACCAGTATCTTTTATTTTTTGATTGCTGATCTTTAAGCCTTGGGTAACCATTACAGAACCTTCGCCCATAACTATTTTTAAAATAAAAGCTGGTACATTAGGTAAGAAAAAAGGTTTATTAAAACTCTTTGCCAATTGTTTAGAAAACTCTTTATTCGTTATCAATTCTGAAGCAACGCCATTGTATATGCCACTCACTTTTTGATCTGATAATGCATGTACAAAAATGGCAGCAATATCATGAATGTGGATCCAGGGAAAATACTGTTTGCCACTTGCGATCGCAGCGCCAAATCCTAATTTAAATACCGGAGCCATTTTCGCATAAGCCCCACTTTGTTTGCTTAAGACTATTCCTGTTCTTATTATCGAAGTTCTAATTTCCGAATTAATAAAAGGCTCGTAACTTTTTTCCCAAAGTACACAGGTCTCAGCAAGAAAATCAGTTCCCGCATTATCCGTTTCTAAAAATAGTTTTTCGCTTTGCATGGCACCATAGTAACCCATAGCGCTACTACCAACTAAAGTGTGAATAGGAAATTTGTTTTTAGAGATGCAGTTAAATAATAGCTCACTGCTTTTAACCCGCGAATCGATGATTTGTTTTTTGTATTCATGGGTCCAACGTTTGTCAGCAATTGGAGTTCCGGCTAAATGAATAATGCTTTCTACTCCTTCAAATGCTTTTTCATCAATATAATCTTTAGAGATATCCCATTTAAATTTTGTAATTCCATTATAGTTACCGGCTTCCCTGCTTAACCAAACAACGGTATGTCCTTTTTTTAATAATAGTTCAGAAACAGTTTTACCAACTAAACCACTTCCTCCGGTTATTAATATTTTTGACATTGTTGTTTTCTTAACGTTTAACAAGAACAAATATACAACGCATATTTGAGTTTTTGCCGTCACTTTTTGCTTGATCAAAAAGTAACCAAAAAATCAAGGCTCACAAAGAAATTCTTTGATTTGTAGTTTTAAATTTTTTTGTGTCGCCCGCAAACTCGCCCCGTCAAGCAATTCATTTGCTAGGGGCTCAAACAGCGCGGGCTCGAATAATTTTAATTGCAGCTAACCGCTTAAATGTTTTGATTGAACTATGCATTTAAAATTTGTCAGGATAAAAAATTAAAACTCAAATCGTACGGAATTTCTTTGAGGCCACCTCTGTGCGTGCTTATACGCATGGATTTACGGCTGTAGCTTGGCAGTTAGATGTTTGAGTTTTCGATCTTGATCTTTTGCAGAGATAGATGCGAGCTAAGCTAGGCGATTAGTTGATTAGGCACACAGAAAAGTGCTTAGCGAGGCAGCGATTTTTCTTTCGCTGCTCTACCTCGCGAAAGAAAAAATCTCCTTCAAAAGATCAAATGCGTTTTGGTTACTTTTGCGCGCCAAAAGTGACAAAAAAATTGTGCTGCAAACACACAGCTTGGCTTAAATATGCAATGCCTGCTTATGCTGCGCTAAATTGATAAAAAATATTTTAAATTATTAATAAAAGACTCCCCTTGTTTATAACACGGGATTTTTTTTGTACCTATTCAAAAGTTAATTGAATATATTTGTTAGAGATGGTTTTCGATATTCATATTTTTGTTTGTACCAATCAGCGTACAGGTGGTGATAGATTAAGCTGTGGCGAAACACACGGCCTGGAATTAGTAGCAGAATTTAAAAAACAATTAAAAGATCTAAAGGTGAATTTAAAAACACGCGCCAATAAAAGCGGTTGCCTGGGAATTTGCGATTTTGGCCCTACAGTAGCCATTTATCCGGATGGGATATTTTATGTTGGTGTAGAAAAAACAGATGTAAAAGAAATTATTGAGTCGCATGTTATAAATAAAAAAATTGTTGAACGCTTATTATTAAAACCGTAGATCATGGAAGAATTAGAAGTGAACAATTTCCTGGTGCAGCAAAATTTATTCGACCTGTTTAAACGCCAGTTAAAAAAGGATTTTAGCAGTTGTAGTTTGGATACAGAGTTTGTGGAGGAATTACCAATAGATATGGAACCGTTAAAAGCCTCTATACGCTTGCAGTTAAAACCATTATTAAATAATTCGCAATTATCGGCTTTATTATATCGCATAGATATTAGCGAATTGCAAATAAAAAATTACGAAGCAAAAAATAAAAACCTTTCTTTTGAAGACATCTTAGCTGAATTAATTATTAAACGCATCCTTCAAAAAGTGATCTTAAAGAAAAAATTCTCGCAATAATATGTCCGTAAATATTAGAATAGGAACTGAAAAAGATCTGCCTCGCGCACTCGAACTGGTAAGGGAATTAGCCATTTTTGAAGAAGCGCCAAAAGAGGTAGAAGTTACAATATCCGAAATGACTAACTGGGGTTTTGGTAAAGATAAACTCTTTGATTTTTTTGTTTTTGAAAAAGAAAATGTAATTGTTGGCATGGCATTATACTATTATAAATATTCAACCTGGAAAGGCAAGTGTTTATTTTTGGAAGATATTATTGTAACCGAAAGCGAACGTAAAAATGGTTATGGTAAATTGCTGTTTAATGAAGTAGTAAAAGTTGCCAAAACACAAAAGGTCAGGCGAATGGAGTGGCAGGTGTTGGATTGGAACACAGCGGCCATTGAATTCTATAAAAAATACAATTCGCATTTAGATGGTGAGTGGATCAATTGTAAATTGACTTACGATCAGATACAAACATTGTAAGTTTTTAGCCACAGATTGCGCGAATTCTCACAGATCATTTAATTAAAAATTCTGTGCTAATCAGTGAAATCTGCGGCTTTTTATTTCGAGGGTACCAAACATTTTGGCACGAACCATTTTCCTTTGTATGAGAGTGAGTCAATTATTTTATTATTACAATCAACGTACGATCCGTTTGCCCGTTTCATAACAAGCGCTTTTCCGTTATTAATTTCTTTGATCACTTCGCCTTTAAGTTCTTCTAAAGTTTTCTTTTTATTTTCAGAACCTATTTTAAATCCGAGTTCGTTATTGGCAAGGTCCATAACGCTGCCAAGGCTGTCAGGCAATTCGCCATTCTCACTCTGGCGCTTTAAAAACTGCCTGTAATTTCCTTTTTCATGGGCAATACCTAATTTTCTAAGTTTTTTTATTTTGATCTTTTGCGCGAATGCGGCCATAAAAAATGCATGGCGGAAAGCGTCTAATCTTCCACCGGTAGTATATCCATCTAATAACAATTTTGTGTTATTAGCATTATATACGATTGAAACCTTCTTATGGATCTTCTTTACTTTTAACGCTGCAAAGGGGTGCCATACCGACCACCAAAGCTCCTGTTTAAAAGGTTTTTGAGCCAATATACCATATGAAAATGAAAATAGAAGAAGAAATATTTTAAGTTTGCGAGCCATTGTTTTGTAAATTTATCGAATCGTCTAACAATTACCACAATTAACAGTCAAATGTTAGTATAATAGGCGAAAAAATTTATTTGACAGCGGGCTATCTGTTATATTTGTTACCGTGGATATAAAAAACGATTTCATAACAACCCTTCTTAATAAAAAGACTACCGGTCTTGTTGTTAGTATCAATGATCTGCGCGATAAAGAATTTAGCGGCATTAAATTAACCGCCGAAGAGAAATTCGCCTTATCTAACTTTGATAAATACCGCATCAGTGTTCTTAATTCCACTATCGATGAGGAAAAATTCCATTACCAGTATCGTCAAATTCAAGTTATAGCTAACCTTAGCGATTGGCGTGAGTTTTTAAGAAAAGATTTTTAGTTATTTATCCTCATTTTCAGCTAAATACTCTTAATTAGTTAGCTTTAATCATTAATTTTTTTACTTTTGATTTTTAATTAAACATGTAAGAATGAAGGTGAAAACATTAGGTCAATTTATAATCGAAAAACAAACCGATTTCCCATTTGCTAAGGGCGAATTATCACGTTTATTGCGTGATATTGGCATTGCCGCCAAAATTGTTAACCGCGAGGTAAACAAAGCAGGATTAGTTGAAATTTTAGGTGAAACAGGTGAAACTAATATACAAGGCGAGCGCGTTAAAAAACTAGATGTATTTGCAAATGACCAGTTTATTGCTGCTTTAAAGGCCGGTGGCGAAGTTTGTGCCATTGCCAGCGAAGAGAACGACGAAATTATACCAATTGATTCAGAGATCTCTAAAAACGCCAAATATGTTGTAGCTATGGATCCATTGGATGGTTCTTCAAATATTGATGTGAATGTATCGGTTGGTACCATTTTTTCTATTTACCGTCGTACAACTTTAAGCGGACCGGGCACTATTGAAGATTTTATGCAACGTGGTACCGAGCAGGTGGCTGCCGGCTATATTATTTATGGATCGAGCTGTATGTTGGTTTATACTACCGGTAAAGGCGTTTATGGTTTTACGTTAGATCCAAGTATTGGTGAGTTTTGTTTATCGCACCCATTAATGCAAACAAAAACGGCCGGAAATGTTTATTCAGTTAACGAAGGAAATTATTTACACTTTCCTGAAGGTGTAAAAAAATATATTAAATATTGTCAGGAAGAAGACAAAGCAACTAATCGTCCGTATTCTTCACGTTACATTGGTTCAGGTGTTGCAGATATTCACCGTAACTTAATTGTGGGTGGAGTATATATTTATCCAACTACAACAAAATCTCCTAACGGTAAATTGCGTTTATTATATGAGTGCAATCCTTTAGCTTTTATTATTGAACAGGCAGGAGGTAAAGCTACAACAGGTTATAAACGCATTATGGAAGTGCCAATTACAGAACTACACCAACGTACGCCTTTATTTTTAGGCAGTTCAGATATGGTGGATAAGGTAATGGAATTCATGACCAAATACGCCGAAGTAAAAGCTTAATGAGTTCAAACTGTCAAATATCAGTAATTATTCCTCTTAAAGATGAAGAGGAATCGTTACCGGAATTGCACGATTGGATCGTAAAGACCATGACGGAGAATAATTATTCTTACGAAATAGTTTTTATTGATGATGGTAGCAAAGATAATTCGTGGCAGGTAATTGAAAACTTAGCGCAAAAAAATTCAAATGTAAAAGCAATAAAATTCCGCAGGAATTACGGTAAGTCGCCGGCGCTGCATTTGGGATTTGAAGCGGCGCAAGGCGATGTGGTAATTACTATGGATGCCGACCTGCAGGATAGTCCTGACGAGATACCCGAACTTTATAAAATGATAACGGTTGATGGCTTTGATCTTGTGAGTGGCTGGAAACAAAAACGTTATGATAACGCTGTTACAAAAAATCTTCCTTCTAAATTATATAACTGGACCAACAGAAAAATAAGCGGCATTAAATTGCACGATATGAATTGCGGTTTAAAAGCTTATAAAAAGAAAGTCGTAAAAAGTATTGAAGTGTATGGCGAGATGCACCGCTTCATTCCTGTAATGGCAAAGGCTGCAGGCTTTAGTAAGATAGGGGAAAAAGTAGTTCAACATAAAGCACGTAAATATGGTGTAAGCAAATTTGGCTGGGACCGTTTTATAAATGGTTTTTTAGATCTGCTAACCATTACCTTTCTTTCAAAATTCGGAAAACGCCCAATGCATTTCTTTGGATTGGTTGGTACACTATTATTTTTAGTGGGTTTTGCTTTTGCTTTTTATTTAGGCGCGTATAAACTTTATTGTGCTTACACACATCATGCTGCAAGATTAATTACCGAGCGTCCTTCCTTTTATATTTCATTAACCTGTATGATCATTGGTAGCATGATGTTCTTAGCGGGTTTTATTGGCGAATTAATTTTACGCAACAGCCCTGTTAGAAATAACTATCTGGTGGACGAGAAATTAAATCTAAAATGAAGGAAGAGGGAAAAAAACGAGCACCACGTATCCCTTTAACTCCTGAGGAAGTAGCAGAATTAGTTGAGATCAAAAAGATCCGAGCCTTCAACAAAGTTCAGCGTTTCAAAAGATCATTCATTTATAAATTCTTAAACTGTTTTAATGTTTTTTGTTTTTTCGTTTTCTGCGAATTAATTATTTCTTTTTACGGGCCTTGTCATTACCAAACACATTATTCAAAAAATGTGCTTGTAACTTATGGCGATAAAAAAAATGAAGCCGGTAAACGTAAGATTTCTGATATTGTAATAATAGATGTAAACGATAAAAGCTATAACCTGATCGTAAATGAATTTATTGAAACGCCAGCAAAATACACAGCATTTAAAGTAGGGAAAGATTATTTGCTTCGGCGGGAAATAAAAGCTTACATAAATACTTCAGATGATTATTACAGGATCCAGGATGCCAGCCCTATTTTATTCCTGTCTGTTTTTATAGGCACCTTTTCGCTGATCTTTTTTTCGTACAACCTAAATCAAAATCTCCATTCACTGGGAGCTATCTCAATTATTAACGCCATTACATTGATGGCATTCCTTTGTATTTGTTAGTTACTCCAACAATTCAGAGGCATACATATCGCCTGGCGAGATCATATTTTCATCCATTGGAATATTTTTACCGTAACGTACTTCTAGTTTCTTTTTTACAGCAGGATGTGTAAGATCAAATTCTTTTAAAGGTTTTAAGGCGCCCACATTTATACCAAGGGCTTTGTTATAGAGTTTCCAAACATATTCAGAGCAATACATTTCTTTATCGTCCCAGCTAAAACCAAGATCATAATGCAGACCTAATTTTGATTTGGCATCAGATAACATTTTTATTATTGCCTCAGGTGTTAAAAGCGATTGATCTTTTAAGCGGCGGATCTCATAAGTTCCATCTGCACTCATACCAATAAACCCATTCAGCGAGCTTCTCATAACGGGTTCTACAGCGTGGTAAACATATTCTTTACCGTCTTCAAAAAAGATAACGCCAACGTGTGTGTACTTTGATTTGGTTGCTAACTGTATAGCTTTGCCTTGTCCGGATGGATTAACGATAAAAATAATATCGCCGTTCTTATGCGGTTTACCTGCTTTGGTTTTTTCTACTGTATGAAAAGCAGTAAAGCCAAATACAAAAAAAGAAATAATAATGGTGGAGAGTAAAATGATCTTGCGCATGATGGGATTTTTAACTAAAACGTTTAAAAAGCGTGAAAGTTACAGGGGTTAACAAAAATTTGGAGATTTCCTTCCTTCTTGAACATGTCACGTCGAGTAGAAAATTCTGCCTCTTTGAATTTTCGTATCGAGACGCTTCTAACCGTTCTCGATACTCCCGATAGCTATCGGGATTGCAAGAGGCAGGCAAAAATAACTCGAACTGACAGTAATTGAGAGAATCAACTACTCAATATCTCTATCAACTCTTCAAGATCTTTATTTAATTTTTGGTGATGTTTAACCGCTTTTGCAAATGGCGTGTACGAAACCTGTTTGTTGATGATGCCTATCATTTCATTTTTGTGCCCGGCCATTAATGCTCTTACAGAATTAAAACCAACAATACTTGCATTCACACGCTCCATGCAACTTGGGTTACCGCCACGTTGTATGTGCCCTAAAATACTTACGCGCACATCAAATTCAGGGTAATTTGTTTTTATCATATCGGCTACTTTAAAACCGCCACCACTTTGATCGCCTTCAGCAACAACAATTATTTTACTGCTCTTTGTGCTGCGCCAATTCTTCATTTTAGAAATTAAAGATTGTGTATCATGTTTTAATTCAGGAACCAACAAAGCTTCTGCACCGCTGGCAATAGCTGTTCGCAAAGCAATTAAACCGGCATCGCGTCCCATTACTTCAACCACAAAAACACGGTCGTGACTTTCAGCTGTATCTCTAATTTTATCTATTGCATCAATAACAGTGTTGATGGCAGTATCGTAACCAATTGTAAAATCAGTCCCAACAAGATCGTTATCAATGGTGCCGGCACAACCAACTATAGGAATAGAAATATGTTTGCTTAATTCTATAGCGCCTTTAAAACTACCATCGCCACCAACAATAACCATGGCATCTACATTATTTGCAGTTAAATTTTTTACAGCTTGTAAAATACCTTCTTCTTTCATAAAGCGAGCGCTGCGCGCTGTTTTTAAAATAGTACCGCCTTTTTGTATAATGCCGGAAACGCTTTCGCGTTTTAATTCTACAAAATCATTATCAATAAGACCTTCATAGCCTTTTATAAATCCAATTACCTCTATGTTGTGGTACAACGCTGTTCTTACTATTGCGCGAATACAAGCGTTCATCCCCGGCGAATCGCCGCCTGAAGTTAATATACCTATCTTTTTAATCATAAAACTAAATTACTAAAAAGTTTCTAGTTTTCAGTTTCTGATTTATAAGAACAAAGGAGATGGAACACAGATAACGCGGATTGAACAGATTTGCGCTGATTTTTTAATCTGTG
The DNA here is from genome assembly GCA_030681615.1 of Bacteroidota bacterium. Lineage (GTDB taxonomy): Bacteria > Bacteroidota > Bacteroidia > B-17B0 > Aurantibacillaceae > Aurantibacillus. The sequence goes on from JAUXSA010000056.1 coordinate 68,766, forward strand.
TAAACCCGTTTGATCTTTAAAATCAGTGTTCCATCACGTTTTTAATTATTTTTTTGAACTTTGCATCCTGTGTCTTTAATCTGTATTTTTATCTTTGCAAATGGGAAGAATTTTAGCAATAGATTATGGCAGCAAACGTGTTGGATTGGCCGTTACGGATAGTTTACGTTTAATTGCCAGTGGTTTAACTTCCATTCACAGTAAAGATCTCGTTAAATTCTTAGATGACTATTTAAAAAAAGAGACAGTAGATATTATTGTTGTGGGCGAACCAAAAACTCTTCAAAATAATAAAAGCGACAGTGCCCGTTTTATTGAACCTTTTGTTGTTCATTTAAAGAAAAAATTTCCGGATGTAAAAATTGAACGCTACGACGAACGTTTTACAAGTGCTTTGGCGCAGCAAACCATGTTAATGGGTGGCTTAAAAAAGAAAGACAGGCAGGATAAAGCAACAGTGGATGTGATAAGCGCAATTATTATTTTGCAGGATTACATGACCTCGTTAGAGTCTAAATAAACTTACACTTCCTGCTGGCGAAAGCGCACATGCGTAATAATATAACGCCGTGTTTAAATCGCGAGATATTGGTTTCGCCATAAGTACGCTCTTTATAACGAATAGGTACTTCAACAATTTTTAGATTTAATTTGTGCGCGCCGAATAAAAGATCAAAGTCACCAAATGGATCGAACTCACCAAAATATTTACGGTTCTTAATTAGTTTTACATAATCTTTTCTGAACATCACTTTCGTGCCACACAACGTATCTTTAAAACGTTGATCTAACAACCAGGTAAATGCCCAACTAAAAAAGTGATTGCCCAAATAATTTAAAAAACGCATAGCTTCTTTATCCATAGGGTAAACAAGACGTGTGCCATTTATAAAATCACCTTTGTTGCTGGCAATAGCATTATAAAATTTTGGAAGGTCTTCTGGTGGCACAGTTAAGTCGGCATCCAATATCATTAAAATATCTCCGGTAGCAATACTGTATCCTTCGCGCACAGCATCGCCTTTTCCTTTTCCTTTTTGTTGACCAATTTTTATATCGTGCGTAGCCGCATATTTTTTCTGGATCTCCTGGATCTTTTGCCAGGTATCGTCGGTACTGTTGCCTTCAATAAAAATAATCTCGATATGCTTACCAAATTTTGGTAAACGTAAAATAGCATTTTCAATATTTCCACTTTCGTTACGAGCCGGAATTACAACTGTAGTAGAATATTTTGTGTCGTATTTTTCCTCGTTATTTTCAGGCAATGGTTTAGCAAAACTGTAAATGTTCAACGTAAAAAAACGGAAGAAAGGGAACTTTGCTAAATAACGGTTAAAGATAAATGATAGAATAGGGAAGAAGAAAGGGATGATCAAGCGCTTGCTGTTACGATAAACATCAAAGCCTGAGATAAAAAGTAAATTATTAATATCGCGCGTGCTTAACCAGTTTTGTGTGGGTGTTTTTTGTTTAAGACCAATTAATTCAGAAAATTTAATAAGCGGCTCCCAAAACGAATTGTAGAACTGAACAATTACCTTGGTGTTTGGGTGACAACATTTTTTTACCTGCTCAAATACATTTTGAATATCGTCAACAAAACCAATTAAATTACTCACCACAATAAGGTCGAAGGTTTGATCGATCTTAATATCGTTGGCATCCATTACCTTGAACTCAATATTTTTACCCGCGTGTTTTTCTTTTGCCCAGGAAATATATTCTTCGCTAAAATCGATGCCCACTTTTTTAGACCCGGCAATATTCGCTAAAAGATCGCCACTCCCGCAGCCTACTTCTAATACCGAGCTATCTTCATGCGAAAAATAATTGGTGTAATTGGTAATTTCTTTCCAATAATAAGCGCCAAATGTACGCTTGCGGCGCTTTTTAGCCAGGTTATTAAAATATGTAAGTTTTGTTTCTTCCACTTATATTTTTTCAACTTCTATAGTACAAAATAAGCCAAATTGTTTGGATAATGGCGAAAATAACCATTCCATAGCTTTTACAAAATTATACATAAAAAACGGAAGCATTGCACTTCTTGAAACGCCCCCACTAATAATATATGAAAAAGGCGAATGATATTTTATGGAATTGATCTTTAACTGCGGAAAATCTTTTTTGAAAATATCAAGATCGCGTTCAAAATAAATATGAGGTAAAGCCTGATTGCTATTTGAAAGAGGGTTACCCGCTTTAATTTCTCTTTGTCCCTTCTCATCAAACGGTTCGTGGTGAAAACGTTTGTAGATGAATCTTCCAAGCGCGCTGTTGGCGGGTTCTGTCATAATTATTTTACCACCTTTAACCAAAGTACGTTGCGCTTCTTTTAAAAATAAATGCGGTTTTGGTATGTGATGAAAAACATTCAGCATCACAATACTGGCCAGTTCGTTTTCTTTAAATGGCATTTCTTCTGCGCTAAAAACCATGTCCACATTTGGCAAAGCTAAAATATCACTGGTAATAACTTCAGGAAACACTTCTTTTAAAAAACCACCGCCGGAGCCTATCTCAAGGTATTTACCATTTTTAATTTCTTTAGATTTCTTAATAAAAACTTCATACCAATCGTTATACAACTGTTTTAAAAAAGGCTTTTGCAAAATAATATCCCTATGCGCTAAAGTTGCTTTAGGGTCATCAAGATCAAAAGGTATAGTATACTTTTTAAACATTTGTTTTGGTAGCAAAAATATTAAAATAATGTTCTTCGCCTAATGGTTCTAATGAGGTAACCTTATCTGCCGTTAATTTTAATAATGAATTTTGTTCCAGTAAATAACAATTAAAACCTTTGGTTACTAAAAAATTAAAATAATCGGTAACAGAACTTCCGGCTTTTTTTAAACCGTAAGGCCAGAATTCAGAAATGATCTTTACATCTTTATTTTTTTCCAGGATGTGTTGCATGCCTTGTATGGCCTGCATTTCAAAACCCTGAATATCCATTTTAATAAAATTTACTTTTAGATTGGAAGATAAATGATCATCAATGCTTACCGCATCTATTTCAATTTCCTTATCGTACTCTTCGGGTTTGTAAGTTCTGTGATCTACATTTAAATTTTTAGAAGTGTAGATCTTTAATTTTTCGGTCCTTGGTCCAACGGCTTTATTGTTTATTTTAATGTTCTTAAAATTTGCTGTTGTTTTTTTTAAATGTTCAAAGTTCTTAGTATCCGGTTCAAAACAATGCACAACACCATTTTCGCCAACTATATCTGAAAGGATAGTAGCGTAAAAACCAATATTGGCACCAATATCCAACACCACATCATTTTTTTGAATGTTTTTTTTTAGCAGATCAATTTCAAAAGCATCTTGCTTATTCTTAAACAGTTTGTACATGGGTTTATATAAACCAAATGCATTTTTGTAAAGAAAATTTCCGAGTTTTATGCTGAAAGACATCCTTAATATTTTATCTCGTAAATATAAGCCTGTTCAAAATCCCCTTCGGTATGTACCAATTTTAATTTTTCCGGATACTTTTGTCCGATAGGCGCAAAGATATTATGTACAGTGTTTATAAAGCCGGCACTAGCATTATTTGGATCTAAACGCAGGCTCGCTAAAATAACATGTGTTACCTTTTTTTCGCGGAAAAAAGCCAATGCGCTATCCGGATTGGATTGCTCGGTAATTGAATCTTTTTTAATAACAGAGTAAATTGGGAAGAATTTTTTTCCTTTTCCATAAACAAAACTCATAGGCGCTTTACGGCTGGCCACAAGCGATTCCTTACTTAAACTATCGGCGCACCATTCGCTGGCTTTTAAAAAATTTTGCCAATCGGGTGTGTAACCATAATATTTATCACCTTTTAAATTCTTTTGTACAATGGGAATGTTTTTAAATCCTCTTTTAAAAGATGAGATACAAACCGAGCCCATCATAAGAACAGCCAGGAAAATATAGACCATTTGGCCTATGCTGCCAGGTTTATTAGTGAAAGAATAAAATGCATACAAAATTAAAATGAGTAGAACCGGCATACATATTAAAGTTATACGAGGCTGATCCCATCTTGTTTGAAGGATGAAATACGATAATATTATTTGTGCGCCTGTAAACAAAGCAAATAACAACATCGCTTTATTTTTGTGTTTAAATAATTGCCAGAAGCCAATAATAATAATGGCAACTGTTACAAAAGTTAAGAAACCATATACTTCAATATTATTTTCATCTCTCCAGCCAAGTAATTGGTAAAAACGTTTGCTTAATCCGAGATCACAATTATCAAGAAAACGTTGTATAAAGCCGCCAAAGTCTTCGTCACCCAAAGCTTTGTTGTAAGGATCTTTTTGTAAGAGGATCTTGCTTTGTCCAGAGAATTGATTTTGTGCGCTCCAGATACTTCTTACAAGTCCTTCGTAAATAACTTTAAATACAGCAAAACTTGCCAAAGAAAAACCTAAAGCTTTCCAGTTCTTTTCAAATGCAAAAAATAGTAGTACCGCCGGAACCACAACAATAGCTGAGCTTTTGCAGGTGCTTATTAAGAACATGCTTAAACCAAACAGAAGCCATAATTTTAATTGTGGTTTTAACTGAACCCCGTCTTTGTTTACAACATCAATAATTTTTACGGCGTAAAAGAAGAACATACCTTGAAGGAAAAAATAAAAGGCCTCTGTAAAGGTCATGCTGGCGTAATAAATAATTAAGTGGTTAGCCGCCTGAAAAATGGCCACAGGAATAAAAACTATAGCAGGAATGCGCCCTTTTAATGCTTTGTAAAAAAGAACAAAACCAAGAACGGTGAACAGAACTGAAAATAATTTAAAGAGGATAAGTTTAAATCCGAAGATCTTTACCAATAACCCCAGGAACATAGGATATAAGGGCGCGTTTTGTGTATAAAAATAAGTTGGAAATTCGTTCACATAACGCCAGCCGCCTTCTAAATAAAGGGCATCGTCGTGTGCTTCACTAATGCGGGCATTAAAAGAAATGAAAGATAAAAAAAGGCATAAAGCAGTTAAAGTATAGAAAATTTTGGTATCGTTCTTTGCCGCCCAGTTCTCAAACTTTTCGTAAACAGTTTTTGGATTTTTAATTAAAGGTATTGCTACTTTTTTATCCTTGCTCATAGACCCCAAAAATAGTAATAATTTAAAACTATTTGGCCTATTTCATTAAAGTAACGTGCCCTGTATAGGTTTTTGGTTTAGCGCTGTTGCTATTGCTAACACTTATTTTGTACACATAAACATCTTGTGGCAAAATATCACCACCTTTTTTAGATTTTCCATCCCAACCTTGAAAAATATCGGTTGATGTATAAACTAATTGTCCCCAACGGTCAAAAATATCCATTCTGTATTTTTTAACACCTACCGCTTTTGGTAAAAACACTTCGTTATTGCCATCACCGTTTGGTGTAAATGAGTTTGGAATAAAGAATGTTACATCTTCAACAACGGTTATTTTTTTAACAATACTGTCAATGCAACCATGTTTGCTTATTACTTTCATGTATACAAAATAATTTCCTATTTCAGGGAAAGCGTAGGTAGGGCTGGTCTTGTTAGAGGTGTCTTTTCCATTGCTGTAAAAATCCCAGTACCAATTTGTAACTGTTGCATTAGTTGTCTCGTCAATGAAAGTAACAGTATTATCGTTTTCATTCGGAGCATCTGGTGTATAAGAAAATTCTGCATTTGGAATAGGGTAACCTTCAACGGTTGCTGTTGATCTGCCTTTGCAACCTTTAGAATCTGTTAAAGCAATATTTACAGTGTGAATACCTGCAGTAGTAAAACATTGTGTAACCTTTGAAGAATCATTAAAAGTATTACCATTACTAAAACTCCAGTTTACGTTTGTAATTATAGAAGATCCTTTTTGGAAATTGAATGCGGTGCAAAATGGAACGCAACCAGCGTCTTTTGCAGGAGAGATAGTACCGTAAGGCAATCCTAAAACAATTGGTGTAATTACAACGGAATTAAAACAACCATGTCCATCAGCACCTACTAACGTGTAAGTGGTTTGTAAACTATTTGAAACAGATGATATAGAGAATTGCGGACCTAATTGTGCGATACCAAAAGTACCTAACCATTTATAGCTTATAGCACCATTACCTGAAAAAGAAAATGGTGTACCGTAACAAGCTTCGGTATTACCTGTAAAACTTACATTTGGTTTTGGATAAACATTACAAAAAACTGTACCGGTTGAAACACAGCCCGCAACCGAGGTTACGGTTACATTGTAGACACCTGCGTTTGCCGACGCCACATTTGGTATAACCGGATTTTGAACGACAGATGAGAAACCGTTAGGGCCTGTCCATTGATAGGTAGAACCTCCACTTGCTGTTGGCATTAACTGATCATCGATACAAGCATTTGAACCTGCTACTGTAATTACCGGTTTTGCAAAAACCACCTGGGCAACGGTTGCGGTATTTACGCATCCGTTAAGGTCTGTTCCTGTAACTGTATAAATACCATTGTTAGCCATAATAGCCGATCCAATCTGCGGATTTTGTTGAAAGGAAACGAAACCATTCGGACCGGTCCAAACAAATGATACTCCACCTACTGCGCTTAATGTAAGACTAAAGTTCTCACAAACATTACCCGATGTTACTGCCACTATATTTGGTAACGGGTTAACAACTAAAGCCGTGCTTGCCGTTGCAGTACAACCATTAGCTGCGCCAATTAAATTGTAGGTGCCACTTAAATTGGTAGCAATATTAGTGAAATTTGGATTTTGAATATTGGATGAATAACCATTAGGGCCGCTCCAGGTATAACTGGTAGCACCGTTTGCTAATAAATTAAAACTCTGTCCGGCGCAATAACTTCCTGAATTGGCTGCTGTAACGGTTGGATTGGCATTTACCTGTAATGTAGTAGAGGCTGTTGATGTACATCCACCGGCGGAACCTAAAACTGTGTAAACCCCTGCATTAACGGGTTGCGCATTTGGAATAGAAGGCGCTGCAATGTTTGATATAAAACCACTTGGCCCCGACCATGTATAGGATGTAGCACCGCCACCTGTTAAATTAGCGGTTGCTCCGGCACATATAGGACCATTATTTACAGCGGTTGTTGTTGGGTTTTGTACAACTGTAATACTTTTTGTTACTGAACAAGTGTTGGTAGCAGGATTTGTACCTGTGGTAGTTCCAATACAGGTATACGTTCCACTGGCTGTCATACTCGGAACACTTGGTGTGTAAGAAGGTGAGTTAAAACCTCCTGGCCCTGTCCAGTTTACGCTTGTAATGCCCGTGCCTGTTGTTACAGCAAGTGTGCCGGTTTGCCCGGCGCACAAAGAATTGGTGCCTGTAACCGTCATACTGCATAATACACCGCAGTTGGTTTGTCCTGCACCGGGTTGATTGGCGTTGCTTTGATTAAATGTTATTTGTTGGTTTGAATTTGAAAAGTTAGTGATCAGTAAAAGGTAAAATTGCCCTGCTACAGCATTTGCTATTACACATGTTTCGGTTGCTGAACCGGAGTAACTGCAATCAACAGTATTACCGGCTGTTAAGCTACCGCAGTTGCCGTTTAAAGTAGGAAAAGGGCCCCAGCAGATAAAATCTATATCCTGCCCGGCTGACATTGAAATTGACATTGGACCATTAGTGGCCATTTGAAAATAGAACCAGGCTGGGTTTGGTTGCGAACCTAAACAGCCATAGTTTGGGCCATTTTGAGCATTTCCGGCATTAACACCAGCAGGAAACTGCATGGTTTGACCGGTACAAAATGGTTGAGGATTGGCACAAGTTGAATTTGTCTGGCTATAAAATGTAGGAACAGATATTAGAAATAAAAGAGAAAATAAGAATTGTCTTAACATATTCAAAAATAAAGACTTTTTCTAAGATGTTTGAGTTTTTAAATAAATAGAATCTACCTTTGATGGTTAAAAACGACCTGTTTACTCAAAGGGACAAACAAATAGCTAAAAAACACCGGATGTTTAGTTTTTTTGGTGTTTATGGTGAGATTATTATCCACGCAAATTATCCAATAATTCATTCAGGACATTAATTTGTTTTATACTTAAATTCTTAAAGATGTCTTTTGTAGCATCATCAATAAAATCAAGTTCTTTAAGTAAAGCAAGGCCAGCTTCTGAGATAACAATATTAACGCTGCGCCTGTCGTTTGGGCATTCGTTGCGAATAGCATAACCTTTTGTTACAAGTTTATCAAGAATGCGCGAAGTATCGCTCATCTTATCCAACATACGTTCTTTGATGCATTTTAAAGAACAGGGGTTAGGGTATTGGCCGCGTAAAATGCGTAAGACATTGTATTGTTGTGTTGTAAGGTCGAGGCCTTTAAAGAATTTATCGTAATGACTGCTAAGCCAGTTGGTAGTATACAAAAGATTTACAGCAAGTTTTTGTTGTGGCGATTTAAATGAGCTTTGTTGTATTTCGTCTTCTAATAACATTGTAAAAGCCTCCGGATCAATAATACCCGGAGGCTAATTTAAGGAATTATTTTTCTTTATTTAATTCAATATTCAGATCAATTTTTACATCTTCGCTAACTGCAACCCCACCTGATTCTAAAGCAGCGTTCCAGCTTAACCCAAAATCTTTACGGTTGATGGTACCCAAAACTTTAAAACCATTTTTAAAATTTCCATAAGGATCTTTAACCACTTTAGAAGCACCAATAGCTGTAAAAGTTACTTTTTTAGTAACACCATGCATTGTAAGATCACCAGTTAATGTATAGGCTGTTTTACCCAATTTTGCATTTGGTTTCATGCTTGTACTCTTAAAGGAGATCTTAGGAAATTTTTCAGCATCAAAAAAATCAGGACTTTTTAAATGACCATCGCGTTTCTCGTCTTCTGTGTTTATAGAGTTTACATCTGCTGTAAAATCAATTTTTGCATCTGTAAAATCCATATCCGTTTTAGAACTTACTGTTCCTTCGTATATTTTAAATTTACCTTCAGTTTCGCTAACCATCATATGCGTTACCGAAAAACCAAGTTTAGAATGAGATCCGTCAACCTTCCAGTTAACTTGTGCAGTTGCAGCCGACACCATAATTAAAGATGCTGCCGCGGTTGTAAATAATTTTTTCATTGTTTTTTGTTTTAAGATTTATGATGCAAATATATGTTGTAACATTTAATGTTGTAACATTAAATAGTTAAATTTTTGTAAACTTAAACTTACCAGGCTGAATATCAGCAAGTAAAAAATCGGCCACCCTTATTCTTTTTAAGTTTAAAACCGAATAACCTAAAACCTGACACATTTTACGGATCTGCCGGTTCTTTCCTTCAGTTAAGATAATACGCAGCGTGTTTTCATTCATTTTCTCACAAAAGCATTTTTTTGTAAGGTATTTGTCTATCTCAACGCCATTCTTAAAACCAGTAACAAAGGCCTCGGTAATGGGTTTATCTAATACAACAACATATTCTTTTTCCTTTTCAAATTTCGGGTTGCATAATTCCTCTACCCATTTTCCATCATTACTCAATAATAATAATCCTTCCGACTGTTTATCGAGCCTCCCGGCAATAGCAAGGCCTTCATAACCGGTAAAAAAAGAAGCAAGGTTATTATCTACATTTTTGTTTAATGTGCTTTGAAAACCTATAGGCTTATAAAATCTTAAATACACTAATTCTTTTTTGGCACGTTTAATAATACCATTCACTTTTATTTCAGACACATCAGAAATAATACAATTATCTGAAATAACTACTCCATCAATTTCAATTACTTTTTTATCAATAAGGCTCTGTGCCTCCTTATTACTATGCATTAAGGTGTGCACCAAAAAATATTTAACACGGCGGTAAAAACTCATTAAGCGAAATTAGTCATTAGTTGTCAGTCGTTAGACTTTAGTCATCAGTCTTACATCTTTTATCATTTAAGAAAATAGTACCAATGGTTTTTTAATCGTTTTTAAATAGCCTAATTTTACATAAGTGACGGAAATTATTTCTATAAGAAACATAAGAAAAACTTACCAGATAGGTGAGGAGATCATTCACGCTTTAAAAGATGTTTCATTAACTATTTATAAGAACGAGTATGTTGCTTTAATGGGGCCATCGGGCAGCGGAAAATCAACTTTAATGAATATGCTTGGTTGCCTGGATAGCCCATCTGATGGGGAATACATTTTAAACAACCTTTCAGTTGCTAAAATGAGTGATAACGAATTGGCTGAGGTGCGCAACAAAGAAATTGGATTTGTTTTTCAAACATTTAATCTCTTACCAAGAGCTACCACTCTTGATAACGTGGCTTTACCATTAGTTTACGCTGGTTTTAGTAAAATAGACAGGGACAAACGCGCCAAAGAAGTTTTAGAAAGTGTAGGGTTGGGCAACAGGATGAACCATAAACCCAACGAGCTTAGTGGTGGTCAGCGACAACGGGTGGCAATTGCCAGGGCACTCGTTAATAACCCTGCCATTATACTGGCAGATGAACCAACCGGTAATTTAGATAGCAAAACATCGGTAGAAATTATGGGCCTGTTTGAAGAGATCCACAAAAAAGGAAATACCATTATTTTAGTTACACATGAAGAGGATATTGCCCTGCACGCCCACCGAATAGTGCGTTTAAAAGATGGGTTGGTAGAAAGTGATACCCAGAACAACAAAATTACTACCTATAAAACAAGGATTGACGCTTTTAACTAAAAATATCTTTTAACGATTAAACCTTTCTATTAATTAAGCATCTTAGTATAAATCGCATAAAAATGAAAAAGCTAAGTCGTATATTAATTTTAGGTTTAAGCCTTACTATAATATTTTCTTCTTGTCAGAAAAAACAAAAGAAAGAAGAGGATACGGATACACAATCGGCATCTGAAAATTCTTTAGCTACTAGTATAGACAATGATATGAATAACATTGCCGATGAAGCAGGTCGAAATAAAAATGTTACCAGTTTTAAAACATCAGAGAATAGCGCCATGTTAGCGCCATGCGCAACTTTAACCTTTGATACTTTAGTAAGCACCAACGCCGATTCTATAACCGTAAATTTTGGCAACAGCAATTGTCTTTGTGGAGACGGCCGCTACCGCAGGGGTAGTTTGTTAATTGTTTATACCGGTAAATACCGCGACTCGCTAACAACTATTACTGTAACGCCAATAAATTATTTTGTAAACGATAATAAAGTAAACGGAAATAAAACAGTAAAAAATTTAGGTCACAATGCACAAGGGCATTTGGTTTACGACATAAACGCCAATCTTTCAATTGTAAAAGCAGATAATAGTGGCACCATACAATGGACAGGCACACGCCAACGCGAGTGGCTTACGGGAGAGAATACACTGCTTTGGATAGATGATAAATATTCTATTACCGGTAGTGCCAGCGGCACTAATGCAAATGGAAGAAATTTTACATCTTCTATTACATCAGGCAAACCTTTGATCCGCGATATGAGCATAGGCTGCAGAAAACATTTTATAAGTGGCGAAATTAAACACACTCCACAAGGAAAACCAACCAGGTTAATTGATTTTGGAAATGGCGCTTGTGATGATCAGGCTACAGTAACTATTAACGCTAATACCTATACAATTACATTGCCCTAAAACAGTAATGTATAAGAAAAATTAACCCAAAATTGTATAAATTTTGGGTTTTTTAATTTAAATATATCAAGTAAATTTATGGCAGTATAAATTATTGCTGGTAGAGGGCACAATGAGATTTTTAACGCTATTTATTTTTTGTTCTTTTTTCAGTTTTTCGCAAATTGATTCAAACAAAACATTAATACCATTGGTAAGTATTCATTTCAGTGGCCATATTCCCGGAGGCGATCTTGCAAAACGTTTTGGCCCCAACCTTAATCTGGGTGGCTCTTTCATGGTAAAAACAAAACGCAATTGGTTGTTGGGTTTAGAGTCGAATTATTTTTTTGGTAGAAATGTAAAAGAAAATGTATTAACGCAGTTAAAGAATGCAGATGGATTTATTATTGACAATGAAGGATATCCTGCCGATCTGCGTGTTACAGAGCGGGGTTTTGGTATTCATTTAACCGGTGGTAAGGTCTTCGATTTTTTATCAGCAAATCCAAATTCAGGATTAATGGTAAGCGTAGGGGCTGGTTATCTTCAGTCAAAAATAAAACTATACGATGCCCAGCAAAAGATCGCAGCTGTTAAAGGTGAGCTTGCGCATGGCTACGACAGGCTTAGCGGCGGATTTTCGTTAACACAGTTTGTTGGTTATATGTTCTTGAGTGATAACCGTTTTTTAAATTTATATTTTGGTGTCGAAAGTTACCAGGGCTTTACACGTAGCATTCGTAAATTAAATTACGATACAGGTTTACCCGATACACAAAAACGTTTGGATATGTTATTAGGCCTGAGGTTTGGCTGGATCCTGCCTTTATATAAAAAGACACCGAACGAATTTTATTACAACTAACCCAAAAAATATGTTCTTGTACAATTTGGTTATTTATTTATATGGCTTGGTTATTAAACTGGCTTCTATAAATAAATTAAAAGCCAAACAATGGGTTACAGGACGCAAGAACTGGCGTGAGAATATTAGTAAAAAGATCACCGCACTTAATTCGTCAAATATTTTGTGGGTACATTGTTCTTCTTACGGCGAGTTTGAGCAAGGAAGACCATTAATTGAAGCTATTAAAAAAAAACATCCGGGTTATAAAATCATTTTAAGTTTTTTTTCACCCAGTGGCTACGAGTCTTTTAAAGATTGGAGTGGTGCAGACCTGATCTGTTATTTACCATTGGATACAAAAAAAAATGCAAGGGATTTTATTAGAATCGTAAAACCAAAGGTCTCTATATTTATTAAATACGAATTTTGGTTGAATTATTTATTTGAATTAAAAAAACAAAGTATTCCAACCTATCTTGTTTCTGCCGTATTTAAACCGCACCATCCTTTTTTTAGATGGTATGGTGGTATTTTCAGAAGATCTTTAAGCACCTTTAATAAATTATTTATACAAGACGAGGCTTCGGGTAAACTGCTCGAAAAGATAAGTATTAAGAATTATGAAGTATGCGGCGATACACGTTTTGACAGGGTTATAGAGGTAAAAGCGAGTTTTATTGAAATGCCTTTTATAAAAGAATTTTGCAGCGATAAAAAAATTCTTGTTGCAGGAAGCACCTGGCCAGGTGATGAAGCGTTATTGATAGAAGCCTATAAACTATTGAATTTACCAGATCTTAGATTAATTATTGTACCGCACAATGTAGAAGAAAAAGATATTTCTAAATTAACCGCATTACTTGTCAGGAACGAAATACCCTTTAATTTATTCTCTGAACAAAAGCTAAATAATAACGCTAATGTATTAGTAGTTGATACCATTGGATTGTTATCTAAAATATATCATTACGCTTCTGTAGCATACATTGGCGGTGGTTTAGACGAAGGTATACATAACTGTTTGGAGCCTGCCGTTTATTATAAACCTGTTGTGTTTTATGGCGATGATTATCACAAGTATAACGAAGCTACAGAGCTAATTGCACTTAAAGCAGCGAAGAATATTTCTTCTGCAACCGGCCTTGCCGCTGAGGTATCGGCTTTTTTAAACAATAAAGCCGCAATAAACGAAATTGAAAATGATCTAAAATTATATTTTCAAAAAAAATCAGGCACTACTAAAAAAGTGTTGGAAATACTTAAACTGACTTAAATTTTTTTAAACAGGTCCAAAACTCAATCAAAGCTTAATGAATTTTGCACTGTATAATTTTTCATATCTATAAAAATTGATAAAGTAAACGCCCTCAGATAATGTTGAAATATCTATAAACTTTGAATATTCTTTTTCTAATACAATAGCTCCAAGCAAATTTATAATCTTAATTTTTAGTCCTTCAAAATCGAATTCATTAGAAATAATTTGTAATCGATTTGAAGTAGGGTTTGATTGTATCTTCAAAGAAGCTTTATGGCCAGTCATTTCTCTGATAGATAATGGATATACCGGAAGGCAATAAGATATAGAATCTAAATTTTGATATTGTTGAATACCATTATTAAAAAAACAACTCAATTGCCCTACACCCGTAATTTTTGGAGGCGCTCCAGGTGTATTTATTAAGCATAAAGAACCTATTCCTTCTACCCAAATTGTATTTTTAACCCCTGAGGTAATTGTATCTAAGGAATGTAAATAAAAATGCCTATGATTTTTAGTTATTAAAAACTTGGGTTTGATGGAGTCTAAAACAAACTTGCCAGGATTTTGAGGGAAAGGGCTTCCAGGATTAAAAAGAACCATAGTGTCGTTTACGGCAAGTTTGAAATCATAAAAAAGAAATTCACTCGTATCAGTTGGTGAAATGAGTAATCGCAAATAAATTCTTTGCAAATTTGTATCTTCTCTTATTACAAAATTTTTCATATAATGGAATAGGTCTAAGAACTTATATGAATAACCGTTAATAGTAGTATCTCCAACTGTGTAATATTTATCTGTTAAACAACCAAAGAAGCAAGTTGTTACATGCCATTCTGAATGTGAATCGAGCATAGGTATATACGACTGAGATTTTGTTTTTAAAACAAATAGTATAATAACAAGTAATAATAAAAACTTCCTCATTTAGAAATTGAAAAATTAAATTTTAAACAAACTATTGACTATAAAATTATTTTATACTTTTTTGCCAATAATCCAAAAGTCGCAAATAAATAATTAACATCCTAAAATTGTAAATTTCAGATTTTTTAATTTACCCATAAAACAATAAATCACAGTTAAATTTTTCGATTCTTTATTGTTTATAGGAAAACTAGAACAATTTTATTAATTAAATATATTTTAGAATTTGAGAGTAACAAAATTTATTGCGATAAGATTTTTTTTGTAGATCAATTAGTTTTGAGTGGTTTTTAAAATACTTTCCCACAAAAGGTCACCACTTTTTTCCCACGAAAATTTTTGTTTCTGTAAATTCCCATTAAAAATAAGGCTTTCGCGTAATGCCGGTTTTTGAAATACCTGGAGCATTGCATTTTTTATTTCGTTTACCTCTAATGGATTCACTAAAAGAGCTGCATTACCTGCCACCTCTGGCATACTGGTAACGTTACTTGTAATTATTGGCACCTGTGCCTGCATGGCCTCAACTAAAGGAATACCAAAGCCTTCGTAATAAGGTATAAAGGTCAGCGCAAGCGCGCTCCCTAAAACAAAGTTCAATTCTTCATCAGGTAAACGCCCTGTAAAAACTATTTCGTCTTTTAAATTTGTTTCGCTAATGATCTTGTTGATCTCTGCAACGCCCCAATACTTTGGCCCGGCAAGCACCAGTTTATGATCTGAGTTACTTTCTTTTTTAAATAAGGCAAAGGCGCGTATAAGATTGGCGATGTTTTTTCTTGGATGTAAAGAACCAACATTAACAAAATAATCTTTTCCGCTGGTATATTTTTGTTTTGTTTTTTGCTTTTCAAGATCATCAACAGGTTTAAAAAAATGGTTAATACCATTGTAAACAACATCTATGTTTGCTGGGTCTATTCCGTAATTTCTTGCAATATCCTGTTTGCTGTATTCCGAAACAGTAGCTATTCTGGTTGCTTCGCGGGCAAATTTTGGAAAATAATAGTTGTAATATTTAGCCGTTAACCATTTGCTATCTTCAGGATGATGTAAAAAATTAATATCGTGAATAACAGGTAACTGCTTGCATTTGGCGCCAAGAGAAAGGAATCCGTCGGGTGATAAAAAAAGATCGGGCTGCATTTTATTCAGTAAATTTTTAACTGAATGTTGAAACCAGGCATAATACAAAAATGGGTGTCTTGCTTGCGGAGAAAGGATCAGGGGGGTAATATTATCCGAAAAAATAAATTCCTGATCAAAATTCCTGTCAAATACAAAAACAAAATGCACATCGGGGTTTTTGGTTGTGATGTACTTTAAAGTTTGGTAGGCAAACCAGCCCATGCCTTCAAGTCGATCTTTTAGTAAGATCCTAGTATTTACAACGATTTGCACCGGGCAAATCTATGAATTTAGTTTAGTTTTAACCATAAAAAAGGCTATATTTGCTGCTTTTTGTGCAAAAAAAGAAGTTCATATTTGATTTAGCTATACTCCTGATACTTAATTTATTAATTAAGCCATTTTGGATTTTAAGCATTGATCCCCAGGTTCAGATGAGCGTTGGAAATGCATCGTATGGCGAATACTTTGTTCTATTCAATTTTTCATTCCTAATTGGTATTTTATTGGATTTTGGTTTAACCAATTTTAATAATAAGAACATTGCACAACACTCCCATTTATTAAGTAAACATTTTAGCAAAATGCTTAGCTTAAAATTTGTTCTGGGTATATTGTATATTTCTGTTACACTGCTTATCGGTTTTTTTGTGTTAGGCTTTGAAGTTAGGTACATCAAGCTTTTAGTGGTATTATGTATAAATAATTTCTTTTTAAGTTTTATACTTTTCTTACGTTCTAATTTACTGGCATTGCATTTATTCAGGGTGGATAGTATTATGTCCGTTTTAGACCGTGTGATCATGATCATTTTAGTGGCCGCATTAATTTTTAATGTTTTTGGGCTGCAGGTAGATGTAATGAATTTTGTGTATGCCCAAACCATTGGTTACGGGCTTACCGCGCTTATTGGGTTTT
Organism: Bacteroidota bacterium; assembly: GCA_030681615.1. Classification (GTDB taxonomy): domain Bacteria; phylum Bacteroidota; class Bacteroidia; order B-17B0; family Aurantibacillaceae; genus Aurantibacillus. The sequence goes on from JAUXSA010000056.1 coordinate 85,426, forward strand.
TAGTTGTATTAAATAAAACCCACACGTTTAAATTAAACTGGGATTGGGCTTTTAACCGCATGATCCTAAAAAAGAGTTTTCCCTTTGCTATTTTAGTTTTATTAATGACCTTTTATAACCGTTTGGATAGTGTTATGATCGAGCGTATTTTACCAGGAAACCTTGGTAAAGAGCAAAGCGGTATCTATGCCAAAGCCTTTAGGTTGCTTGATGCAGCGAATATGATCGCGTATTTATTTTCAGTTCAATTATTGCCACTGTTTAGCCGTATGCTAAAAAATAAAGAGAACATTGAAAACATCGTAAAACTATCTTTTACGTTATTGTTAACGCCTGCATTGATAGTTTCAGTTGGAAGTTTGTTTTATGCCGATAGGTTTTGCGAACTTTTATATAAGGGAAATACCGAAGGGTACCAGATCCTGGCGTTATTAATGAGCTGTTTTACTGCCATTTCAATTACCTATATTTTTGGCACTTTACTTACTGCTAATGGTAATTTAAAGTATTTAAATTTAATGGCAATTAGTGGTATTTTAATAAATCTGATCTTAAATTTTATTTTAATTCCAAGATATTATGCCCTGGGAAGTGCTGTAGCCAGTGTGGTTACACAGTTTTTAACCTGTTTGATACAGGTATTCATTTCGTATAAGGTGTTTAAATTTCATGTCAATAAAAGGCTATTGATCTCGGTATTTTTATTCATTGTAGGCATTGTTTTTGCCAATTATTTTACCATGAATTTAACCACTTATTGGGTTTATAATTTCGTAATTATGCTTATATTTAGTGGCTTATTAGCATTTATTACAGGAATGATAAACCCTAAATCAGTTTTACGTTTCATAAAATATAAATAAATATGATTGAAGAGATTACAGCTAAAGAATTAATTTTAAAATTAATAAAGTGGAGAAAGACCTTTCTAAGGATCACTATTATTAGTGCATTAGTAACAGGAGTTCTTGTTTTTTTAATGCCAAAACAATACAAATCTACAGCGGTATTATTTGCAGCACGCCAATTTTCGGTTTCAAAACTGGTAATCGAGCCTAACTCAGGTAACCAGGAAGATTACATGCAAATTGGAGATGAAGACGATGTTGAGAAATTAATACAATTTCTGAGTTCTGACGCTTTAAAAATTAAAGTGGCAAATGCTTACAATTTGTGGGACCGCTGGAAGATAAGGGATACAGTTTATGGGTATCATTATTTAAAATTAAAGTGGGACGATATGGTGGCTATTAAGCGTACCGAGTTTAACAGCATAAAAGTTGAGGTGTATGATTATACAGCAGACGGATCGGCGCAGATAGCCAATGGTATTACAGATTATTGCGATACGGTAAAACATGAAATGACAAAAGCAGTAACTGCAGGCGTTGTAAAAATCGTAAAAGATGAATACGAAAACACTTTACTTAGAATGAAAGAATTGGAAGACAGTCTCATGAAACTTCGAAAATTGGGCGTTTTACATTATAAAGAACAGGTAAAAGCCTACTCAAAAAGTTACGCAAGAGCACTTGAGAAAAATGATGCAGGGGCAATAAAACGTTTGGAAGAAAAATTAGATACTTTAAAAAAATACGGCAGCGCTTACCAGAACGTACATGATAATTTAGAAAAATACAGTTTTAAGTATCCCGATATTAAAGCCAAATATGACGAGGCTTTGGTTAACTACAATACAAGCCTGCCAATTAAGTTTGTGGTTGAAAAAGCCAAGCCAAACGAATATAAAGCTAAACCAAACAGGCTATTGATATTAAGTGTAACTATTATAGCCAGTAATTTATTAGGGTTCCTGATTCTTTTGTTTCGTGAAAAGTTTAACAAATTAAAACTACAAGACTGACTAATTATGGAAAATTTAAACTCCTTAAGTATTATTAAAACCATCTTCAAGTATTGGAAGATGATCTTTTTAGTGATGATCTTTGCAGCTTTAATTTCATTTGCTGCATCATTTCTGATCAAAGAAAAATATAAGTCCAGTGCTGTGGTTTACCCGGTTAACTTATTTCAAAATTCTGAAGAGTCGCCAAGCGAACAATTATTACAGTATTTTTTAAGTGAGGATGTAAAATATAAATTGGCAAAAGATTTCAAACTTTTTGATAGATATGGTATTGATACAGTAAAATCAAAAGGCGGGAAGGCATTGTTTAATTATATGTTCATCGAAAACATTACGGTTTCTCCAACCATTTATGAATCTATAGAAATAAATGTAAAAGATATTGATCCTGCATTTGCTCAAAAATTAAATATTGCGTTGGTTAACAATACTAATACGCTCATAAGGGAATCTAAAAAGGCTATTGTGGGGCAATACCTTGCAAATACTAAAAAAGTAATTGCTGTACAGTCGCGCGAATTGGATTCAATAAGTAATTCTATTTTAAAAATTAAAACAGAATACGATCTTATTGATGCCGATTATCAGGCAAAATATTTAAGTAAACAGATCTCTACCGGATCCAGCTTAAATGAAAATGGTTCTAAGCAGGTAAAAGGAATAAAAGAAAAAGGATCAGAATTAAGGATCCTGAATGGGAGGATAGAGTCCACCTTAAATTCTTACACACAAATTAAAGTAAAGAATGATGCTTATTTGTTGGATGTAAGTGGTGATATGGATTATTACGTTTATGTAAGTAAGCCAAATCTGCAGGATAAAAAATGTTCGCCTGTTAGGTGGATCATTGTTATGATCTCTTCTTTATCAGCATTATTAATGACATTGGCTTTCATTATTTATAAAAACCGTTCAAAAGAGTTTATCTAAGTTGGCAAGGTATTTCAGAACATATTTATTTCCAATTTTAATATTGGCTTATATTTTTGGCAATGCCTATGTAATGGTATATAAAAAAGATCTTTTTTATCCATATAACTTATTGCCGGTTATTTTAATTATTGTTTACACAGCTATTTTTCATTTACAGAAATTAGTTTTTTTCTTAGCCTTTTGCACACCTTTAGCTATTACGCTTAAGGAATTAGGGCTTTCAGACGGAATGGACCTTAGCTTGCCTTCAGAGCCTTTAATGGCAGGTATTATGATACTTTATATCTTTAACCAGTTAAGTTCAAACATCACCGATAAAAAATTCATTAATCACCCGGTTACATTATTAATTATTGTACAATTATGCTGGATGCTCTTTACAACGTTAACCAGTACCGAAATATTGATATCGCTAAAATATCTTATCTCTCGTTTGTGGTTTATTTTTAGTTGTTATATTATCATGCCGCATATTTTTCAGAACAAGAAAAATATCATCAACTTTGTTTATTGTTATGCCGCCGCTTTGGCCTTGGTTGTTTTTTATACTGTTTTTCAACACGCTAAATTTAATTTTAACGATAAGGCTGCCGATTGGGTTGTGTCTCCGTTCTATAACGATCACACAGCTTATGGTGCTGCATTAGCCATGTTTATTCCAATTATGCTATGCTTTGTATTCATAAAAAGTATTTCAGGCTATATGCGTATTTTTGCTTTAAGCTTATTTTGCCTTTTTGTTTTTGCTATAATTTTATCTTTTGCGCGTGCCGGATGGTTAAGCCTTATTGTAGCATTTTCAATTTTTGTGACGCTTATTTTCAGAATTAAATTCAGAACTATTTTAGTAACCCTTATTACTTTAGGCAGTTTATTCTATGTTTTTCAAACCGAAATTTTTATTGCTCTTGGAAGAAATAATACCGATGCCGAAGGTGGATTCTCAAATAATATCGAATCGGTTTCTAATATTTCAACAGATGCCTCTAATCTTGAGCGTTTGAACAGATGGAGCTGCGCTATTCGTATGTGGCAGGATAAACCTATTTTAGGATGGGGGCCGGGTACATATATGTTTAAATATGCACCTTACCAATTAAGTAGCGAGCGAACCATCATTAGTACAAATTTTGGTACCAATGGTAATGCACATAGCGAATACCTCGGCCCATTATCAGAGCAAGGTATTTTTGGTTTGTTGATCGTAATAACCATCCTTTTGTATTGCACTTCGTTAGGATATAGATTGGTCTATTCTGTTGCTGAACCTGAAGTGAGAATATTGGTGATAGGCTTATTTCTTGGATTGATGACCTATTTTGTGCACGGCTTTTTAAACAATTTTTTAGATACCGATAAACTTTCTTTACCATTCTGGTCTTTCCTGGCGGCTTTAGTATCAATTGACCTTTATTATCGTAAAAAAGAGAAGGCTGTTAAGTCACTTTAAAACTTTAAGCCAATAGCTAAAAAGTACCTTTTTTTTTACTATATTTGATTAACACCTTAAAAAAGAAACCATGAAAAATATTTCAACTATTATCATTTCAGCAGGACTTTTAGTTTTTTCTTTTAGTGCTTGTCAGAAAAAAACCGATTGCACAGCAAACATTACATGTAACGATGCGCAAGGAAAGCCTATGAATGGGGTAGAAGTGCGATTGTTTGCAAACGTAAAAACTTCTACAAATACTACAAAAGTAGCAGATGTAAAAGCCACCGGTGTTACAGATAAAGATGGAAAAGTTTCTTTTATATTTAAGCTCCCGGCTATTTTTGATGTTAATGCTTCGGTTGGAACTGCTTCAACAACTACAATTATTAAATTAGAAGAGGGTAAAACAACTGAGAAAACAGTTGAGATAAAATAATTTTAAAAGTGAAGATCGCTTACTTTTAAAGTAAGTAACGCAATATCATCCGGAAATTCATTTTCCCCTTTAAATTCTTCTGCAAAGAACAAGATAGCTTTATTTAAGAACTC
>JAUXSA010000066.1 GCA_030681615.1 Bacteroidota bacterium
TACGCTATTCGCCTGCCTCAACACCAACTACTGGTTTTTCTTCGCCTTATGATTTACAAAGCGCCGCTTATGTTAACTTAAAAGTACCATATTCTACTATCACGTCTTCAACCGGTATTTTATTTGACAACGTGGGCGTATATAGCGGAACAACATTTTATGGTGCTGAAATTGGTAACGAATCTCTTGACGAATACTTTAACCTGTTTGATGGACAAGCCTATTCTATTAGCGCTACCAACTCCAATTTACGAAGCGTAAATAATGTTTTTCAAAATTCAAAAAGATACACTATAGTTATATGTGGCCCAAAATGTGCCACATATACTGTAGGTGGTACCGCAATACGTGAAACTATAAACACAACAATGAATGCAAATTTAAATTTAAATGCTATCGGTTCGAATAGTAGTAGTACAAGCTACGCTAATCGCTTTTGGAATTGCTATACGGCAGTTGAAGCATATAACGTTTACAGGATCAATATAGAACGCGCTATATTTAGAAGTTTACAAACAACATCTGGAGGCACCGGATATTTACCAGGAAATACTGGAGTTTATATTAACACTAACCGCTTTCAATACAATTTGCGTTTTAATGAATTTGCTAATATTTGTAACGCTATTAACATACCAATTGTTGCAGGAACATATAACGTTGGTGCTGGTGTGCAAACAGGTATTTATGCAGCACAGTTGGTGCTTAACAATAATTACTTTGGCGCTAATCATGCTTTAACCGGTAACCCTGCGGGCAAATACATGAGCCAAGCCATAAGTGTTACTAGTCCAAACAATACTACATGGCAGTTTGCAACCACTACAGGATTATTCATACAAAACAACACTATGTACCGTCCTTACAGAGGCATACAGGTAAGTGGCCTGGCTGGGTACTCATGTACCATTAATAATAACTTTATCAATATTGTAGATGATAATTTATTTTATTCTCAGCAGCGCGGTATTGAAGTTACTTCCACTCAAAACAAAGCAGTGGTTAGCACCAATACATTAAGCTCTACAAATATTACCAATACACTTACCAGTTTATGTTATTTTGGTGCTAATACTGGTACTAACTCGCCACGAGTTACTTGTAATGATCTTAGTAATAGCTTCAAGGCATTTGAATTTAATGCTACCAATAAAGGCACTTACTGGCGTGGCAATTTAATGAACACTCACGCTCAGGGCTTAACTTTATCAAATAGCGCAACCATCAGTCCACAAGGTTCAAGCGGTCAGCCACAGGATAATGCCTGGAATGGAACATGGACATCGGGAACAAATTTTGGAACTTGGGTTACTTCTGCCAGCACTGCAACTGATTCGCCAATCTGGTACAAATCTTCTCTGGCTTTACCAACGAATTCAGGAAATGTAGTTCCTACTGCATGGTATAGTGCTCCTGGAACAATGACTTTAACAACAGGCTTGTATGATTGCTCAGGAGGAGGAGGGCAACGTATGGCCTCACAAAATAATTATTATGAAGAGAATGGAAATTTTTCTTCTTCTTATAAAGGCAATAATACTTTTGTTAACGATGGTGAATATGTGAATGGTACCAGCTTATATCGTTTTATTTATGCTAACCCGTCTGTAAAAAACAATAATGCTGCTTATTCGAGTTTTTATAACAGTAAACTTAATACCAGCATGGATCAATTTGTGCAGATAGAAAAAGCTTTGTATGAGCAACAATTAGGGCAGGCATTGAGCTTAAATAGTGCGGTTACTGCAAGTAATGTGATCGAAGAGAATTATAAAAGCTTTTATACGCTTCACGCTAAATATCAATTAGGGAATTTTGCTACCGCAGATAGCAACGCATTGGTGGCGCTTGCCAACTTTTGTCCCGGCTTGGATGGCGAAGTGGTTTATCAGGCACGTGCGTTGTACAATGTCATTTTTAAAACGGTAATTACGTTTAATGAAAGTTGCGATCCAGAGGTAAAGGATAATTCAAGAAAAACCAATGTAAATAAAATCAATTCAGAAAATAACTGGACTATCGAACTTTATCCTAACCCAGCCAATACTTTTATAAATATTGTAAATAGCAGGGAAAAAGATCAGCTTAAAGTGACTATTGCAGACATAAGCGGAAAGATACTGTTTGTTAAACAGGTTATAACAAGCAATTTTATTTGTAACTTAGATTTGGATTTATTGCCCGGCGCTTATTTTGTTACTATTACCAATGATAAAAATAACAGCACAACTAAAAAACTCATTATTACAAAATAATAAGTTCTTCTTTTTGAAAAAGAAGCAAGCAATATTTTACTTGCTTCTTTTTCTTTTTTCTTTTTCAAGTTTGAAAAGTCAAATTGCCAATTATGTAAGTGATGGCGGTTTTGAAGTCTTAAATTCATATTCTCTTAGCACTTTATATAACGTGCCAACATATTGGCAACCTATTGACACCAATACCGGTAGCACTTATTTAGTTTCTACACATCCTGCGATTAATAACGCTCCTTACTCATTAGGATTTCAATATCCAAGGAATGGACAAAATTATGTTATTTGTACTTTTTTTTGTTCGAATTGTTCAAATTCTTACAGGGTATATGCTCGTAATAGATTAAAACAAAATTTACAAGCCGGGAAAACCTATTGCGTAAAATACCATGTTGTAAACACAAATAATAGCCCTCTAGGCATAAATAGTTTTGGCGCGTATTTTGCTGATAATACACTTGATACAATTAATTACTGTAATAAGCCGTTAACCTATCTTAATCCACAAATCGAAAATCAAACTGGTATTATTACAGATACATTAAACTGGGTTCCTATAACTGGTACCTTTGTTGCAACGGGAAACGAAAAATATATGGTGTTAGGGAATTTTAGAAGCGATGCGAGTACAAATACTTTATTGATTAACCCAACTTTTTCTGCAACTCTTGCCAATGATGTGTGTATTGATGACGTAAGTGTTATAGATAAAGATATGCCTGCCTATGCAGGTCTTGATATTTGGGGAATACCAACAACTACTGTTTATTTAGGCAGAGCACAGGATGTCGGTATAGATGAAGCTTGCATGTGGTATAAACTACCAAATACGACAACGGCAATTGATACGGCAGCTGGTATTACTGTTACAGTTGCAAGTACAACAAATACCTATATGGTAAAACAGGACATTTGTGGTATCATAAAATATGATACCGTATTAGTTTATGCGAGCGGGGTTGGGATAGATGAAAAAAATGATTTAAAAAATTATATCACAATTTATCCAACACCGGCTATTGATGAGGTTATTATAAGATTAGATAATAATATAATAGAACAAAATGTTCGGCATTTATTTATCTATAATAATCTTGGTGAATTGGTTAAACAAGAAGGTCTTGAATTTACAAATCGAGATGCAATAATATAAGTCAACGATCTTCCAAATGGAGTTTATACGATAACTATAAAATATTTGGATTCAATTATTAACAAAAAAATGGTTATTACTAAATAGTTTTGACACCATAATTGCTACGCTAATTAAATTAAAAACATGAATTACTATTTACGAATTTTCATTCTAATATCTCTAAAGGTAAATTATATTGATGCACAAACAAGTTCTTGCAACCAATCAGCTACTACAATTAATGTAATATTGCCACAAAACACTAGCGCAAGTATACCAGGCAATACAACTACAGCTGGCAACTATTATTTATGCGGGCCAAATACAAATTTATACGATACTTCATCTTCTGCCACTGGCTGTAGAGGAATTTTCTTAAATTCCAGTTGTAAATTTGTTACAAACACCTCTGGTTGTCTTGCTGTTAACTATATTTATGCAAAAAACACATCTACCGTTATTATTAAAGCAGGAACACAACAAAACACTTTTTTGTATTATGAAACTGGCGCAACTATTATTGATCAAGTCGGATTAGGAAATACATTTAGTTGTACATCTATTTCATTCCCAATAGTTAATTGCGGAGTCACTTCTATTTCTGAAAGTAATGCTTTGAATTCTCAATTTGAATTTTTTCCTAACCCAGCAAACGATAGACTAAACCTTAAATTTATTTCAAACAAAAAAGAGTTCTCCAAAGCACAAATCTTAAATAGTACTGGAAAAGTTGTAAAAGAAGTTGATCTATATAATAACACACAAATTAATATTGAAGATCTGCAAAGCGGCATTTATCTTTTGAGTTTAAAAGGAAGTAATTCAACAAGTATTAACAGGCGCTTTGTAGTTGCAAGATGATTTGAGAAAAACGAAAATTATCCTTCAACTGCTTTTCATAATTACAACAATGTTTGTCAAAAGCCAAAATTTTTGTAACCCAACCTATACTATTGGCGAAACTTTTTATTCTAATTCAACCAGCACTCCTACTAACTATGTTTTTTTCAAGGTATCTATGCGGTCCAAATACTACTGTATATGATACTGTAGCCATTGGCTGCAATTATCTTTATGTTAATGCTGGTTGTACACTATTTTTTAAATTAAATTGTTCAAATGCAAGTTCCATTTGGGTTAAGAATAATGGGATTTTAAATGTAATTCCAGGAATAGGTAGCGTACAAGTATACTATGAACCTCTCGCTGTTATAAACAATACTGCTTCATCTTCAACAATACTTTCTCCCTGCCCTTCCATTACCTTACCAACAGTAATTTGCACACAAACAGGTATAAAAGAAAATAATTATAGTAACGATCTTGAAATTTACCCCAACCCTGCAAGTGATAAATTAAATATTCTGTTTACGTCAGGCGCAAAAGAATTTATCAAAGCACAAATAGTAAACAGTATTGGACAAGTTGTAAAAGAAATTGATCTAAATAATAAAACACAAATTAATATTGAAGATCTGCCAAACGGTGTTTACCTTTTGAATTTAAAAAGCACCAATTCAACAAGCATTAGCAAACGATTTATAATTGCAAGATAATAGATCCAAAAAGATCAGTGAATTAGCCTGGGTGCATTTTGGCAATCAGCGCTAATCATATAAACCCGTGTCATCAGTGTTCCCTATTCGATTTCAAAGTCGAATTTTCACTAAAAACCCTTCTAAAATTTGCTTTTAAAGCATAAACCGTTATTTTAGTGGTCTATTATAAAACCTTATTTAATAATTATCCTTTTCTGTGTGTGGAAACCCATGTTTTCGCACCACGAGCCCGTTCCAAAAAGAACCGATTCTATTAAGCATTATAAAGTGATCGGTAAAGCAGAATTACATAATCTTATCGACTCCATTTTTGAACTTGAACACGTTACCTCAAAAGATCTTGACCTGATGAGTTATTATGCCTCACTTTTAAGCAGCACAAAAAGCGATTCAGTTAGGATCTTAAAATTCAGGTCAAATAATATTATGACGCGCTCTAAACTAGCGCATTTGATTGATTCGGTTTTAGAACTTAAACATGTTACCACAAAAGATGTTGATCTTTTAAATTATTACACCAGTTTATTAAATAGTAATAATACTGATGCTGTAAAGATCTCTGAATTTAATTTAAGTGAATTAAGTTTTTATTCTGAAGAAGATGAAAAATTGTTATTCCCTCTAACTCCAACCGATAGTTTGCCAACATCATTCAATCTTGTTTTAGAGAATGATCTTTTAAGTTATTACGTTTCGCCATTTAAAGGCGTTGTAACATCAAATTACGGCTGGCGAGATAAGCGCATGCACAATGGCATTGACATTGATCTGAATAAAGGCGATAAAGTTTGCGCAGCATTTGATGGCAAAGTACGTTTCGCCAAAAAACAAGGTGGCTTTGGAAATGTAGTGATCTTAATGCACCCAAATGGTTTAGAGACCGTTTATGCTCATCTGTCAAAATTAAAAGTAAAACCAGGGGATATTGTTTTAAGCGGGCAAACTGTTGGGCTTGGTGGTAACACAGGGCATAGTCATGGTTCGCATTTACATTTTGAAGTGCGTTATAAAGGACACGCTGTCAATCCTGCAACCATTATTTCATTCTTCGAGCATAAATTATATCATCATACGATTACAGTAAAAGCTTACAAACAAAAACTCTCGGCTTTTCCAACAAATAGCAACCTGCACAAAGTAAACCGTGGCGAAAGCTGGAACTATATTGCTTCGCAATATGGTATCTCTACAAAAAAATTAATGACACTTAATGGCGTTAGCAAACGTTACTATTTAAAAGTTGGCCAGCAATTAAGAGTGAATTAATTTTCTTTCCTAAAAAAAGCTAATGTTGTTTTAATAACCGGGTTAAACCGCTAATTTTAGCTGTGGTAAAAAAAATACACATATTACTTTTATTTGTTTTATTGGCCGGTGGTTTCGAGTGTTTTTCGCAAAAAACATTGGAAGTACTGGTTACCCGCTACGGAAAATTTAAAAAATATGAAGTATATACCGGCGACTTTTTAGAATACAAATTAAATGGCCGGTATAGTTATCGACGAGCCAAGATCACTAACCTGCAGGATAGTTTTATTGTTTTTAAAAACGATTCGGTTATTAAATTAGCTCAAATAAAAGCTGTGAGAATTAAAAAAAATGTTCACCTTGCAAGAACATTTCAAATAGCTCTTACCGGATTAGGTGGTGGATTTATCTTTTTAAACACAACTAATAATCTGATCAATGAACGGAGTCCGGCAGTTGACCCCCTTGCAGTATTAATAGGTGGTAGTTTAATTGGTGCCGGCATTTTAATTAAACAAATAAACATTAAAAGAATAAGGATGAACGATCGAAATCATCTTAAAATAGTTGATCTCAATTTTAACAACTTATCAGAAAAGCCCGAAAAATAGATCTTTGGTTATATTGAACCAAACGTGAAGCATTTACTTAAATCCGCTGGTGTGATAGATATCATAATCTTAAAATCTTTATAAAATCTTTATAAAAGTAACTCTACATTTGTATTGTCAAAAACCAACAAAGTGGACAACCTTCCTTTTCAAAAATTCAATTCAAAAAAACAGTACCTGGTAAGTATCTTCTCTATTTTACTCGTAGCGTCCGGCTGTTATTTTGTGTCAGACCTGGTTGGTTATAGAGTTGTAGCATTGATCCTTCTGGTTACAGTGTCGCTAATTGCGATGTTTTTTGATATTGTGCCGGTACTTGTAGCTGCCATATTAAGTGCTTTGGTCTGGGATTTTTTCTTTATACCACAAAAATTTACATTCGCTATTAGCAGTGCCGAAGATCTTTTAATGTTTTTAATGTATTTTGTTGTAGCACTTGTAAATGCGGTGCTAACAACCAAGATCAGGAAAATTGAAAAAAAGGCAAACCAAAAAGAAGAAAAAGAAAATACACTCAAACTCTACAACACGCTTCTTAATTCGCTTTCGCACGAATTAAGAACTCCCATCTCTACAATTATTGGTGCCACTGACAATCTACAATCAATGGCCGACAAACTTTCTGAGTTTAATAAATACGAACTGATCTCTGAAATCTCAAAAGCATCCTTACAACTTGATAGACAGGTTGGGAATTTATTAAATATGTCAAGACTGGAGTCTGGTTATATTAAACCAAAAAATGATTGGTTCGATATTAATGAATTAATATATGATGTTTTAAACCAGCTAAAAGATGAACTAAAAAACATACCTGTTCATGTGGCTGTTAAAGAAAATCTTCCATTATTTAAATTAGATTACGGTTTGGTTTCACAAATAGTTCACAATCTTGTTCATAATGCCAGTACAAATATTCCTAAATATGCTGTAATAACTATTCGCGCCAATTGCAAACAAGATAAACTGGTTATTGTTGTAGAAGATACAGGTAATGGTTTTCCTGAAGAGGAAATGGAAAAGGTATTTGAAAAATTTTATCGTCTTAAAAATTCTAAAACCGGGGGCACAGGCTTAGGTCTTTCTATCGTAAAAGGATTTGTTGAATCGATGAACGGAACTGTTACTCTTGAAAATATGCCGGAGGGTGGAGCAATATTTACTATTGAGCTTCCGTCAGAATTGTCCTACATAAATTTAAATATAAAAGCATGACCGGCCCTCTTATTTTGAT
>JAUXSA010000068.1 GCA_030681615.1 Bacteroidota bacterium
CATATCGGCTGCAATAATAATACCGCTTGGCAAATAAGGATAAGCACCCCAGTTACCACGATAATCCTGACCAAAATAATTACCAATATTTCCGCCACTTTGCGGGTAAGTATCAAAGTACCCGGAAACCGCTACATTACCGGGCTGTGAGATATCGTATATATAAAGCCCATCCTGGTAACAAGAAACAACCGCCCATTTATTGCCGATCAAAAAAGGATTGTGGGGTGTTGTACCACTAAATGGTTGAAAAGTCTGCACGGGTTGAATGTTATTTAAATTCTGCACATCTACATATCTAATAGGCGAGCCTGCCGGTGACTCATCACAAAACAACAAGTGTTTACCATCCTGTGTTAAACCACTTGAATGATTATAGGTCGCAGAAGCATATCCAGTATAAGAACCTAATTGCGAAAATGTATTTGTTGTGCTATTAAATTTAAAAACGTACAAACCCGGGTAGCCGCAGGACGCAAACACAGTATCATTTCTAACGAACATATCGTGTACATAACTAATGGCCGGAAAATCCTGTTTCAATTCTCTTAATAGTACGGGTGCGCTTGGCGTGGCAATACTATAAATATTCATAGACGAGGTGTTGTTATCAAAATACCTTACACCGGCAACGTATAACTTATCTCCGTTTATCCATAACGTATGCCCGCTTTCAAATATATTATTATTGTTGTGAACCACTGTTACAGTAGCCGGTAAAGTGCTCAAGTCAATTATTTGAAAAAGATTTGTTCCGCTTTGGTCGCAAGTTATGTAACAATAATTTTGATACGTTTTTACTTCTCTTACCGTAACATTTGGTATTCCGGGAACAAACGCAGAAACGCTTGGTGTTGTTGGAATTGTAACATCAATAAAATACGTGCCATGACTAGCGCCTACAATGGCGTATTCTTTATTTAAACTTGTTTGGTGCCAGCCCCAGCAGCCGTTATATTTTCTATCATCCGGGCCAATAGTTGTTGTGCCTGTGTTTGGATCGATCAATCCTAAAAGTGAAATATTTTGGTTAGGATAAGTTTGCGCTTTAAGAACAAAAGAAAATAAAACAAAAAAATATATGATGTGTTTTTTCATGCAGGAAATTAGTACTAACGAATTTACGCATTTAAAACAAAGCGGTCAATCCAAAATGTATCTTTCCGCTTCTAAGATCAAAACCATTATTGAACTGATTGCCAAGCGCGTAATTCAACGTTAAGATACCTGCCTTTGTTTCAAAATTTATTCCCGCGCCAACACTCATTGGCATATCTGTTAAATAATTAGCATTGCTGTTATTCTCATACCAGGCTCCTTCTGCAAATAATAACAAATTAGAATTTTGCGAGAATAAAAATCGGTATTCAATAGTTGGTATTACATAACTGGATGCAAAGATACTTTCTTCATCAAAACCTCGCAACGTTCTTAAACCACCGATCCTAAATAATTCATTTTTAAAAATGGTTGAGTTGCCAATTATAGAAGCGCCCTGCACACCTAATTTTAAAACATTATTACGGTGCAGTTGAATAAAAAAATTCATATCACCTTCAAACTGGTATTGTGTAGATCGTAATAATAAATTCTGGTAAGCTACCTCGTTTACCTTTGCATTTTTTTTAATGGTGCGGTTACCGGTTTGTCCCATTAAATTAATAGCGAAACCTTTATGGGGATTAAAACGGTAATCCAATTTCTCGAAGGTTACACCCGCGCCATACGATTGTGTGGTAATGTCAGCGTAATCGGGCAGGGTAGTAACAAATTTTAAAGCGCTCGTAGAAATAAGATTAGTGTTACGTTGTTTGTAAAACACTTTAAAATTATTTAAGCCTTTAAAATAATATTGCAAACCAATGTTATTATTAATATCAATAAAAGAAGTATCGCGGCGATAAATTTTTAATGAATAATCCGTTCCCACCGGCGTGCCAAATAAATACGGGTAAATTACCCTGCCTTTAAAATCCTGTGTTTGCGATTGCAGTCTACGCCATTCCAGATCAAAGGTCTCGCCATTCCTAAAAATGCCATTCACTACTTTTAATTTCACATCACCTGTTACAACTGTTTTTTTTGTATTGGCATCGGGTAATAGACCAATTATGCCGTCAAATTGCGAGGCGTTTTTTTTATCCAGAAATAAAATAAGTTTATTGGTTTTGTTGGTTAAGCGCACTACTTGTGTTTGCTTTTCGAAAACAAAAGGCAATTGTTTTATTTTTTGAGAAATGCCTTTCATTAGCTCTTCGTTATAAGGCATGCTTTCTTTTACCGATAAATAACGATGCAAAAAACCTTTATTCACTTTTGCATTTCCAATAACGGTAATGGAATCTATTTTAAACAATTTATTTTTCTCCACATTTAAAACGGCGCTAAGGCTGCCTTCCTGTGTTTCAACACTGTCAAGCTTTACCGCCGCAAAAGGGTAACCATTGTTTTCGTAATACAATAATATTTTTTCGAGGGTGCGTGCCACTTCTTTGTAGCGGAAAGCTTTATTAAAATATAATTTTTCGCTCACACCTATGCGCGAAGCAAGACCGGGGTTGAGGTTGCCTAATTTTAAATACGCTACTTTATAAATTTTATTTTCAAAAATGTAAGAGGTTACAGAGTTGCTATCAATAATTGTGCTATCACTTGCCAGCAAATAACCTTTGTTTTGCAGGGTTAAAATAATATTGTTTACTTCTTTTAAAGCGTCGGTAGTTGAGTTGAATTTTTTTTGATAATTCAGCTTTGTCACCTCGCTTTTAGACGAAACAGGAATTACTTTAAGACTTGTTGTTTGCGCGTTTAAAATGGCACAAGTCATAAATAAGAACAAAAAGTTTAGATATTTTGGTAAGATCCTCAACAAGTAGTATAACGTTCAATTAAATAATTTAAGTATATTAGTACTTAAATTCACTACAAAATTAACATAATCATGCGTAAAATTTATTTACTGGCAGTTACTTGTTTTTTAACCGCGGTTTCTGTAGCTCAGCCTATAACATTAACAAGTGCCAACTTTCCGGGTGGTGGCGATACTTTAAGGTACACCAATGCTCAAGTGAGTTCGGTTGGTAATTATACGCAAACGGGTGCAAATTTTATATGGAATTACAGTGCATTGGTTTATAACAGCCAGGGCCGCCGTGATTTTAACCTTGCCATTCAAACGCCATATGCTTTCTTTTTCTTCGGATTAAATGAATATGGCGAGAAGATAGCGGATAATATTTCTGCAGGGCCCTTAACTATTAGCAATTATTACAATTACTACAAAAAGCAAACCAGCCCTATTAACGCTTTTGTGGCCGATGGTATTGGTATGACCTTTAGCAGCGTTCCTGTACCAAGTTATTTTTCAGATAAAGATGAGTTATATACTTTTCCAATGACCTACGGTGATTACGATAGCACCACTTTTAAATTTTCTACCCCAACAACAACCGCTTTACCTTTTACTTACAAGAAAACGGGTTACCGTGTATCGAAGGTAGATGGGTGGGGAACCATTACTACGCCTTACGGCACAGCACCTTGCATTCGTTTATTAACCACACAATACTCACAGGATACAATAAAGTATAACGCTTTCTCTTTTGGTTTCCCCAATAACCAACGCAGTTACCAATGGCTAGTGGCTACTGAAAAGATCCCCTATTTAGAAGTAACAGGTGCTTTGGCAGGTGCAAATTTTACACCTAACCAGGTGAGGTACCGTGATAATTACCAAAATCCGGCGGGAGTGAATGAAAATACCGATATCAGCGCTATGGAAATGTATCCTAACCCCGGTAAAGATAAATTATGGTTAAACTTTACCCGTACGGGCGTGTTTTTAGTCGAAATTTTAGGCATTGACGGGAAGCTGATAAAAGGCGGTAATTTTGATTCGGCTAACATAGGTCAATCTATTGATATCATTGACTTAAGCCCATCTCTTTACGTAATAAAAGTAAGTGAAAAACAAAAGGCATATTATTACAAATTTATAAAAGAGTAATTTTTTATTTTTTTTAATTTAATTATTCTATTATTTTCGCAATGTAAAAACAAAAACTATGTCAAGTCACGATAACCACGATAACCATTCAAACGAACAAAAACCGGTTTCATTTACAGTACCATTTATAATGGCTTCCGTTTTACTGGTAATTATTTTCCTTTTCTTAAGCTTATGCGATCCAAAAAAACATGGTGAATGCGAGTGCGCAGAAGATTGCTCAACAGAGTGCATGGAAGCCTGCGAAAAAGGTGACCACAGCAAACACCCTGCAACAATGGGACATGAAGAACATAATGCAGATACAAAAACTGATCATACAGAAGCAAAAGATACTTCAGCAGTTGAAACCCCTGCAGATACTACACATAAAGAAGCAGCTCATCACTAATTTATAATTCAAAATTTATAATTAAAAAGTCATCTCTAACGGGGTGACTTTTTTGTTTTTAGAATTCTTATATTTGATAAGCGAAAGTAAATGCGTACAAACGTTTACAAATATTTATAAACGGATTTATGGCGCTTAGCGAGTAGTTATGTGCCATTGCTGGACGGACAACGACAATGAAAAATATAATATTAATAATCTTCTTACTGACAAGAATAAACTCATTCGGACAGACTTGTTGCTTCAACGAGTTTTACGACAAGGTATATCAAGACAAAATCTTCGACGAGTTCTCTGACAAAAATCTACCAAGTTTTGCGGTCGGCGACAACCAGACGACTCCTTCAAAAACCGACACAACTCCCGTAAATAAATCTTCCGTATTCACTTTTGTTAAACATCCACAGATGGACAGTTCCTCAAAAGGCGGCAGACTCGAAATATTTACTTCGGTTTGCGCCGACGGTTCTTGCGTTTATGAAGCTTCGCAAAAGATATTCATTAGTTTTTCATCTAAGACGGAGGCCAAAACATATATGGAAAAATTAATCAAACCATTACTTGGACCTGACGTTAAAGAGAGTGTTAGCAAAAAGGACAACATTGAAATTCATAGACTCTCCGGACCTGCAAGACCTGGAAAAGCATGTCAAATCACATTCAAATTAATCCAAGACAAGAAAAAGAAAGTGTTCGACGTATACATCGGACACTTTTAGGACAAAGCAACGGGCACATAACAGCAAGCAAAAGTAAGCGGGCGGACTTGGTCATCGTTCGGGCAATTTAAGGTGCACAGACGCGCTTTTTAATTTTCATTTGCCTTCACTAATAAAGTTTTGTATCTTCAAACAAACATTTGTGCGTAAAGACAGGTGATGTTTCATAAGCCCGCCTACTCTTGCTTGCTAAACGTTATGCCGCACCGTTGGACAACTAAATAGAAACTTTAACGTGGACAACAATGTTCAACTTTTAGCTTACACCAACATTTCGTGGCGACAATTACAATACAAGGCTAAACGTGTTGACCTCACTAAACTCGGTTGACCTAACCGCAGACATAAAGCTGCAATTTGACCTGCATTATTTGTAAAAGTCTAATAAGCGCATATCTTTGCTATTATGGAATGGAATAACGGAGCTCTTTTGGTAATATTTTTAATGTTTTTTATACCCGTTGTTATAATCTTCGGAATAATAAGAATTATAATAATTAAATTTTATCCTATTCTCAATTCATATATCAAAAATGAAAGAAAGGAAAGGATAATTGTTTACCTATTACTAGAACTAGGTTTCATAATTTTAGCAACAGTACTTACAGTAGGCATTTTAATTTTCATTAACTTCATGAATGACGGGAGAGGCGTATTAGGATAAATTACTAAAAACAACGGCGACTGCATAACCCAACCTAAATCCCATTTGGGCATTCGGCTTCGGCTTTTGCAAAAGCGGTAGACAATTAGTTAATTTTCGCTTTGCAAAAGTCCATTAAACATTTATCTTTAAACAAACATTTCGGTAGACAAAGTTTCAAAATCCAAACGGGAATTTAGCTTGAAACCGTTAGCAGAAAATCGTTGAAAATTGAACTTAAGATCATGAAAAGTATATTTACTGATAAAAATTTAAAACCAACTGTAGAAGACCTAAAAAAAGGTTTGGGAAAAACTTATCTTATTTGGAAGGATCTCGAGAATTTTACTAAAACTAACTATCCAAACGCAATATGTGAATGGAGTTTCAGTAGCGAAAAATTTGGTTGGAGCTATAGAATAAAAGATAATAAAAGAGTATTGATATATTTACTTCCCAGAGATAAGTTTTTTAAAACTGCTTTCGTGTTCGGTGAAAAAGCATTGATTCAAATTTTTGAGAGTGATATTTCCGAAGTAATTAAATCAGAACTTAAAAACGCTAAAAAGAATGCTGAAGGAAAAGGAATAAGAATTGAAGTCAAAGACTTATCTGTTATAGGAGACATTCAAAAGTTAGTGAAATTTAAAATCGCCAATTAATTCGGCCAGCTGCTAACAGCTGGTAAACCATTGCTGTTTGGTGGTAAACTCAAGAGTATTTTTCATAATTTCGTTTTCGGTAGCTGTGGTTAGCGTTAACGCTTCAACTAAATAATAATTTGAAATGTATAAATTAAAAAGAACAAACTCCGACGATCCTGATTACCAAAAATTAGTTTTAGAGCTTGATAAGGATCTGGCAATTCGTGATGGAGACGAACATGCTTTCTTTGCGCAATATAATAAGAGCAATGCAATAAAATACGTTGTAGTGGCTTATGAAAATGAAGATGCTGTTGGTTGCGGCGCTATAAAAGAATATGAAAAAGAGATCATCGAAATTAAACGCATGTTTGTACCCTTGGAAAAACGAGGAAAAGGAATAGCATTTGTTGTTTTAAAAGAACTTGAAACGTGGGCTAAAGAATTAAACTACAAAAAGTGTATTTTAGAAACTGGAAAAAAAATGCCAGAAGCAATTCAACTTTATAAGAAGAGTAATTACAAGCTTATTAAGAACTATGGACAATATGCTGAAGTGGAGAGCAGTGTTTGCTTTGAAAAAAGTCTAGCTTGAGCATTGCATTAACTGGTAACATCCTAATAAAATCTTTCGTACCTTTATAATAGCTTATTTGCCGCAAATTTTGAGCGCCATGAAACTATTTATTTGCCTTATAATATTCTCCATACCCTGTTTTGCGCAAGACAGTCCAAGGCAAATTATACTGGATAGCATAAATGCAGCCCGCGCAAGCGATAAAGGCGCGTTTAATTTATACATCAAAAAACCCGAGGTAGAAGTTATTACCGGTGTCTTCAGAAATAGAGAAACCGCCACGCAAGGTTTTGAACCCATAAATTTTACATACCATATTTACCTGCCTTTTCAATTCGATCTTAATTATGTGAACCAAAAAGCACGCGATAAATTATTGAAGATAAATGCCATGCTAATTGTGCATCATTCTAAATATGGTAATTACGCAATGGGTTTGGGTAACAGGTTTAGTTTCTTAATTTTTAAAAGAACTTATTTTAGTTATCAAATTGGCCTGGTTTGGTGCGAGCCTGTAAAGTACAATACTAATGATGGCATTAACTATATGGGCTTTTGTTTGCATCACGAGTTTTCGTTCAGTTTTAATCTTTCAAAACATTTTAAGTTAAGTGCCAATGCGGTTCATATTTCAAACGGAAATCTTTTTAAAGGTGTAAAAAACAATCAGGATGTTTTAGGCTTGGGTCTTGCTTATATGTTTTAAGCAGATATTGAAACTCTAAAAAATTTACTTTTTACGTTCACCAATTTGCTGACGCCACATGGCATAGTACAAGCCTTTCTCAGCAATAAGGTCATCGTGTTTGCCCTGCTCAATTATTTCGCCTTGTTCTAAAACAAAAATAGTATCGGCGTGCATAATAGTAGATAAACGATGGGCAATTAAAATAGTGATCTGACTTTTTGTTGCGCTTAAACCTCTTATAGTAACAGAAATTTCTTCTTCGGTTATTGAATCCAGGGCCGAAGTTGCTTCATCAAATATCAATAATTTTGGATTTCTTAATAAAGCACGTGCAATCGATAAGCGTTGTTTTTCGCCACCACTTAATTTTATACCACCTTCACCAATGGTACTTAAAATACCGTCGGCTGCGCGCTTTAATAAATTCTGACAAGCGGCTTTATTTAATACGGCAATTATTTCGTCATCGGTGGCGTTTGGTTTTACAAATAACAAATTGTCTTTTATAGTACCGCTAAACAATTGCGAATCCTGCGAAACCAAACCTAATTGCATTCTCAGCTCCGTTAAATTAATATCAACCGACTCAATATTATTATACAACACCTTTCCTTCGTTTGGTTTATATAGTCCTAATAATAATTTTACCAATGTTGTTTTGCCGCTACCGCTTGGTCCAACAAAGGCAATGGTTTGCCCGCTTTTAATATCAATATTTATATTTTTAACTGCATAGCCGTTTGATGTGTTATGACCAAATGAAACATTCTCAAAATGCACTTCTTTAATTTCGCCAAGGGTAGAAGGGCTTACAGGAACTTCTTCGGAGGGTGAATTAATAAGTTTGGCAAAATTATCCATACTCACTTTTGTTTCGTTATAAACAGTAATTACGTTACCAAGTTCCTGTAGCGGGTTAAAAATAAAAAACGAGAAGAACATTAGGGTAATAAGGTCACCTATTTTAATAACACCATTAAACACAAAACAATATAACGCAAACACTAATAAGGTGCGTACTAAATGTACTGTTGTGCCTTGGATAAAAGCAAGAGAACGAATAAAGCGTACTTTTTTTAATTCAAGACCCAGGATCTTTAACGTGTTTTTATTTAAGCGTTGTTCTTCCTGGTCAACTAAGCCAAGACTTTTTATTAATTCAATATTACGTAACGATTCTGTAGTAGCACCAGCCAGGGCAGTTGTCTCTCCTAAAATTTGTTTGGAGATAGCTTTTATTTTTTTTCCTAAAAACGAACTTATAAAACCAATTACGGGTACTGTTGCTAAAAATAAAGGACCCAAAAGCCAATGAATATTCATGGCATAAATAAAAACAAAAATAATACCTATCAATGATTGAAAGACCAGGCTAATGAACAGGTTCACAAAACGTTCGGTATCTGATTTTACTTTTTGAAGTTTGCCTAAGGTCTCGCCGCTTCGTTGATCCTCAAAATCTTTGTAGGGGAGGGACAAAGCCTTTTTAATACCATCAGTGTACATTTTAGCACCGGTACGCTGAATGATGATGTTGGTAAAATAATCCTGGAAATTTTTTGCAATACGCGACATTAATGCAGCGCCAATAGAAAGCAAAAGAAAAAACATTACTGCTTTTGTGAACTCGCTAAAAGTTGCACCAATATGCCAATAGTAATCAGAATTTTCTTCTGTATGCGGCGCACTGAACTTATTGATGAGTTTACCCGTAATGATAGAGTCGCATAAAGAAAAACACTGGTTAATTGCGGCAAGAACTAATGCAAGAATTAAAAGTTGTTTATGTTGTTTTATATACCCTAAAAGTATTTTCATAAAGAAGCAACAAATGTATGATTTTTGTTTTCATACATTTGTTGAAAAAGTAATATACTAATGTTAAATAAGGTGTAAATTACTGTGCGTTCCAACCACCGTCAACTGGTATAGCTGTTCCGGTTATAGTACTGGCATGATCTGCTGCAAGTAATAAAGCGGTTTGCCCTAATGTTTCAAGGCTTACAAAATTTTTCACGGCTTGTTTGTAAAGCATTACTTTATTAACCACATCATCGGCGCTCATATTATGCGCTTTAGCCTGGTCGGCAATTTGTTTTTCTACCAGAGGTGTTTTTACATAACCCGGGCAAATAGCATTAACAGTAATATTAAACGGCGCACCCTCTAGGCCTAATGTTTTTGTAAAGCCAACTATGCCGTGTTTACTGGCAACATAAGCGCTTTTAAATTCTGAGGCAACCAAGCCATGAGCTGAGGCAATATTAATGATCCTTCCAAACTTACGTTCTTTCATACCCGGCCAAACAGCCTTTGATAAATAGAAAGCAGAGGTTAAATTTATTCCAATAATGGCATTCCATTTTTCATCAGGAAAATCTTCTATTGGCGAAACGTGTTGTATACCTGCATTATTAATTAACACATCAATTTTTCCGAATTTGGCAATAGCATCGCTTACCATTTTACGAAGTTCTTCGGGCTTAAGCATATTAGCGTTGCTAAACATTACCTGTAGCCCAAATTCTTTGCCAACACCGTCGGCAATTTCCTGTCCGTTTGGTTCTAAACCATTAAAAATAATATTGTATTGTTTCGTTTTTGCAAACTCACGTGCAATTCCTAAACCAATTCCGCTGGTGCTTCCTGTAATTAAAACTGTTTTCATAACTTAAATATTATAATCAAATCTAATAAAGATTTTTACTTTAAAAAAGGTTTTTACTAATTGTTAATTATTATTTATCCAGTTTGTAACGATAAATTGCCTCAATATCATCTTTTTCTTCATGCGAAATGTTTAATTCAGATATGAGTCCGTTATTTAATCCATATACCCATCCATGGATCTCAATTTTTTTGCCTGCGTGCCAGGCGTTTTGAACGATCATTGTTTTAGCGAGGTTACGAACCTGTTCCATCACGTTTAATTCTGTTAAACGATCGGTTCTTCTATCTTCATCACTAATTTTATCTAATTCTTCTTTGTGTTTAAAGTAAACATCTTTAATGTTTCGTAACCAGTTATCTACCAGGCCGTATGATGAAGCGCTCATTGCTGCTCTTACACCGCCACAGCCATAATGGCCACAAACAATAATATGCTTTACAGATAATACATTAACGGCATATTCTAAAACGCTCATTAAATTAAAATCAGTATGTACCACCATATTGGCAATATTCCTATGTACAAACATTTCACCGCTTTCGGTATTGGTAACTTCATTTGCCGGAACGCGGCTGTCGCTACAACCTATCCAAAGGTAATCTGGTTTTTGACCGAGTGATAATTTTTTAAAATATTCAGGGTCATCAAATTTTTTTGATAAAGCATATAGCCTGTTCCCGTCAATTAATTTTTGATATGCTTTGTCCATTATTCAGTATATTTAATAAGTTCAACTTCAATATTTTTATGTTTTGCAATGTAAATAAAATCAGAAATCACATCTTTCGCGTCCCTGTTTATTTTTTTGTTAATTGAACCGTCAATAATTACTTTACTATCTGATCTTACTTTGTCAAAAAATCGGATCAAATAACCTTTATTAAAAAAAGTAACATGTTGCGGTAATTTTAAGAGATAATATAATTTTCCATCAATTGTATCGCTGCTTGTTTCAAAAGAGAATTTAATATTATCGCGGATAATAAAAAAGACAGAAACAGCAATACCTGCGCCCACACCTTTTAAAAGATCGGATAAAAGCATAACAACTATAGTGATCACAAACGGTAAAAATTGTTCGATACCATATTTAAATTGCTCTTTAAAAATTGGAACCTTAGTTAACTTAAAGCCGGTGGCAATTAAAATTGCAGCTAAAGCAGAATTTGGTATAAGTGATAATATACCCGGAAAGGCAATAACACTTACCAATAAAAGAACAGCGTGAATGATGATTGACAATTTGGTTTTTGCTCCTGAATTAATATTTGCCGAACTTCTTACAATTACCGACGTGATAGGTAAACCTCCAATAAGGCCAACAATAATGTTTCCGGTACCCTGCGCAAATAATTCCCTGTTTGAATTGGATTCATTCTTATCCGGATCGAGTTTATCTGTTGCTTCAATATTTAATAATGTTTCAATACTTGCTACAAGTCCAATAGTAAGTGCTACGGTCCAGAATTTTACATTACCCATAAAACTAAAATCAGGAAATGCAAGGTTAACACGAAGATCCTCAAAATTGCTTATAATAGGTAAGTTTACAAGATGCTGCGAATTTATTTGTAAAAATGCAGATGATCTGAATGCAATGGTGAGAAGAATGCCGACAATTACAACCAGTAAAGGGGCAGGCATGTTAGAAAAGATCTTATTATCCTTATAAAAACTTTTGCCGCAAATAAAAAGAATAACAAACGATATGATACCTATTACCAAAGAGCCGGGAGTAATGAAGTTTATCATGTTCACTAACTCTGTAAATGAATTCTCCCCATCAAGTTGAAAAAACTCCATATCGCCTTCAGGATCTTTATCGTAACCAAATAAATGAGGCAGTTGTTTTATAATTAAAATGATACCAATACCCGCAAGCATACCTTTAATGACAGCATTTGGAATATAATTACCAATACCCCCGGCCTTTAAAAGACCCATTAAGATCTGAAATACGCCGGCAAATACCACGGCGGCTAAAAAGATCTCGTAACTACCAAGCGTTGCAATGGCACTTATTACAATGGCGGTTAAGCCTGCGGCCGGACCAGACACACTGTATTTTGAGCCACTTATAGTAGTAACAATAATCCCTCCAATAACACCGGCAATAATACCGGAGAATAATGGCACATTACATGCCATTGCAATTCCGAGACAAAGAGGTAAGGCGACTAAAAATACTACTACGCCGGCTTTAAGATCAGAACCAAATGTATTTGATTTCATAAATTGAAATAATTGTTTTTAAAAGTATAAACTCTGTTTGTTACACAAACACATTTACCTTAATATTAAAATTGATTGTAAATAAATTAAACACCATTATGGCTGGTGTATCCCTTTTGACTTAAACTTTTGGAGGTGGAATGTTTATTTTTTGAAAGAAGGAAGAGTAGCTTCTTTTATTTGTAGAATGAGTAAGATTTTTAGAGTAATGATCAATTAAACCTAAATTAAAATGGTCATATATAGCGTCATCTCCATCAAGATCTGTTTCATCAGAACCATTTCCGGTGGTATCATCTTCTGCACCTTTTTTTGCGAGTTCGGTATTCGTGTGTGGAACTTCTTCTTCAAGAATAGGTACATACTGAAATACAGTGTATATCATTCCTGTAAGAAAAATAAAAACAAATATAAAACGTATTTTTTTCAGCGTAGCAAAGCTATATAAAATTTACGTAATTTAAAATTAAAAGCAATAAAGCGTTAAAGATTTAAGTGTATTTAACTTATGCGAAGATGTAATAACAAATACAAGCCAAAACGCCTTGTAACAGCATAGTGCCATCTAATACAAAGTAATGATAGTGCAATACCTTTTTAATTTGACTGTTATTTATAAAAAAGAGAGTGCTTAGTCCCGAAACAATAAAAGCAGGAAGTATAAACGCCAGGGCTGTATTGAAATAATGCAGGGAACACAAGGTCAAAAACAATAAAATATATACGTTGGCTACGAGGATAGCTTTTTTTTCGCCAATTATTAAAGGTATTGTTTGAAGGCCTGCATTTTCATCGCTTTTCATATCTCTTATATCGAAAGGAATAGTTATTGCAAAAACAAAAATAAAGCGTTCTATAAGCATAGTTATAATATGCCAGCGATCGAATGAATTACCAGTTTGAAGGATGGGCAATAAGATGGTAGTTACCGACCAGACAAAAGCGATCAGAAATATTTTTAAACAAGGTATTTCGCGTAACCTGAAAATTGTTTTTTTAGTTTTGAAAACAGGCAACGAATAAAATAAAGTAATAATTCCAATAGGTAAAAGCGTTAACAATACAATTTTTTTTGCCATAAATGCCGCAACAAAAAAACCTATCACCGAAAGCGCTACCAAAAAATAAAAAGCTTTAATGTTTTCTTTTACCCAACTATGTTTAGGATCATTTATAGATGCCGGATTTGTGATTATTGTTATAAGTCTGTGTAAATTGTACTCAAATATAGTAGCGAAAAAAATTATAAATAAATAAGGCTGCAATTGTGGTTTCATGCCTAATTGTATTTGCGTTGTCAGCGTTAGAAATACTGCCGCCAGCGAAATGTAAATGTTTGTATTAATTATGAAATGAAAAAATTTCAAAATGAATATTTAATTTTAATTTATAAAGTTAAACGATTAAAATCAAACAAAATTATATTTACATAAAAAATTAAAAGGCAACCTGGTACTGTAATACCACCATTCCTCTTCTTGCCGATTTGGTTTCCCTTATGTTACCATTGGCATCTGCATTAAAAATCGGTCTGCTTTGGTAATCCAGAGAGATCTTTGAATTTTGTCCACTCATGATCCAGTTTACACCAATATCATAAACAAGCATAGGATCTTTTAGTTGTTGATAATTTGCGTAAATAGCAGATGCATATGGCTGTAAAGTACCCTGGCTTTTTAGCAGATCTTTTTTAAATAAATAGGCAAATTGTGTATAAATAACCTGGCCGGTTCCAATTAAGGGAAAAGAATTTCCAAAACCATTAAAACTGCCAGTGCCAATTGTAGCGTTGGCCGAATTCATTGGGCCTGCATTACGAATATAATTAGGTCCAAAATCATAATTTAAAAAAGAAAGATAAGCCGTAACAGCATTTTGTTTTTCTTTATTAATGTATGAATCAAAAAATACATCCACACCAAATTGTTGTAAGGGGGTTGATACAGTATCTAACGTTGCATTTCTATACCACATGGCATTTTTTTGATAAGCGAAACCCGATCCGATATTAAAAACTCTTTTTTTGCCAAGATAAGAACCTGACATATATGGGAGTTGGTTACTTTCTTTATCCATAAATTGCCACATAAAGTATCCCTGGTATTGTAACTCAGGTGCGTTGGTTGAATAATACGCAACGTTAGTGCCTGTAGCAGGTAAAGTAGCTACAGCACCAATTGCGTTTTGAACAGGGAAAGGATTTGAAACAGACACACGGTAATCAAATCCACTTATTTTACCTTTTGCGTAAACGCCTAATTTCCTCACGAATTGGTCTGTTACATCATTTGTTGGTTCTTGTATCGTAGGCAGATCCATACCTAAAATTGATGTTACACCTGATGATGAATAGCGCGAAGTGCCGTTCCAGCCGCTTAGGCCGCCACCAATAGTCAGGTAGTCCTTGTGCAGGTTACATTCTGCCGTTACATCGTGAAAGAACAAACCTGTTTTACGGGCAGATAAACTATTAAGATTATTAATACCTACCTGAGTATAAAAAAACACCCGCTTATTTACCTGCGACATGATTTGATAACGCACGCGTC
>JAUXSA010000075.1 GCA_030681615.1 Bacteroidota bacterium
GGAAGTATTTGACCGTTGGGGCCACTCGATGTTCTTTAGTAAAGATGTGACCAAGGGCTGGGATGGAACAGTTAAAGGTCAGCCAGCCCAGGATGGGGTTTATATCTATAAGATCCGCGCTGTGGGTGTTAATGGCGAGGGCCGTAAAGATTATATTGGACATGTTACTTTAATGAAATAAGTAATTGTTTCACAATACAATAACAACCCGCTTTTAATTTTTTAACCTTCCTGCTATTTGAATTTCGGTGATTATTCCTTAACTTAGGCTTATCAAAACAAGTTGAGACTTTTATTATTAATATCCGTTTTTCTATTCTCTTGCAGTAATAATGCAGTGAATTCTGCTGAACCACCGGCAAAAAAAACAATTACCGTAACTGAAAATAAGATAGAGGACCCAAAAAGTTTATGTCAGAATGTTGTTGGGGTAATTAATCCAAAAACAAAACTTAACGAAAATTATGTATTGGATAAAACCATTTACCAATATAAATTAGATACAGTTGCCCAGGTTAAATTTTGGAGAAGGATAATGAATCTTCATCAGGATAGTGCTATTGTAAACTTTGCCGGAACAAGAACCGTTATCCAAAAAATAAGTATAAAAGAATGGAATTCAAGACCCGACTCATTAAAAAAATTCTATAGAGATAGTGTAAGAATTGCTTATAATACTGATTCCACAAATAGGGTATTAATTACTACAGGTAAAAAATTCTTTTACGATTTTGATAAGACCTCACAAAATTTTCAAAATGGTATTAATTGTTTTGTTGAGAATGGTGTAGATCCATGGTTTGCACAAGCCATTTTATTAATTGAGAGTCCGAATAAATTGCAAAAATCAAACGCTGGTGCTTACGGCCCTTTTCAGTTAATGAAAGAAGTAGCAAGATTGTTTGGTTTAAAAGTAAACAAACAAATAGATGAGCGGGCAGATTTTGAAAGAAGTGCTTATGCTTCCAGTAGTTTAATAAAAACTATTTGTATCCCTAAAGTGCATAAAATGTTAGATTCGTTGCACATCACTGGCTATAGCGAAAATGAACTTTGGTTTAAACTTTTGGTAATGCATGCATACCATGCAGGCGCTTATAATGTACAAAGCGCATTATTTACATTTAAGCCGCAGCAAGGTAATATGGACATTATCTATAATCTTTGGCAGGCGCAAACAGCAAGGTTTAAAAACGCATCTCAAAATTATTCTCAATTGGTATTAGCGGCTATGCTGGAAATGAATGAACGCGCGATGATCGTTAAGAGCTAATAGCATTTAGCCAAAATAAAAACCTCAATTATTTGATAAAAATGCCGTAATTTTATCTAAATTATTTTATGATAAATTTACCACAGCGTCCAAGGAGAAATCGTAAAAACGCAACTATAAGAAGTTTAGTCCAGGAAAATTCTGTTACAGTAAATGATCTTATATTCCCCTTATTTTTAACCGAAGGAAAAAATAAAAGATCTGAAATTACCTCTATGCCTAACATTTACAGGTATAGTAGTGATCTGCTTTTGAAAGAGATTGAGAGTTGTTTAAAATTAGGTTTAAATACGTTTTGCTTATTCCCAAGTTTAAACGATAAATTAAAAGATAAAAAAGCTACTGAATCATCTAATAAAAAAGGTCTTTACCCAAGTACTATTAAAGAAATTAAAAAGAAATTTCCCGAAGCAATAATAATGACTGATGTTGCCATGGATCCATATAGTAGCGATGGGCACGATGGTTTTGTGAAGAATGGGCAAATACTTAACGACGAAACACTGGATATTCTTGCAAAAATGGCTTTGGTGCAGGCAGAAGCGGGTGCTGATATTATTGGACCAAGCGATATGATGGACGGAAGAGTTGGTTTTATTAGAGAGGCATTGGATGATAATGGATTTACAGATGTTTCCATTATGAGTTACACCGCAAAATATGCTAGTGCTTTTTATGGTCCATTTAGAGATGCGTTGGATAGCGCACCAAAATTTGGCGATAAAAAAACATACCAGATGGATCCTGCAAATAGTCGTGAGGCATTATTGGAAGCTGATCTGGACTTTAACGAAGGCGCCGATTTTTTAATGGTTAAACCCGCGCTAAGTTATTTAGATGTTATTAAACTATTAAATGATAATTTTAACTTACCAATTGCAGCTTATAATGTAAGTGGCGAATATGCAATGGTAAAAGCCGCTGCCGAAAAAAAATGGATAGACGGCGATAAAATAAGGGACGAAATATTATTAAGCATTAAGCGGGCAGGCGCTTCGGTAATACTTACATATTTTGCAAAAGAGTTTGCCTTGTCAAAAAAATAATTTATTTTAGTAAAGCATATGAGAACACTAAGTGAAATATTATACACCAACAATGTCCTATTTAGTTATTATGGATTTATTGATGGCAAAGTTTTAACGCAGGTTTTAAATATTACCCGTAGCAAGCTGGAAAGTAATAAAGAGAACATTGTGGTGATCAAACGTGTTTATAATGCTATTAACGAATGTGTGGAAAATATTATTAAACATAATTTTTTTCCTGAGGATGCGCTTTTGCATTACAAATCGTTATTGCTGGTTTCTATTGGCGACAAATGTTATTCAATAGACACTATTAATGTGGTTAACGCAAAACAAAAAGAGGCTATCATTGAAAAACTGAATTTTTTAAATACAAAAAGCAAAGATGAATTATTGAATATTAAATCGCAGATCATCTCAAATAACGAATACTCAGAAGTTTCAACAGCAGGTTTAGGTTTAGTGGATCTTGTTTTAAAGACCAACAATTTTAATTTTCATTTTAAAGAATACAACGATAATTTTTTATTTAGTATAAATTTTAAAATAAATACAAGCAACTAGTATGGAAACATTAGACGTAAAAGGCGACGATATAAATCCAAGTATTCATTTAAATCATTTCGAGAATAAATTTTCAATTACCGGCGAAAGCAGGCCTGAGAACCCCTTAAAATATTATGACACCACCTTTAAATGGTTTAACGACTATTTTAATTATATCTATATCCTGAATGATCTTGAAAATTCAAAAATTCAAATTACAAAGAAATTAATAATTGACCTGGAGTATTTTAATTCTACATCAGCAAAAGTATTATTCGATCTTTTTTTGCTCTTAAAAACCGTTGGTAAAGAAAAGTTCAAAGTTAATTTTGAAATTGATTGGTTCTATCACGGGGAAGATTCAGACATGTTGGATGCAGGGAAAGAGATGGAGGCTATGTGTGGCTTAAAATTTAATTACCACTCAAAAAAATAGTCCTGAAGTATCATTTTTATTGGATACTATTTTTTAGTCTTCTCAAGTTTACAGGAGAATCACAAACTTTCAAAAAAATTGGTGTCGAAGACGGCTTGCCGTCATCTATTATTTACGATATAAAAGTTGATAGATACAACCGTATCTGGATAGCAACATTTGGCGGAGGGATTGCCTGTTACGATGGGATAAATTTTAAAGTACTAAATTCTGATAATGGTTTAAATAACGATCTGATAAGGAATATAGCCTTAGATGAGGTCAATAATAGAATTTATGTTGGTTCGCAGGGTGCTTTTGAGGTTATCACAAAAGATTCTGTTATTAACTTAAGCAAAGTCTTAAACGACACTATTAATTCAAATGTTGTTTTAACAACTGCTGTAGGCAATACAGTATATACCTCTACGCAAGACGGTTTTCTTACAATGGTCGATCAAAAAATTCAAAGCATTGAAAGAAGAACTATTCCTGTTTGTTTTTTAATTGATAGTGAAAAAAACTTTTGGTTGCCGAGCCGCAATCAACTTTTTGTGAAACTTGCCAATGGAAATTTTATAGATCTTAAAAAAGATCAGGATCTTGATGTTGAAGGAATACTTGATATTAAAAAGTATAAGAATTTTGTTATAGTTGGTACAAGAAAAGGGCTTTATGTTTTTGATAAATTAAAGTTGGTAAAAATAATTAACCGGAAGAACGGGCTACAAAAAGATTTTATAAGGTGTATGTTGGTAGATAATAATACACTATGGTTAGGCACAAGAACCGGATTGGTAAGCACGAGCGACCTGGTTAATTTCAGCGAATACGATTCTAAAAACGGCATCGACGAATGCGAGATAAAATGCATGAGTCTCGATAATAATGGTCTGTTATGGTTAGGGAGTGCCTCTAATGGCGTGTTTAAAATGATAAAATGCGATATTATAAAATATACTTTTAATGACGAACCTATAACCTTTGCATGCGACGCGCAAAAGAATGTTTATGCATTAACAAAAAACGCCATAAAACTTTTCAATAAAGATTCTAATAATTTTATAAATTACATTAGTTTAACCGGCCTTGATAATTTAAGGCATTTTTGTTTTGATAAGGATAACTCAATTTATATAACGGTTGGCGAAAAAGGCGTTCTTAAATACACTGCTCAAAAGAAAACTTTTTTTGATTACAAGATCCCACAAACCGACAACCCTTCAATGACCCTTTGGTGCGATGATGAGTTTGTTTGGTTTGGTTTTAAGCGCGGCCTTTTACGGTACGATAGAAAGCTTAACAAAGTTGATACTATAAATGGAAAAATTCACGCCAATTATTTCCAGGATATTCTAAAAAAAGATTCTGCCCTCTACATTGCTACCGGCGATGGATTAACCATGTATGATGGAAATAAATTTATTGAAATTTCGGACCAGACGAGAAAAAATTTTCCGGATGGAATTGTAAATAGTATTGAAGCCGATAAATACAAACATATTTGGATTGCTGCAGACAGGGGATTATTTTGTTTTGAAGGCAACGAAACTTTTTCAAACTATAGGAAAGATGGTTTCCCAAATAATGAGATCTGGGACATAGCGATCATTGATACATTTTTATTTGCCGCCACTAATAGGGGATTGATACAACTTGCAATAAAACCAAAGTACAATAAGAATTGTACTTACCAGATAATAAATAAACGCAACGGATTAATTGATTTTGACCTTACCGACAAAGCTATTTTTTCTGATTCAACTTATATTTGGATAGCGCATGAGAAAGGTGCGTACCGTTATAGGCCAGGTAACCAGTTAAAAATGGATATTCCCATTTATATCTCTAATATTTATAACGATTATGAGTCGCTGGTTTTCAGGAGATCAAAAAATTTCATTAATCAGATTGTAGATGTAAGCTCGCCTTTGGAACTAGATCATACCGAGAATGATTTTACGGTTGAATTTAAAGGCATTAATTATAACCTTTTGGATAATGTATTTTATTCATACCGATTAATAGGGTTAAATGCTAACTGGAGTAATCCAAGCAACGAAATAAAAGCGGTTTACACCAATTTAAATCCTGGTAAATATGTTTTTGAACTATCGGTTTCCGATGGAAAAAATAACTTTGGAGAAGTGATCGCTTATCAAATTTATATTAAACCTCCCTTTTATCAAACCTGGTGGTTTAATACTATCATCATTATATTAAGTTTACTTGCAATTTACGGATTAATACAATTAAGGATCAGAGGTATAAAAGAGCAAAACACGATGCTCGAAACAAAAGTTACTGATCGCACAAAAGAGTTAAATCAAAAATCATCCGAACTTGAAAGTACAAATAGCGAACTTATACACAAAAGCAAATTAATAAATGAGAGTTTGCAGTACGCAAAGAAAATACAGGAAAGTATTTTGCCTTCGCAGGAATATTTGGATAAACAATTTGCGAATGTTGTAAATACTGCCGCTATTTATTTACCAAAAGATATTGTAAGCGGCGATTTTTATTACACCTACAAAAAAAATAATTGTAATTATTTTGCCTTGGTGGATTGTACCGGCCACGGGGTTCCCGGTGCATTGCTATCTTTCTCGGTAAACTCCATCCTGCACGGCATAATTGATAACTTGACCGAATTCAAAGAGCCATCTACGATCTTAAAAAAATTACTGGATGGATTTTCAGAGATCTATATTAAAGAGCAGGATGTAAAAGAAAGCTTTGCCATATCGTTGATATCTTATAATTCGGATTCAAAAAAAATATATTTTAGTGGCATTAGCCAATCAATTTCAATTTTAAGTGGCAGCGAAATAAAAGAAATTAAAGGACAAAATTCTTTTTTAATTCTTAATAAGAATGATTTTACCGACGAGGAATTTTTGATCAAAAAAGGTGACCGTATTTATTTTTATTCAGACGGCTATTACGACCAAAAAAATGAGAAAACGAATAGGCGCATGTATAAAAGCGGTTTAAATAAACAAATACAGGAAACAAAACATTTACCTTTGGATAAACAAGTTGAGTTTTTAAAGGCGCATTTTATTAAATTTAAAGGAAGCAAAGAACAAATAGACGATGTAACACTTTTTGTGGTTGAAATAGTTTAATGAAAGAAAATGAACATATTTTTTTGACGGGTTTTATGGGTAGTGGTAAAACTACAGTCGGTAAAAAACTTGCAAGGCTTTTACGGCTCACCTTTATTGATATGGATGAGTACATTGAAAAACGAGAAAGGCTAACTGTACAATCCTTGTTTGAGAATTTTGGCGAAGCTATTTTTCGAAAAATTGAAAGATCATGTTTGGAAGAGATACTTAAAAAAGATGAAAAAATGGTTGTAGCACTTGGCGGCGGCACAATCTGTTACGAAAACAACCTTGAGAAAATAAAAAAAGCAGGCGTACTTATATATATTGAATTACCCGTTGCAACTTTAACTCAACGTCTCGAAAATGCAAAAGGCAAACGCCCGCTTCTTAAAAATCTAAAAGGCGAAGAATTAAGTACCTTTATAGAAAATAAATTAAATGAGCGAAAAGACTATTACCACAAGGCTCATATCATAGTGTCGGGTTTAAGTTTAACACCGCAAATTCTTCGCGAAAAGATAAGTGAGCATAAACAATAACATAGCCAGGTCTGTAACGACCTTATTCCTTTGTATTTTTTTTAGAACTTCCATTGCGCAGGAAATGGTCTATCAAAATAAAAATATCGGATTTAATATCAGTGCTAATTTTGCTTTTGGAACTCACTTTCAAAGGTTGGGTTTAAATTTTAATTTTTTTTATGTAAACAGTATCTTTCAAACTAATTCTGAAATACGGATGTATTTTAGTTTTAAGAACCTTGGGCCAAAAATTATTTATAACGAAATGGTTTTGGCACAGGGAATTGGTTTGGGTTATGGAGGCAAACAAACATTTAATAATCCTTTTATTAATTCCGTTTCCAATCAAACAGGATATAAGAACTCGGTTGCTTATTCGTATAATTACTATCTCGATAAAATTAAAACCAAACAGGTTACAGGTATTGCTGCTTTTCAATTTGGCAACATTAGTTTTATTACCGAAAATGATATTTTAGCAAAACCAATTTTGGACCGCTTCAGGACCGGTGCTTTTTTAATTCAGTATCAATACAAAGATGTTTTTCAGGCAGCCATCAATTGCACTATGTGGACAGGCAAAATGGGAAGAAGCATTGATATTGACCACCGTAAAATTTATACCAAATGTTATATGGATACTACGGAGGGTGTTTACTCAAATATTTCTCACGGTTTATTAAGCGCGCAGTTTAAATATAATATGGGCTTTTCGCAGAATGTGCAGGCAAATATTGGAGTGGATGCAGAACAGGTAAGGAATGCAGTGCAAAACAGGTTCATTCATAACATGCGTTTTGTTCCAAAAAAATTAAACAAAACACACAATTGTCATATTCCAATGATAGATGCAGAAGGGCAGCAGTATTTATTTAAAGAAGGACAAAAAGTAAAAAGACCTGTTTTGTATTGGAATATTTTTTCTAATGCAAATTTGTTTTATTAATGCGTAGTATTTAAGCCGCAGATTTCACAGATCTCACGGATTTTTTTTCGTTAGTTGTGTTATCCTTATTTTCTGCGTAATCAGCGAAATCTGTGGCTATTTTTATTTTAATTTCTCGTTATTCAAATGCCTTTCCGAATCGCGATCAGTTTTTTTCTCTAAGTTTTTCCTCAAAGCCTCATCTAAATTAATTCCCGTTTGATTGGCAATGCAAATTAAAACAAACAGCACGTCCGCTATCTCATCATCTAATTTTTTTTGTTTGTCGCTTTCTTTTTCACTTTGCTCACCATAGCGGCGGGCCATTATCCGCGCTACTTCACCAACCTCTTCGGTTAAGATGGCCATGTTGGTTAATTCGTTATAATAACGCACGCCATATTTTTTTATCCAATCGTCAACCAGTTTTTGCGCTTCAGAAATTTCCATAAACTTTAATTAACGGTGTGAATCACCCTATGTTGAATTGGAGCGGTGATCTTATTTCTTTCAAATGCCGATTTAACATCATCATATATATCACTTGTTAATTGCGGACCGTCTACCGGATTACAATATGGCCTTACAGTTATATTTACGGCACCATCGACGCTTTTGCCAATAAAAATTCCAGGTTCGGGGGTAGCCAATATTTTTTCGTTCTGTTTTAATACTTCCATAATAACCTGTTTAACCAGGGTTAAATTATTTTCGCTGCTAACAGCTAAATTTATTTCAAGTCTCAGATCGCCATAACGTGAAATATTTACGATCGTTCCATTTGACAGTGGTCCGTTTGGTAAAATTACCGTTTTATGATCTGCTGTTAATAAAATGGTATTAAAGATCTGAATTTCTCTTACCTCGCCAACTTGTCCACCGGCTTCAATAGTGTCAGATACTTTAAAAGGTTTAAATATTAAAATTAAAACCCCTCCTGCAAAATTTGATAGCGAACCCTGTAAGGCTAAACCAACAGCAAGGCCGGCCGCACCTAAAATAGTCACAAAGCTTGCCGTACCAATACCCAGCATGCCGGCAACTGTAACAATTAAAATAATTTTTAAACCAATGCTTAACAAACTCTTTAAAAATGTTCTTAAGCTTACTTCCAGTTGACGTCTGGTCATAGCTTTTTCGGCAATTTTAGCCAGGCGGCTAATTATCCAAAGCCCAATTAATAAGACCATTATAGCAGAGACCACCTTTGGGGTATAGCTAATAACAGCCGAAACAAAATTGTCAAAATAGCCCTGTAATTTGTGATGGTCTTCAACTATTTTCTCCTTAACGCCCTCAACAGTAGGAATTAATTTATTTATTTCATCCGAAACTTCTAAAAAATGCAACATACAATAAAAATTTATATCTTCACAAAGCTAAATAAAAAATGAAAAACTTACCGTTAATTTCGATTTGTTTATTGCTTACATTTTCAACCTTTGCACAAGGACTTTTTAAAGCCGATTCTGCTAATTTAAGAAAAGCGCGTAAGCACGCTATGTGGGACACCACAAAATATCAAAAATATAACTCACGTTTAATTGTTGGTTATTTTCAATCATACCGAAATTTTAATAACGAATTTCAACAATTCAAAGAAAAAGATTCATTAGGCATATCAACAAATGATTATTTCGCCGAGTCAAGATTAATTAGTGGCATCGAAGTTAATTACGATAAATTCAGTTTGTCTCTTGGATTAAGAACCAAGCCGCCAAGCCAGAGCGAAGGCAAGGGAAATACAAAAACGTTCACATCAAATTTTAATATAGGCGGCAATATTTGGTTTCTGGAAAATTCTTTCAGATATTTTAAAGGTTTTT
The DNA here is from genome assembly GCA_030681615.1 of Bacteroidota bacterium. Taxonomy (GTDB): domain Bacteria; phylum Bacteroidota; class Bacteroidia; order B-17B0; family Aurantibacillaceae; genus Aurantibacillus. The sequence continues at coordinate 9,651 of JAUXSA010000075.1, forward strand.
ATGATAAAAATACTGCAAAGTATGATACCGCGTTTAAAAGAACCGGTGTCTATTTTCAACAACCAAATTTAGAGAACACTTTATTTAGAAGTAAATTTTTATATTTTACTAATCACAAAAAATTTGCATTCAGGTCGGGTTATGCCTGCGGTTACCGTCAAATAAGATCAGCAGCTACATGGGTACTCGGTGGAAGCGTTAGTTATAATAATTTACGGAGCGATAGTTCATTTTTTCCTTTGCCATCGCGCCCTTTTTACGGTGATTATGGAAACATGAATGGTTTAAAAGTAGTTGGCATATCTGCAAATGTTGGAGCTGCAGCAACCATTGTTCTTTTTAAAACGCTTTTTGTAAGTGGTTTGTTTATTATTGGGCCCGAACAACAATGGCGTACTTACCGTTATGGAAATACAACCTCACCTTTATCCTATGTGTCCTGGTCGGGTGACGGTAGATTCTCGGTTGGCATGAACTTTAAACATTTTTATATTATCGGCTCAAGCATAAGCGATTTTTCTATTTATAACAGCAAATTTGTTGGACTCTTAAACAATTCAATTACGGGTAATTTTACCTTTGGCATCAGGTTCAATTCAAAAACGCCGGAGTTCTATAAGAAATTCCAGCAAACAAGAATATATCTTGCAATATAAAACATCCTGCCATTAATTTGGTTTAATATATATGAGCTATAAGAATTTAGAGGAATGCATTAATGATCTCGAAAAAAACGGGAAGTTAATAAGGATAAAAGAAGAGGTGGATCCTAACCTGGAGATGGCAGCCATTCATTTAAAGATCTTCGAAAAAGGCGGGCCCGCTATTTTATTTGAGAATGTAAAAGGATCAAAATACAAAGCAGTAAGTAATTTATTTGGCACGTTAGAGCGTAGCCAATTTATGTTCAAAGATACTTTTGAGAAAGTGCAAAAAATGGTGTTGTTACGCAACAATCCAATTGCCGCATTAAAAAGTCCGTTAAAATTTATTGGCACCGGTATTTCTGCTATTAAGGCTTTACCAAAAAAAGGCTCTTTTTCTTCGGCAGGGTTTAAAGAAATAAAAATTTCAGACCTGCCATTAATAAAACACTGGCCAATGGATGGTGGTGCTTTTGTAACATTGCCGCAAGTGTATTCTGAAGATCTTGATAAGCCGGGAGTGATGAATTCTAATGTTGGTATGTATCGCATACAATTGAACGGTAATAATTACGAATTAAATAAAGAGATAGGTTTACATTATCAATTACATCGTGGTATTGGTATCCACCAAAATAAGACAAACAAAAAAAATGTTCCTCTTAAGGTAAGTATTTTTGTAGGCGGACCACCGGCGCATTCTTTAGCAGCCGTTATGCCTTTGCCCGAAGGAATAAGCGAGTTAACTTTTGCCGGCGCCATTGGCGGAAGAAGATTTAGGTATGCATACGAAAATGGTTTTTGTATTTCGTTAGATGCGGATTTTGTAATTACCGGCGAAGTTTTTCCGAACGAAAATAAACCTGAAGGACCGTTTGGCGATCACTTAGGTTATTATAGTTTGGCGCACGATTTTCCTTTAATGAAAGTAAGTAAAGTGTATGCAAAAGGAAATGCCATTTGGCCGTTTACGGTTGTGGGCAGACCACCGCAGGAAGACACAGCTTTTGGCGCACTCATTCATGAAATTAGCGGCAGTGCCATTCCAAATGAGATACCGGGTGTGAAAGAAGTGCATGCGGTTGACGCAGCAGGAGTGCATCCTTTATTATTAGCAGTTGGCAGCGAACGTTACACGCCGTATTTAAAAAATAAACGTCCACAAGAATTATTAACGCAGGCAAACCGAATTTTAGGAACAGGACAATTAAGTTTGGCAAAATATTTATTTATTAGTGGCGATGAAAATAAAGAAATAAATTGCCATGATATTCGTGCATTTTTTAAACATGTTTTTGAACGAATTGATCTTACGCGCGATCTTCACTTTCAAACCAAAACAACGATTGATACCCTGGATTACAGTGGCGACGGGATAAACGAAGGAAGTAAATTAATTGTTGCTACTTACGGCGATAAAAAAAGAGAGTTGAGTAACGAAGTTCCAAAGTCCATTTCTTCTGCTGACTTTATTTCGAACGCTGTTGTTTTAACGGAAGGTGTAATTGGATTAGAAATGAATAAATTCTCGAATTACGAGAACGCAAAAAAAGAAATTCAAAAATTATCTTCTTTCATCGGCGAAAATAAAAATGAATTTGCCGGCATTGTGCAAATAGTTATTTATAATGATTTTGTATTTACAGCCAACCCGAAAAATTTAAATGATTACGTTTGGATAACTTATACAAGAAGCAACCCAAGCCATGATATTTATGGAGTAGAGGAGCTAACCGAAAATAAACACTGGGGCTGTAAAGGACCCATGATCATTGATGCGCGTAAAAAACCGCACCACGCACCTGAATTAAAAATTTTACCCGAAACAGAAAAAAGTATAGAACGTTTTTTTAAGAAGGGTGGGGTTTTGGAAAAGTGGGGTTGATTTATTTAGGGTTTGTCTTTAGTCATGCGTCCTAAATCCCTTTACCTAATGCATACAACCAATAAATACCCTTGCTTTTAATACATGAGCATTTGGCATTAAGCTTTTAATTGAGGCGGTAACTTTCTCGCCTTCTTCTTTTGTTCCAAAAATACCGGCAACTAATGCAATTGTTTTTTCAGGCGCTTTTTCTTTATAAAAGTTTAAATATTCAAGGCTTAGCTCTGTTGATGGATGACGTCGCGGATAATATTCGCCGGCATAAATTTCATCTTCGTGGTTCTCAGGTAATGCAATAAGGTTCTTCTTTTTATTATAAATACGTTCCATGCTGTCAATCTTTAATTTCAGTTTTTTATTGAGCATGAATAATTCTTTATCCAAAAAATAATAATCTTTGCCGGTGTCGGCAATTACTATAAAATAAGTTGCAAATTCACCCTCTTCTTCTTTTTCTGAATCTTGTTTAACGACCAGCTCAGTTTCTGTTTTAACTGCCGCTGCTGTATCTAAATTAACAATGGCAGTATCAGTTAAAGCGGTTACAGAAACTTCTTCAGCTTTTTGCGAACATGAAGTTAATAAGGCGACAATAAAAAGAATATAAAAATTATTCATCATAGAATTCGATTTGTCTTTTGTCTTGCGTCCTGTATCCGTTTTGTATTATTTCTGTTGCCCAAATACTTTTTTCAATAGATCGGTAACACGCGCAATAGGATCTTTACGAATTTTAATTTCTTCTTCCGCTATCAATAACATTAAACCGTTAATAGCTTTGTTGGTTACATATTCATCAAGATCGGGATTTTGTTTTTTAACGCCTGGTAATTTGTTATATGCTGTTGCAAGTGGTTTCCAATAACTCGTCACTTTTACTTTTGCAACGGCTTCTTTTACCACCGGTAAAAATTTAGCTTTTAAAGGCGTGTACGTTGTTTTGCGTAAATAATTTGTAGCTGCTGTATCAACACCTTTTAAAATAGCGAAACCGTCAGATAAACTCATGTTGGTAATAGCATCAATAAAAACAGGCGCAGCTTTTAAAGCGGCTTCTTCTGCGGCACGGTTCAAACTGGTTTCAAACTCTGCAATTTTTTTGCTCATACCCATTTTAGTCAGCTTTACTTTCATGTCCTTGGCTTCTTCCGGCCATGGAATAAAGATTTTTGGGTTCTTATAAAAGCCATCTAATTTACTGGCAACACCCGAAGAGTTATTTGTGCCAACCGTTAATGCTTCTTTTAATCCTTTAATTACTTCTTCGTTAGTTAAAGCCGGAGCAGTAGTTCCAGAAACAACAGCATTAGCTTTTTCCCTGGCAGCTTTTTCAATACTATCTTTTTTTTGTTTTAATTTTTCCATCATGCTTTGCGATGAAACAGAAAACGAAAACAGAACGAAGCTAAATAAAATTAGTTTTTTCATATTTGATATTTAGTGTAAGTTATTTTGATAAATTTATAGCAAATATAAACTATTGCTTGTATGGATGGTTTTAAAATTTGTGAAATATAATTTTCTTTACATTTAATTATGAGGGCAGAAATTCTAACCATTGGCGACGAGATCTTAATTGGCCAGATCACAAATACAAACTCAGTTTGGATAGCGCAGGAACTTAATTTGATTGGGATCAAAATTGTGCACATGGCAAGCGTTGCCGATGATGAAGCTGCTATTGTAAATGCTTTTGATAATGCTGCCGCGCGTGCCGATCTTGTTTTTATTACCGGCGGCTTAGGCCCCACAAAAGATGACATCACTAAAAAAACTTTCTCAAACTATTTTAATGCAGAGTTGGTGATGGATGAAAAAGTATTAGAATATGTTTCTTCTTTTTTTATAAAACGCGGTAAAGAGGTTACCGAAATTAACCGCAACCAGGCCTTGATACCAAAAGGTTGTACTGTCATTCATAATCCAAATGGTACTGCGCCAGGTATGTGGATGAAAAAAGACAGAACAGTTTTTATAAGCATGCCCGGTGTGCCTTATGAAATGAAGGCTATGATGACAGAGAGCATTTTACCGAAAATAAAAAAAGAAAATAATTTACCGCATATTTATCATAAAACGGTTCTTACAAATGGCATTGGCGAAAGTGCTTTGTCGGAAATGATAGAGAGCTGGGAAGATAATTTGATTAACAGTAATATTAAGTTGGCCTATTTGCCCCAACCTGGGGTGGTACGATTAAGGCTTTCTTCAACCGGTTTGGATAAAGAAACTCTAAAAAAGAGTATTGATTCTGAAATAGAAAAATTAAATAAAATAATTGATACTTACATTTTTGGTTACGAAAATTATGGCGAAGAAACGCCTTCTTTAGCTGAAGTAGTTAGTCAGTTATTGCGTGAAAAAAAACAGACTTTGGCCCTTGCGGAGAGTTGTACCGGCGGTTATATTTCCTCCATGTTTACAGGCATTGCAGGCGCATCTGAGATCTTTAAAGGCGCAATAATTCCATACACAAACAAAGCTAAACACGATCTTTTAGAGGTGGATAACGCGCTATTTGATACAGTTGGTGCGGTGAGCAAAGAATGTGTAGAACAATTGGCCCAAAATGCACTAAAAAAATTCGGGAGCGATTTTGCTTTATCGGTTTCCGGAATTGCTGGTCCAACGGGCGGTACAGCCGATAAACCTGTGGGAACAGTTTGGATTGCAGTAGCTTCCAAAGAAAAGACGCTTGCTTTTAAATTTTTATTTGGTGATAACAGGCAGCGTAATATTATTATGACCAGCAATTATGCTCTTAATACACTGAGAAAATTCATTTTAAAGAGTAGATAATATTCCCCAACTTGTTAAAATTGCTCGCTAAATTGAATTAGGCCGCCACTAAACACTTTTTAGACGCTATTAATACGTTTTTTTTACTATTTTCGTAATTCAAACGTAAAAAAACAACAATGAAATTTTCTTTCTCAGCCGTTGCTACACTACTCTTAATTTTTAACAGTAGTATTTCTTTTGGGCAAAATTTTAAAACAGAAGTTAAAATGATCGATTCATCTAACGCTTCTATAAATGCAGGTTTGTTCTTAACAGGCATCACAAAAAGCGGATTGGACGAATTAGTAGTTAAAATGAACGCTAAAGATCAGTTTGTTATTAAGAACGAATTTTTTGCTGAGAAGAATGCAGCAAACATATCACTAAGATCTAACAATAAAGCCAGCCTAAAGGATTTTGAGCTGTTCTTAAAGCAAATAGAGATCTATTCAATAGTTTATAAGAACCAAACTATGTCTTCGCAAGACCTTGCAAGTAACTACAAACACTATAAAAAAGAAGAGGTAAAAAAGATCGATCGTATTAAATAACAGAATTTCTCTAAACGATAAAAGAATAAAACAAGAAAAAATTGTCCATGAAAAAGATCTACGTATTATTAATTTTAGTTGTGTGTTCAATGGGTTTAAAGGCTCAGGATTATTATATGGACACATACAATACACAAACTATTACAACTTGTAAAGGAAACGTTCTTCCCACCTGGAACTGTGCTGCTTTTGGGTACGCGGGCTATTGTAATAACGAGAACTATACTGTTACTTTTTATTCAGGTAATCCATTGATCCCGTTAAAATTAAGTTTCTTGAAATTAGACTTAGCCGGTTTTCCAACTAGTGATGTGTTTTATACGGAAGCTGGTTTCGACTTTTTAACCGTTATAAATGGGCCCTCTGTTGGCAGCCCAACATTAGCAACCCTTTCGGGAAATATTGTTGCCCCTTTTAGTTTACAATCTACAGGTGCTTACTTAACAATAAACTGGAAATCGGATGGTGTAGTAAACGATTGGGGTTGGTTTGCAATTTTAGGTTGTCAGCCTCAAAACTGCGCCGGTAATTTACCTGCCAGTGATGTGTGCGCTTCTGCTGTTCCAATTTGCGATTTAAATGGATATTGCGGCGCAACCAACGGTTGGTACACGCCTGATAATGCTAATTTAGCTGTTAATCTTGGAGGTGCTTTTTGTGGCGCATCCGGATCGATCGAGAATAACTCATGGATAAAATTCATTCCTAATTCTGCAACTGCAAATATTAATATTGCTGTACAAAATTGTTCATCTCCTACTCAAGGCTTACAGGCAGGTATTTATAGCACGCCTAACTGTTCGGCATTTACATTACTAACCTGTCAGTCGCAAGCGGTTTATGCACCCGTCATGACACTGAGTTATGGTTCCTTTGTCCCCGGTAATACCTATTACATTATGATAGATGGTTTTGCCGGTAATGCCTGCGACTATACGGTTAGTGCGTCCTCCGGGGTCGCGATATCAACCGTCAATGTTTCAAGCAATACAATTTGTAATGGGCAGAGTACAAACTTAACAGCGGTCGCGGCCGGATCCTCTCCTAGTTATACCTGGAGTACAGGGCCTAACACAGCAGGTATTACCGTATCTCCTGCTTTAACTACAGCTTACACAGCAACGATCTCATCAGGTTTTTGTACTGAGATCATCACGAAAACAATTACAGTAAATCCATTACCAACAGCAAATGCAGGAACAACCCCCGCTTCGATAACTTGTGCAAATCCAACGCAGGCCTTGAACGGCTCAGGCGGCGGTACCTATGTATGGAGTGGCACCGGTATTGTGAGTGGGGGCGCAACGGCTAATCCGGTAGTTAACCAGGCTGGACCTTTTTCATTAACTGTAACTTCGGCTGCTGGTTGTACATCTACCAATGTGGCAACCGTTAGTGTGCCTATTAACACTGTTCTTCCTATTCCGGGTGTTACAAGTGCAACAGTTTTAAATTGCAGTAACCCCTCTATAAATTTAACCGGTACTCCCGGAAGTGGTGTTACTTATGCATGGACAGGCCCGGGTATTGTTTCGGGCGGAGCTACAGCAACACCATTAATTAATGCAGGCGGAACGTATAGCATGACAGTGACATCAATAGCCAATGGTTGTTCGGCTGGAACCAGCACTGTTATTGCAGCACCAAACACAACAGTAACGAACTCGCCATCAACAACAGGAAGCGTAACGTGTGTTAATAAGATTATTAATTTGAGTACACCCAATGTAGGGGGTCAGACGTATACATGGACAGCTCCGGCGGGTGCGGTGATAACAGCGGGAGC
>JAUXSA010000077.1 GCA_030681615.1 Bacteroidota bacterium
CCCTCGCCATTAACACCCACAGCGCGGATCTTATAGATATAAACCCCATCCTGGGCTGGCTGACCTTTAACTGTTCCATCCCAGCCCTTGGTCACATCTTTACTAAAGAACATCGAGTGGCCCCAACGGTCAAATACTTCCATGCTAAAGCCTTCTGTTTTAAAGCCAAGACCTTTTACATTAAATATATCGTTCAATCCATCACCATTTGGTGTAAATGAGTTGGGGATAAACACATTCATGTCTTCCATCACCTCAATTATCTTTATTACTGAGTCAACACAACCTTTGTCGGTTCTTTGAATAAGCATGATCGGGTATTTGCCTGCTGTCTCAAAAGTACGTTGTGGGTTCTTTACATTGGTAGAATCATAACCATTAATACCCGTTCCTGAGAACATCCAGTTCATACTTGTTATTGGACCGTATTGTGACATTGGGTTAAAAGTAATTTGATTGTTGCTCGTTGTTACAACATCGGGGGTCCAGTTAAAGTCTGTGCGTGGTTTTGGCCACACTACTATTGGCATTGGTAATTCATAGGTGCCTTTGCAACCATTTTTTCCCAGTGAAGTTATTTTTAAGTTGTACGTTCCGGGTTCATTTAAGCAATAAGTAAAACTATCTGATTGCATAATGTTATTGCCGCCAAAATCATATGTGGTAATTGCCGATTCGTTTTGTGTTTTAGTATTATAAAATAAACATAACGGTTCGCAGCCTTGTGCTTTGTCTAATTGCAAATTCGGTACCGGGGGTTGGTTTACCTGTATTGTAAAGGTGTGAAATACTGTATAATTAGGACAAGCAATATCGTAACCTGCCAGGTTATAGATCGTTGTTCCTAAAGGGTGGCCATATTGTACGCTTCCCGTTGGTGATCCTAGGAATGAGCCCGGGGTCCATACATAAGCATAATTTTGACTACCCCCTGTTGAGCCTGCTATTAAGGCAACACTATCTCCCCTGCAAATAGTTCTGCTTTGCGGCGTTAGTGTAAAGGCTAATGGTGTTAATACATCTATTTGTATGTGTTGACTAGTGGTACAAGGCCCTAACGAAACATTTAATGTATAGGTTCCTGATTGGTTTGGTTGAATGCCCGGAATAGTTAAGTTTTGTGAGTTGGAGGTAAAGCCTGTTGAGCTGGTCCATGTATAAGAAGTTGCTCCTGCGGGGCCTGGTACATTTAACAAGGTGTTATAACACATTTGTTTATAAGCATCTAAGGTAAATGTGAGTTTTGGATAAACCGTTAATTGCACAGAGTTTGTATTAAAGCAGGTTAACTGCCCATTGTTATAGGATGTTGTTACTATGTAAATTCCCGTTGCCGCTGGTGTAGGGGCAAACAAGAGTGGGTTTTGTGCCGTTGAGGTAAAACTGTTTGGCCCCGTCCATGAATAGCCCATAGCGCCATTGGAACTAGCTGAGAGCTGGGCATTACCCGGCTGGCAGGTGGCAACCGTGGGCGTTACAATTACAGGGTTTACAGGTACCACGTTTATTTGTGTAGAGCCTGTTGTTGTACAGCTTACAGTTCCTATTGCAAAAGTTGCTGTAGAAAAATAGATCCCCGCAGAGGCTGGTTGAATATTGTTGATAGCAGAAGCGGCTTGATTAGAACTGAAGTTATTTGGGCCAAACCAAGAATACCCTACTGCTCCGGGAGCATTGGCTGTAAGATTAGTATTGGCATACTGACAAACATTATTTGGATTTGCTGCTACAACGTTTGGCGCCGTACCAACCACCTGAACGTTAGACGCAGCTGTTGATGTACAAACCAATGTTGTTGCAGGACTGGTATAATAGGCTGTTACATTATATACTCCCGCATTGGCAGGCATCATATTATTTATTGTTGGATTTTGTTGTCCAGAATTAAAAGGGCCAGGGCCCGTCCACGAATAAGAGGTTGGCGCAGGATTAGCGTTAGCTACAAGGTTTAAGCCTGTTCCCTGACACAAGGTAAAATTAGGTGTAGCAGTTACAGTACCAGTCGGCACAATGCCAACCGTTGTGGTACTTGTAGTATTACACGAACCACCAGGGAAGGTATTTGTTACCGTAACCGAATAGGTACCGGAATTTATTGGTTGTGCGCTTGGCAGAGAAGGGTTTTGAACATTTGAAGTAAACCCGTTTGGTCCTGTCCATGAATAGGTAACTATACCCGCCGTAGTAGCATTAGTAAGAAAATTCACTGCTGTGCCCAGGCATACCGGTCCGTTATTAGTAACTGAATTAATGGTTGGCGTAGTATTAACTGTAATTTGAACGGTTTGAGTAGATGTACATGCAACGTTAGATGCCGTAACCGTATAAATTGTTGTGGCTGCCGGAGCTAATGAAATAGATGCTGTTGTTGGTCCAGTGTTCCAGGTAAATGTAACAATAGTGGTTGCAGTTGAACTTGCTGTTAATGTTGTTTGTTGTCCGCTACAAAGTGTATTGTTTCCTGCAATAGTAACAGGTAGTGCGCTATATGGTAATGCAGGACTGGGCAAATTAGGTAAGAATGATCCATTAGTTCCTGCTGCTGCGCCGAATGTAGTATTAAAACAAGTGCTGGCAGGATTCATAACTGTTCCTGCAGGACCGCCAGTAGTAATATAAGTAACGCCGCCCGGAATGGCCGCTCCGCTAAAAGCATAAAGCCCGCCGCCGCCGCCGCCGCCAGGCCCATGACAGTTTCCTGCAAAAATGGTATTGTTGTTTCTGCCGCCGCTACCGCCGCTGGTATTAACCGTTAAATTTCCTACATAATTATTACACTCAATAAAAATTGTACCTCCTGCGCCGCCACCGCCAGAACCTTCATCGTTAGCAATAATTGTAACACTACCGCCACGCGCGGCAACAAATCTATTATTACCAATTATTTGATTTGCTTTTATGTACGCAATTCCACCGCCTATAGCGCCGGCTGTTGCAGTTTGTCCGTTATCCCTAAAACCACCGCCACCACCGCCACCTAAAAATAAAGCAGCAAAAGAAGAAGCTAAATTTAATCCCCCAATCCCGCGTTCATTTGTAACACCACAACCATTGTATTCATGCCCGCCCAAACCACCGGCGCCGGCATTACCGCCACCGCCACCGCCTGAATTACCGCAATTAGACGCTCCACCGCCATTAGCCTGCTTGCCTTTCAAACCATCCTGTCCAACTATCCATCTCGAAATACTTTCTCCTTTTTGGCCTCCACCCGCATTAAACGCTCCGACAAAATTTCCATTGTTACAGCAAAATCCACTAGTTGCAAAATTTCCGCCTCTAAAACCACGGGCAGTTACATCAATATCAGAATTTAAGGTAAGTGTTCCCGCTTCAAAAGCTAAGATCCCGCCAATTGTACCATTCCAGGGCGTACAGCTAAGTGTAGTGGTAACAGTGGCTTGGCAATACTTTGGTATACGCACAATTTGTGTAGATCCGGTAGCAGTATTATAAGTGTTTGCAAGTGCGGCATTAACCGTAATAACATTTCCAGCTATACCAGTAATATCTTTATACTCATAAACACCCGCGCCACCCATGGCGGTAATATTCCCGAAAGTTGCGTTGTTAGCTGTAACTACCGAAGCGCCCTGCATTTGAATAATCATGATCTGATCACCAACAGCAAAACCAACCGCAGATGTAACGGTGATATTTGAACCCGCTACGCCTGTAACAGCAGCATAATTATTAATTACACCGCCTATATTTTGTGAAGAAAGGCCTCTTAAGATAAGACAAAAAATGATTACAAAATAAATTCTCATTGAGAGGTAAAAATAATAAACCAAATTGAATCGGTCTAATATTAATAAAAGTAAATGAGTGAAAGAATAGTTTTATCTAGTAGAAATGTATGTTTAAAACTAAAGTCAGGCCTTTTTACCTAAGGAAGCTAGTTCCTTTCCAATTCCAGTAAAGGAAACAATATTTAAAGGGAATTCTAAGAACACATGTAAAAAGCTTAAAAAGAAGAGCACTTGTAAGCCTAAATTATAGTCATAAATATATAAAGAAATGGAAAGTAGCCATGCCCCGATAGTTGCCATTAATACTTTTTTAGGAACCATATGCCACTTAATGACCGACGTTTTTGAGAACCAGTTAAGGTAATGATAGGTATATGCAAACGCAATAAAACGCATTATAACAAAACCTGCGTTAGTAGTAAAAATTTGTTTAATGTTGGTTAACTGATCCATATTAAAGAAGTTAATGAGTCGGTAATTTAACTCGCCAAATTGGGTATAACTTTTTTGTGAATAATCGCTCACCTGGTAAAATAAATTACCCGGTTGCACAACAATAATTATAATAGAACAGGCAATTAAAACGAGTATTGAAATTAACCCTGCCCAGGATCTTTCTTTTAAAACACCGTAAAGCATAAACGCCCAGGTAAAAATAAATACATGAATAATGGTTGGTAAAAAAACTGCTACCCAGGTAAAGAACATGGGCGAGTTATTTAAAAAGCCAATAAATACCAAGGCAAGGGCTATAATTACAAAACGGTACAACCAATCTTTGATAAACACAAAAGCAATACAAGATAACAAGCTAAACAAAATAATATCAGCCGTTAAACCATAATTTTTTGGCGGGTTATAATTCCAATACACTAAAATAACGCAGGCTACTCCTAAAAAAACAAAATCGTATTTGCCTTTAGTGAAATAATTTTTTTTGTGAAGCCAGCCTATTTCAGTTAAGTAATGTAGTGGCCCTAAAATTCCATACGAGAATAAAAATAATTCGAAGGGAATAAAGAACGCAACAATACAGGAAAGAATTATTAAACCGGTATTTAAATGATGTATGGTAGCAGATTTCATTTTCTATTTAAGTTAACCGGGTGTAAGCTGTACTCTTTAATAAAATCGGCCCAGGGTTTTGTTTTATAAGTATTGCTGCCAATAAAATATAAAATGGGTTTTAGCTGTTCGGACGATTGGTAAAAATTTAAAACATCAACAGGGTCAAGTTTTTCATCCAATATACAAAGCGCTGGTAAAGAAAATTTATTGTTAGTTAACTTTATCGCTAAATTGTGTAACGGATAATTATTTACCAGTTGCTTATAATATTTATTGTTCTTAAACAAAACAGTATCGGTTGATTCAGCGTCAAAATTAACAAAATAAAAATTCTTATTTAAATAATTAGCAAGGCTTGTGTCAACAAAACTGGTTTTGGTCATAACTCTACAGGTGTTGCAAAAAGCTGTGCCAATGTTTATTAAAACTTTTTTAGGTTTCTTTTTTTGAAGTTCTTCGAGTTCTTTAACATTATAAATGTTAATTTTTCCTTTTACAAAAGTGGTGTCTACAAAAGCGTTGTTAAAGTGTTTGTTAAATTCATCAAAGGGAGCGGTTCTCCAGGCATTTTCAACCATAAAGACCAAAACAGGCTCTATTTTTTTATCTTCCAAAAAACCTTGTGTTAACAAATTATATTCAAAATTATTTGTGATGAACATGGTGGAAGGATAACTAAGACTGTTGCCCAAAAATTTTATTGCTAGTTCATGTGGGGTCTTAGGTTCACGGGATGTAGGCTTATAGATCTTACCGTTATACTCTACGGTATCCTTAGTTTCAGCATCAAACTTTACTGGGTAAAAATTAGCATTAATATAGCCCGCGATATTAGGATTTGAGTAGGTGGTCTTCATCATATGTTTACACCAGCCACACCAATCGGTATATATATCCACTAAAAATGGTTTTTGAAGCTGTTTGTTTTTTTCCTGAGCCTCTTTAAATGTTAACCATTTAACAAGTCCGTCCTTTTCTGTTTGAGAAAAAGTAGGAATTATTAAGATAAAAAAACAAATTAGAAGTGCAAGGCCTTTATTTAACATACATTTAACCTTATTAAATTACAAATTCTTAATTTTGTATAAATTTAAAAACTATTTACCATGATTAAAAAATTACTTTCGATCGGATTGTTTGTTGCTGGTGTTAATGCGGTTAACGCGCAAAGCTTTTCATTGTATTATCCATTTAGCGCTGTACAAGGTACTGCTGCATTAATAACTGTAGATCCTACAACTCCTCCAACTGCTACTGGCATTACTTCTGGTTCTTTTACCGCAGTAGGAACAGGCACAGGCTCAACTACCAACGGTGTATTCTCTTTTGTTGGCTGGGCAACCGGAGCAACTAATGCTAACAATACAACGTTTACAGGAGCACTCGATCTAAATAAATATTATCAAATAACGCTTACTCCTCAACCAAATTATGTTATTACACTTAACAGCATGTCGTTTGGATCAACCCGTTCTGGCACAGGTGTTCGCAACTGGGCGGTTAGAACTAACAAAGATGGTTACACTGCAAACATTGCTGCTTCTTATACACCACAAAGTGTTGCAGCTACTAATAGTCCTATTCCAATTTCGATTCAGGGCGGTAATACATTCTTTTGGAATGATGATGCCGTAACTGGAGCTCCAGGTTTTGCTACTTATAATATGTGTGGTGTTACTTTTCCTGCTAATTGTGCCAATCAATTTACGCCTTTTAACATTCGTATGTATGGATGGAATGCAGAAGCCGGAACAGGAACTTTCCGTATTGATACTTTAACTATTAATGGTGTTGCAACAATGTCATTAGGTGTTGGTTTACCAACAATTTCTCATGACATTAATGCAAAAATTAAATTATACCCTAATCCAAGTACTGATGGCGTTGTTATATTAGAGCCTGCAACAACTGACTATTCAAAAATTGAAGTAGTTAATATTTTAGGCGCAGTAGTTGCTTCTCAAAACAATGCTACAACTGAAGAAAAAGTAAAATTAGATCTTACCACTTTACCGGTTGGAACTTATTTTGTAAAAATAACTTCAGGAAATAAAGTTTATACAGAGAAATTAATTATTGCGAAATAATTTTTCTTCTATTCAATAAAAAAATCCCGGTTCAAAAGTGAACCGGGATTTTTTTATTTTTTTCGGTTAAAGTCTTATTCCGATTCAACAACCACTCCACTCATGGGATCGCCTGCGGTTCCTGAATCTTTACCATTAACATCCTTAATATTATTTACAGTTTCTTTATCTATTATTTTATTGTAGGGATCTATACCAACCATAAAGGGTTCTTTGTCAACTATAAATTCTATTGCCTGCTCTTTATTACTGATCTTATGTTTCTTAATATAAACCACATCGCCTAATTGTTTTGCATTTGTTTTTCCTTTTGCAAACACAGCAATATCGAACCAATTGTTCGGAACAACTTCTTTTGCTTTTCCTAAACTATCGCTTTGTGTTTTTATACAAGAAACTGTTGTGGTAATTTTAAATTTACCATCTCCGGTTTTTTTGAAGCTCCAATTTTTTACAGAGTTATCATACACAACAATGCGCTCGAACATATCTTTTACAGTTTCTTTTAAACTATCAGGCGTGGCCTGTTTAATGAAATCATAAAACTGGTATGAGGTAGTGTACGGCGGCTCCTGGAAAGCAACCTTTTTTACGTACCTGCGTAAAGCTGCGTTTAAAGTGTCCTCACCTAAATAATCTTTTAAAGCATACATAATTACAGAGCCTTTATTGTAATGAATATATTGTTGGTTCTCGCACAACAATAAAGGCACTTCTTTTTTACCTTCGCTGGTGCGTCCTTTTAAATATGAATTCATTTCGTAACGCAAAAATTTACTCATCGATGCTTGTCCGTATTCTTTTTCCATTACCATTAAGGCACTATACTGGCTCATCGTTTCACTCATTACTGTACAACCTTGAACCTCGGCACCAATTACCTGGTGCGCCCACCATTGATGCGCTACCTCATGTGCGGTAACATAAAACGGGTAATCTACTTTGTTTGGATCGGCTTCATCTACCTTTGCAATAAAACCAATTCCTTCAGAGAACGGAATTGTATTTGGAAACGATTGTGCAAAAGTTTGATAACGCGGAAATTCCAATATACGAACCTGCTTATGCTGGTACGGACTAAAATTTTTAGTATAATAATCAAGCGATCTTTTTATGCCTTTTATCATACGCTCAATGTTGTATTCATGTCCTTTAGTATAATAGATCTCTATATTAACTGTATTTGTTTTATTTAATGGGTCGATCCATTTATCCTTTTTAATTTCATACTTTGCAGACAGAAAAGAATAGAAATTTAAGATCGGTGAATCCATTTTATATTGAAAATAATGGCGCCCGTTCTCTTTCCAGTCTTTTAATAAATAACCGGGTGCAATAGCTGTTTGTCCTTCTTTGGTCGAAACTACGCATTGAAAACGGATCCAATCAGCATCATGCGTAATGTATGTATTTGCGTACGCAGCTGTATCTGTAATATTTGCCATACGCGGCTTAGGCGAAAGCTTGTATTTTTTTCTTGTTGAATTCTCAGAAAGCTCCGAGCTTGGATCATAACCAATTGTAGGTAAAACACGGCTATTAAAGAACGAACCATTCTTAACAACCATTTCTTCATCTGTTTGCATGATGAAATTTTTTGGAAAATACTCCACATCGAAATCAAATTTTATTGAATCACCGGCAGCTAATGGTGTGTTTAATTCATAACCATAAAAACCATTTGCTTTATCATCTACAAATTTTTTATTTGCAACACTAAACTTAAAATCTTTTATGGCGATCTCTGAATTAAAATTTATAAAGATCTTAGATAAAGGTTTGTTGTGTTTGTTTTTTAAATAATAAAACCCTTTGATCTTTGTTCCTAATTCATCCGGAAAAATATCTACATTCACATTTGATTCAACAACGCGTGGCTGTAACTCTTTCTCATACTTTTTATAGGCGATCTCAAAATCGGCTTGTTGTTTTTCTTTTTCTTTTTCACTTTTATATTTATTTAGTACTCTGGTATTGTAATAAATAATTGAGCCGAATCCAAAAAAGCAAAGTAATCCAAAAACAATAGTAAGCTTATAAGATAATTTAAAATTCTTTAAGCCTTGTTTCCATCGTGTAGAAAACCTCTGTTCTTTACCTCTTTGATAAATGGCAATTGCAAAAGTGCATATCACTAACATCAAACCTATCCAATATGCTTTCATAACAAAAAAGTTTGGCAATGTGTTTCCATGTCCGTTCATATCAGAATATTTCATAGTGTTACCTGAAATGTTAAACCTGTACAGATCATTATCATAATCTAACGCTCTTAATATTAAAGGCAAACCAAGAACAATGAATGCCATCACAAAAAAAGCAATGTACCGGTTCTTAAAGAATACTTGCAGAGAAAGGCCTAATGCCACCAATAATGAGATGCCAAATATTCTTAATAATACAACATCAGTAAGATATAGACCAAGCTCAAATTTTGTGTAACCGTTAAGGCTTTGAAGGCAGATACAGGTAAAAACACAAACAAGATTTATAACAAGAGAAACAAATAATAATGAAAAGAATTTTGAAATAAATAAAGTACTGCTTTTTACAGGTGTGGAACCTATAAGCTCATCTATCTTACTATCTTTTTCGCGCCAGATAAGAATACCTGAATAAAAAATGATCATGATCATCTGAAAGAAACTAAACGTTCCGCTGGCTAATTCAATTTGCATGTAGGTTACGGGATAGGTTTCGGTGCCATAAATAAGACCCGAGAATTGCGAGATAACTACAACTAAAAGAACCGATATGCCAAGAATAATGATAAAGAAAACAGACTTCGCGATCTTAAGAAATTCGAATTTGGTTAAAAATAACAATTGTTCAATAACAAGGTTACGATCAAAGACCTGCGTTACTTTTGGTAAATGCCCAATAGACTGAATTGCTTTAGATGGTTGCGATTTGGTTTCTTTTGTTTTGCGCTTAAAGATACTTACAGGATTTAAAAATTGATTAAAATCAAATCGGTAATAGGTTATAAATAAAAGCAAGAAACCTAAACCTATCCATAATAAACGATTAAGCAAAATGTAACTGTTAAAAGGTATTAGACGAACATTATTTTCGGCAGGCGTCCAGTACTCCGTAACTGAGGATAAAGCCTGCGCTCCAAATGGATCTAATAATGCGGCAACCGTTTTGTTATCAATATCTGAAATAATGCTTCTTGAAATACCTGCAACAACAATAAATACAAGGCTGCCAACATAACCGCTTGTCATGTTGCGTGTAAAAGTTACCAAACTAAAAAATAAACAGCCAATAAAAAAAGTATTAGGCAATAAAAAATAAATGAACGGCTGAAAGAAATTCATGAATTTAAATTCGCCGAGTTGCCCATTCTCATTACTCGCTAAGAGATAAGCGATGAGTAGCCCGAAAATAATTCCTGTTAAAACAAAAATCGTTAATAAAAAAGAAGCGCTGAACCTGCCAAATAAATAACTGAATTTAGTAATAGGTTTTGTGAAGTAAAAAGAAAAACAATTGTATTGAAAGTCTTTTTGCACACAACCCGCCATTAAAGCCACACAAATTAAAAGCGTAATTAAGCCAAATAAATAATCGCTATTAAAGCTGGTTAAAACACCGGCAATAGTTGTGGCAGAATTAATATAAGAGTTTGTGTCGGCATTAACACCGCTAAACATGCCTGATATAGCTGCACCCAGCAAAAATGCCAGGGCAAGAAAGACCACAAAATAAATATAAACGCCCGGCCTTTTTAGCCATTGTTTTAATTCGTAAACAAAAATTTCTTTAAACATAGGATGTTTTTTTATTTCGAGTTTATATATGAGAAGTAAACGTCTTCAAGGTCTCCTTCAATAGCTTTGAATTTAGCGTTAGGAAGCGTGTCGCTTAAAACGTGCACCACAATTTTTCCTTCTGCCACGCGGGTAGAAATGACATTGTGTTGCTGACGGTAATCTGCCAATTCTTCCTTCGCTATAATTACTTCGTATATTTTTCCTTTTAAAAGATCTAATGCTTCGGTGGTTTTACCATTAAACATTACCTGGCCTAAATTCATTACGGCCATTTTATTACAAAGATTACTTACATCTTCTACAATATGTGTTGAAAGGATCACAATAATATTCTCACCTACTTCGCTTAATAAATTATGAAAACGGTTTCTCTCCTGCGGATCCAAACCCGCGGTTGGCTCATCAACAATAACCACTTTTGGGTTACCTAACAAAGCCTGTGCAATACCAAAACGCTGGCGCATGCCGCCGCTATAATCTCCAATATATCTATGACGGACTTCGTATAAATTTGTCTGGTGCAACAACGCATCGCACACTTCTTTGCGCTCGGCTTTATTGGAGATGCCTTTTAAAATTGCAAAATGGTGCAACATATCATCTGCACTTACTTTGGGATAAAAGCCAAAATCCTGTGG
This sequence comes from Bacteroidota bacterium, assembly GCA_030681615.1. Lineage (GTDB taxonomy): Bacteria > Bacteroidota > Bacteroidia > B-17B0 > Aurantibacillaceae > Aurantibacillus. The sequence continues at coordinate 11,325 of JAUXSA010000077.1, forward strand.
CAAATAACCAAGCACCTTACGCATTTCTTCTTTGTTATTTATAACATCCAGCTCATCTAAAAAAATAGTGCCTTCGCTGGGTTCCTGCAAAGTAGAAATGGTGCGCATCAAACTTGATTTGCCAGCGCCATTTGGTCCCAATAAACCAAACATACCGTTCGATATTTCTAAATTTACGTTTGATAAAGCTTTTAATCCTCCCGGATAAACTTTACTGAGGTTTGTTATTTTTAATTCCATAATTGTATTAAAGATATAGTTAAAGACGTTATAGGTAAACTAAAAGTTACAGAAAGTAAAATACTTACATGAACAGTAAAAAAACGTGATGGGAACGCAAAAGCTTATTTGGTGGGTTTAAAATCTGCTACGTTCAATTGCTTATCGCAAATAAAAAATTCGTCCTGAATGGCGTTAGAAGCAACAATAACCGTGCGGTTTTGAGAATGATCCTTAATAAGCGCCTTATACCAATCAATAGCTTTGGCATCAAGATTAGAAACAGGTTCATCCAACAACAACAAAGGCGTATCGCATAAAATAGCAACGCCTAATTTTAAGCGTTGTTTCATACCACTGCTAAATTGTTTTATTAATTTATTCCTGGCTTTGGTAAGATCTAATAATTCTATTATCTGTTCGGTTGAAAGATCTTTTACAAAAGGTTTAAAGATCTTGGTGTGATCGATCATTTCAGTCAACGTAAATTCTTCAACTAAATGTATGTATGGAGAAGCGAATGAAATATAATTTTTTATTTTATCTATTGGAATGATCTTGTCGTTATTTTTATAAATAACTTCGCCTTCATTCTCGGTAATAAAACCACTTATTACTTGTAATAATGTAGATTTACCCGAACCGTTACCTCCTAAAACAACAACTTTATCGCCTGCGTTAATTGTGTAAGTAAGATCTTTAAAGATCCATTCTTTATTAAATTTTTTGCTTAGGTGATTGAGTTGAATGGATAGCATATTTTAAATTCCTTTAATGATGCCATCCTTTTGATTACGGATAAAATCTACAATTTGTTTTCGCACTGCAGTGTCGGGCATTTCGTTCTCAACAATTTCTAAAGCGTTTGAAACGTTGTGACCACGCACAAAAATAATACGGTAAATATCTTCTATTTGTTTAATAAGTTCTTTGTCAAAACCTCTGCGCGCTAAACCAATTGTGTTTACACCAATAAATTGTAATGGCTCACGTGCAACTCTGCAATAAGGGGGAACACTTTTTCTAACTAAAGATGCGCCCGCAATAAATGAATGCGCCCCAATATTTACAAATTGCTGTGCAGCAACAACACCTTCAATGATCACAAAATCTTCTACGGTAATATGTCCGGCTAAACTACCATTGTTTGCAATAATAACATTATTTCCAATAGCGCAATCGTGTCCTAAATGTGTGTAACACATAATTAAACAATTGTCCCCAACTTTGGTGGTCATACGATCCGCAGTACCTTTATGAATAGTAGCATATTCTCTGATGATCGTATTTTTTCCAATAACGGTATTTGACTTTTCGCCTTTGTATTTTAAGTCCTGATTAATAATACCAATTACAGCACCAGGAAAAATTTTGCAACCACTGCCAATAATTGTATCGGGATAAATTATAGCGTTTGGATGAATAAAACAATCGTCACCAATTTCAACATCTTCGTAAACAGTAGCAAAAGCTTCTATGGTTACGTTTTTGCCTATCTTAGCTTTAGGACTTACGTTTGCAAGTGGTGAAATCATAAATTAAGTAAGTTGCGGTTCAGGAGTTTTAGATTCAATATTTTTTACTTTTACTATTTGTGCCATCATTTCGGCTTCCATTACCGGTTTGTTATTTACATAGGCAACACCGCGCATGTGACAAATACCTCTGCGAATTGGTGTTACTAATACCAAACTAAAAACAACTGTATCCCCCGGAATAACCATCTTCTTAAATTTAACACCATCAATTTTCATGAAATAGGTTAAATAGTTTTCAGGATCGGGAACTGTTTTTAAAACCAACACACCACCGCATTGCGCCATGGCTTCGATCAACATTACACCCGGCATTACAGGATTATCAGGAAAATGACCTTTGAAGAATTCTTCATTTAAGGTTACATTTTTTACCCCAATAACATGTTCTGCAGAAAGCTCCATAATTTTATCTACCAACAACATAGGTTGACGGTGAGGTAAAATTTTCATGATATCTGTAATATTTAAAAGCGCAGGTTTATTAAGATCAATTTTTGGATAATCTTTTTCCTGTTTTTGTTTTTTGGCAAGAGCTTTTAATTTTTTAGCAAAATCAACATTTCCGGCGTGACCGGGACGCGCTGCTAAAACGTGTATCTTCATTGGTTTTCCAACCAAAGCAAGATCACCAACAATATCCAATAATTTATGACGCGCAGGCTCATTATAAAAATGCAGTTTTGTATTATTTAAAACGCCACGGCCTTTAACTTCTACATTTGGTTTATTAAATACTTTGCGCAAATAATCTAATTTATCTTTGGGTAATTCGCTATCCACCAAAACAATTGCATTATCAAGATCACCACCTTTAATTAAGTTGTGCGCCAATAATGCTTCTAACTCGCGTAAAAAAACAAATGTTCTGCAAGGCGCGATTTGCGATTTAAATTCACGCAGGTTATACATAGATGCGTGTTGTGTTCCTAATACTTCACTTCCATAATCTACCATCACTGTTACGCGAAATTCATCCTGAGGCACCGCTAACATTTCTACTTTTTTAACCGAATCTTCAAAAGTTAAATTCTCAGTTAATTCAAAATATTCGCGTTCTGCTTCCTGCTCAACTATTCCTGCTTTTTCTAAAAGTTCAATAAATTTTAAAGAGCTGCCATCCATGATAGGCATTTCAGGACCGGTAACCTGTATCAAACAATTATCAATTCCAAGGCCCATTAAAGCTGCCAACACATGTTCGGTAGTATGCACTTTTGCGCCATTCTTCTCTAATGTGGTTCCTCTTGAAGTATCTACTGCAAGATCTGCATCTGCCTCAATAATTGGTGCACCGTCAAGATCGGTACGTTGAAATTTATACCAATGGTTTTCAGGTGCAGGATTAAAAGTTATTGAAACAGGCGCCCCTGTATGCAAACCTACGCCCGAAATGGAAACAGGCCCTTTTATGGTTCTTTGTTTATCGCTCATGAGTATTGAAAAAACGTGTTTTGTAAATGTAGTTAAATTTACGAATTTTTACTAAAATACTAAGTACGGCAGCAGTTTATTATAAACAGCGTCGTCGTTAATAATATCCCTTAAATTGATTGCCGTAATGACGGTCTTTTTGCGCCAATCGAACAGGGCTTTTGTTAATTCGTAACTCAGATAAGGGTGTTTGTTAATGGTTTTAAAATCGTCTCTATTCAGATCCAGCTTCTTAACAGAGCCCCCATCAACGCTTACAAAAGGTTTTACTTTTTCGTAAAGTTCGTCTGTAAAGCCATACACTTCTTTTAATTGTTCAATAGATGTATATCCTCCCAAAATGCTCCGGTATTTTAAAATGCGTTTTGCGAATGAAGGACCAACGCCGTTCAATTCAATTAAAGCAAGACTGTCAGCAGAATTTAACTCGACCTTTGTTTTTGTCTGACTTTTTATTGCGGTTGAAACACTATTTTCGTTGGCAGGCGCTTTTTGTTCGCTTGCAACTTTATTCTCAATTAAAATATAAGGCTCCAGTTGCCCGTAAAAATTATCAGAGATGCCATACACTTTTTGAAGGTCTTTTTTTTGTTTAAATACAAAACCCTTATCCCTGAATTTTAAAAATGTTTTTGCTGTTTTTTCTTTAAAACCTAATTGCAAAAGCTGATCAAAAGAAACGGTATTTGGATCAAACACAAACAAGTTTACTGCATTTTTATTTTCAGAAAAATTAGTTGAGAAATATTTATTTGAATTTTCATAAGAGCTATCTAACTTTCTTTCGATCAATGGAAGGTTTTGAATTGTAATATTACCGGGACTAATAAAATAAGGATAGATAATACGCACTAAAAATAAAGTAAAACTAATTAGCGCGAGTACTAATAAACCATTTCGCTGTTGCTTGTTAAATCCAAAATAATTATTTAGGAAGCTGCTCACCATTTTTATGCATCTTAAAAATATAAAAAATTGGAATACCAAGGAACATAATTAAAACACCTAAACCGGTATTTAGCGTTTTAAATATTAAAAGGTCAATACAAATAGCAGAAGCCAATATAATATATAACGCCGGAAGCACCGGGTAACCAAGGGCTTTATACGGACGAGGTGTATTAGGTTCTTTTTTGCGCAAATAAAATAAAGCCGAAATAGTTACGATATAAAATACCAACGATGAAAAAGTACAATAATCCAGCAATGAACCGTAAGAACCACTCAAACATAAAACAGATGCCCAAATAGCCTGAAACCACAAGGCTTTTGAAGGTACATGATTTTTATTGATATAAGCTGCCGACTTAAAAAACAATCCTTCCTTGGCCATTGATTGAAATAAACGCGAGCCGGATAAGATCAAACCATTGTTGCAACCAAACGTTGAAATAATAATTAATAAGGCCATAATATAAGCCGACACCTCTCCAAAAACAGCGAACATGGCGGCAGTGCCTACCCTATCATTTTGCGCATAGGCAATTCCCTTTTCAAAAACAGTTGCTCCGTCAGGTGAACCAAGTGCCGGAAGCAGCATAAAATAAGCCACGTTGGCCAAAATATATAATACCGTTACAATTAAAACACCAATTAATAAACCCAGTGGAATATTTCTTTGAGGCTCTTTTACTTCGCCGGCAATAAAGGTTACATTGTTCCAGGCATCGCTGCTAAAAAGAGAACCAATTAAGGCAACACCTATTGCGCTTAATAATGTTACAACACTAATATCCGGACTTGTTGATGCATCCACCATACCCGAACCAGAAAATGGTAGTTGCATATTATCATGCCAATACCCGGCTTTATATCCAACAAAAAAACCAATGCCTATAAGTCCTAACAGTGCCAACAATTTTGCACTGGTAAAAATTCGTTGAATTATCTTTCCGTTATTTATGCCAAGGGTGTTTAAATAAGTAAGAAAAACAACAGAGCCTACTCCTAATAATTGTGTAGTTGAAATAGCGAAACTCCCGATCTCAACTAATTTATGCTGCTCATCAAAAAATGGAATAAAAACACCCACAAATCTCGCAAAAGCAACTGCAACCGCGGCAATAACGCCGGTTTGAATAACTGTAAAAACCGTCCAGCCATATACAAAAGCGGTTAATTTGCCGTAAGCGCGTTGTATATATATGAACTGGCCGCCGGCTTTTGGCATCATACCTGCCAGCTCGCCATAACTTAAGGCTGCAAATAAAGTAATAACACCGCTAATGAGCCAACACATTAAAACCCAAAACGGTGAGCCTAAGGTTCGCATCATATCTGCACTCACAATAAATATACCTGATCCGATCATGCTTCCGGAAACGATCATAATGGTATCAAATAGATTTAAACTCCTTTTTAATTCGCTCATAGTTGGTTTATGGATTTAAATCCAAAATAGAAAATTAATTTCTCAATTTTCTATCGATGTAAGATTTTGTAAGGTTTTCTGTATATTTCGTGGCTGTAAGAAAACCTAACAAATTCTAAATCGGGATTACCCTTAATAAGACAGATAATTCGCAATAGATTATTGCTCTTACTGTCTAATTGCGGTTAAAGATACTTAAATTTGCAAATAATTAAGAAAAGAAAGTTTTAAGGAAATGAAAGTAATTGGCGACCGAATAAGCGTTTTAAAAAAAGATAATTTATTAAGCATTGTAATTTTACCAACTACTGATAAAAAAAAATTAACTATTATGTTCTTGTGGCTTTTTGCCTGGACAGTTTGTGGAGTAATAGTTCTGGTAAATTATTTTAAGATGGTAGATAAGGATACCAAATTATTTATGCTGGTGTATCTTTCCTTTTGGGGATATTTTGAATTTAAAATTGCACGCGCTTTTATCTGGAAAAAAAACGGTAAAGAAAAATTCTGGATCCAGAACGGTGTTATACATTATCAACGCGAACTAAATAAAAAAGGCAAAATTAAAGAATACAGTATTGAACTGGTGGATGATTTTAAAATTATTGACGTGAGCAATACCAATTGGGCCGATAACATCAATCAAAGTTTTTGGATAAAAGGCGGCGAACGACTTGAGTTTATTTCTCAAGGCAAAGCCATTCGTTTTGGGATGCAAATAAGTGATGAAGAAGCCCGTGCTGTTTACAATGAAATAGATAAATTTATTTTTAAAAAGTAAGTTCCCGACTGAACTCATTATAACAGATCCTTTTCTGTTACGCCAAGTGCAGTCGAAATACATTACTAAATTTCTTAAGCAACCGTATTTACTTTTCTGTTGATATAAACAACAAGCCATTTTATTCCAAAACCCACTGCAACAAAAATTAAAAGTAAGCCCCAGATATTTGTAAGAAATAAAACAAAGTTCTTTAGGATCTGGAAACCATTTAAAAAAGAATCGCCCAATTTACTAAAGAAGGAAGGTTGGTAAGGTTCAACGTGTTCTTGCACTGCCACTAATTGTTTCATTACTGTTTGTGCCTGGTAGGCTTCTAATTTAATGGTGCTGTAATTTACCTGGTCGGCAAGATCATAAGACTCAATTCTTTTTTCATCGGCCATGGTTTGTTTTGCTAAAATATTTTCTTCTGTATTTAAAACCTGAGGTTGTTTTGTTGTTACTTTATCTACCTTTTTCTCGATCTTATTTTTATAATTCTTGTAACAGTTCTCAGCTAATTTATTTGAAAACAATTTCATTTTTACATCGTCTGAGCGCAGAGTTCTGAAATCAATAAATAATGCAAGGTCACTTATCTGCCTTAAAACCGTATCTAATTTTTGGCTTGGAACACGAAGGGTTATATAATTAACCGTTGTGTAATGCGTTTGTTCTAAAATTGAATCTTTGTTAATTTGCGTAGACTGTGTATAATGTTTATTTGAAGTTAATTCGCTCGACGAAATATAACCACCATAACCCGCAACAATGTCTTCGATCTTTTTGCTGGAGTTTAAAACATCCTGTACTTTAAATTTAAGATCGGCCTTACGAATAAAATTGTGTGAAATACCATTAATGGTATCTGTAGCAATTCCTTTCATATAAGTGCTGACCGAATCGGCAACTTCTTGTGATGCTTTTGCGTGCTCTTCCAAATCCGACATTCGCTCGGCAGATGACCCGCAACTTATTAGAAAAGCTGAAATACTAAAGAACAAGAAAAACTTAAGTGCAAAATTTTTAGGCAATACCATTCCCGTTCTAACAAAAGCCTTGCCTTTATTAGAACAATATTTTATACTGTTCATACGTTATTAGATTTTATTATTTATACCGGAACTTAAAAAAGGTAACCTTTAAACAAAAAAGCGTGTAATTTTATAACAAATCTTATCATGAAGAACCTCATCATTATCTCATTAATAAGTCTTCTTTTTAGTAATTGTAAGAAAGAATACGTTTGCGAATGCACAAATCCGGGTGGAAAATTTAAGGCCTTTTCTAAACGAACAACCAAAGAAAAAGCCGATCAAAAGTGCAAAGACTATTACGATGAAAATTACGGGAAGATCTTAATGAGTGAAACCTTTTGCGAAGTAAGGTAATTAATGTAATATCTTAAATACTAACTCTTTTAACAACTCACCATTTTCAATACTTGGATTATCAACGCCCTTTGCTTTTAGGTCGCACTCTTTTAAGTAGGCAAAAATATTTTTTAATTTCCCTGTATTATAATTTAAAGCCGCTTTTGCATACCCATCAACAAAATAAGGATTAACACCTAATGCCCCGGCGGCGGCAAATTTACTTTTGTCAGGTAAAAAATGATATTTTAAAATTTTACTGAAATAACCATACAACGAACTTAACACCATCACCGCAGGATGTTCTTTTTCATTAAAAGCAAAATAATTAATTATTTGGTTGGCTTTTAAAACATCTTTCTTTGCCAGAGCATCTTGCAATTCAAAAACATTAAAATCCTTACTGATGCCAATGTTATCCTGAACAAGATCGGCTGTGATCTCTTTTCCTTTTGGCAAAGAAATTACCAACTTATTTATTTCGTTAGTTATCTTGCTAAGATCGTTCCCTAAAAATTCTGAAAGTAAAAAACTGGCTTTGGGCGCAATGCTATAACCACTATCTTTTACATAATTATTTATCCATTCGGGTACCTGATTATCATATAATTTGTTTGACTCAAAATAAACAGCGTGTTTTTGAAGTGCCTTTGCCATCGCACTTCGTTTATCAATTGTTTTGTATTTAAAACAAAAAACCAAAATTGTAGTTGGCTGAGGATTGACAATATAATTTACAAATTGTTGCACGGCGCTGTTAGGATTATTTTTTGCAACCGCAGGACTATCATCTCCACCGGCACTTTTATTTAGTTCCTTTATGTTCTGTGCTTCTTTTACAATTACCACCTGATATTCGCTCATCATGGGAAATTGTTTTGCAAGGCCGAGGATACTTACAAAATCTATATCCTTTCCATAAACAATATTCTGGTTAAATTCCCTGTCCGCTTCATCTAAAACATTATTCTCAATATAATCGCTTATCTGATCAATGTAGTAGGCTTCTTCGCCCGATAAAAAATAAATAGGTTTGTAAATGCGGCGCTTAAGGTCGAGTAGTATTTGATTTGCTTCTTTCAAGTTCGTAGTTCTTTAAATTCTAAAATTTCATTTCAATTATAAATGTTGTACCATTTGTTTTTTCGATCTTTAAATTGGCATCCAATTGTTCTGCTAAAATATGGATCAATTCCATACCCATTGATTTTTGGTTTAAATTTTCAAAGTTTTTAGGTAAACCTTTTCCATTATCGCTAATGGTTAAAATACAACCGGTATTTGTATCGTTAAGCGAAACAGAAACATGGCCTTTTGTGCCAGCCGAAAAAGCGTGCTTATAGGCGTTTGTCAATATTTCGTTTATCATTAAACCCAAAGGCACGGCGGTATCAATATTAATTTTTCGGTCGCGCGAAGCGATGGAAGTATTTAATTCTATATTGCTGGAAAAAATAGTAGCTTCTATCTGACCAACCAAATTCTCAACGTAATCTCCTAAACTAATTGTTGAAATGTTATCTTTTTGGTATAACATTTGGTGCGTTAACGAAATAGCATTGATCCTTTGTTGCGCATCCTTTAAAATAGTTTCTGTATTCTCATCCTCTACTTTGCCAAGCTGTAAACTTAACATGCTTGATATGATCTGTAAATTATTTTTTACACGATGGTGAATTTCTTTTATTAAAGCTTCTTTTTCTTTTAGCGACTGTTCAATTAAATGATTTTGTGAGCTGATCTGCTTATTCTTTAACGATAACTGGGCTTCACGCTTTTTAGAATTGCGATTATTTAATGTAAGGAAAATAATGATGGTAGAAAGAATAAAAATGCCTGTTAATAAATAAGCCCTGAAAGTTCTTTGTTTTGCTTCTTCAAATTTATTTTGTTCAATCAGCCTGTCTTTTTCATTCAATTCGATCTCCGATTTTTCAATAGTAATAGCCACGCCTTGATTGTGGATCTGCCTTTCTTTTTCCATTAGCTGGAAACTATCATTAATATTTACATATTGCTGGTAACACTCATTTGACCTGTAAAAATCTTTTACTGAATTGTAATAGCTGGCGCATGTAAGCAAAAGCCTTAATTTTGGTGCAATGCCTTTTACTTTATCGTTCAAAAGATTTTGGGCTGAATCTAAATAACTTTTTGCGAGTTGTTTTTGTTTTAGGTTTACATAACATTTTGTAAGCAGGTTGTAACTGTTGAACGCGCTTTCATAATTCTGAACTTTTAAACTGTAATACACATCCACTTTTAAAAGTGGAATCGCTGCTATTACATCCCCTTCATTAAAATAACTCATGGCCAGGTTACCATCAATTAAGGCCAGGAAAAACTTATAGAATGTTTCCCTATCCTTACTTACCTTTTTTTGAAGCAGCAGGTTTTTTGCTTTTAGAAAATAAAATTGGGCGCTATCCGATCTTTTCTTAGCATTATAAAATACGCCAATGTCATTGTAAAGATTAGCGTAACCATCTGTATCGTTCTTTGCAATATATTTTTTTCCTTCTATCCTGCGTTCATTAATTGCCTGGTCGGTTAAACCCAACATGTTATACAAAGTGCTTTTTTGATAGCCATAATCAATATTAATGCTGTCAGGCTTTCTATCCCATTTAACTTCCATTAAATGATGGATCTCAAAAGCTTTATTAATATCGCGGATCTTTACAAATGCATTTTTAAGCATTGAATAACACTTTAAAGAATCATTTACGTTTGATGCGTGATTACGTAAACTGTTCTCTAAAATAAAGATAGCTTTGGTATAGTTTTGATTGTACAATTCAATATCCGCTTCTATTTTAGCCAATAAAAATTTTGCTTCTTTACTTTGCGAACGCAAATACACTAATCGTTTTACATTTTCTAACGTATCTTTTATCTGGGGATAGATATCTTTTATTTCAGAAAAAGGCACAGAGGAAACCAGGCGTACTTTAGTTTTAAGATCAGCCTTGTTGAATTTTTCTAAAAATTGTTTAGGGTCAGTTTCTGCCTTAAAAAATAAAGGCAAAAAAAGTACAGCAAAATAAATATGTCTTAAATTTATTTTCAAATGTAATATTATCCAGCCCAGCCATCACGGTCTAAACTTCTATACTGAATAGCCTCGGCAATATGGTTCGTTTCAATATTCTTTGAATTATCAAGATCAGCAATAGTTCGTGCTACTTTTAAAATTCTGTCATAAGCCCTGGCACTTAAACCTAAGCGTTCCATGGCATTTTTTAAAAGCGTGTTACCTGTTTCATTTAATTCACAATAGGTTTTTAGGTCTTTGGTACGCATTTGTGCATTGCAATGCACATTTTCATCCTCGTTAAATCTATCGCTTTGTATTAACCTTGCCTGTATAACACGCTCACGAATAGCCTTACTTGTTTCTGTATTAGTTTGTTTACTTAGTTCGCTAAAAGGTACGGGTGTTACTTCGATGTGAAGATCTATTCTATCTAACAAAGGGCCACTTATTTTGTTTAAATATTTTTGCACTATACCCGGGGCACAAACACATTCTTTTTCAGGATGATTGTAATAACCACAAGGACAAGGATTCATGCTTGCAATTAACATAAAGCTGGCAGGGTAATCGACACTGAATTTTGCCCGGCTAATATTTACAACTCTATCTTCTAACGGTTGGCGCATTACCTCAAGTACCGTTCTTTTAAATTCTGGTAACTCATCTAAAAATAAAACACCGTTATGCGCTAAACTAATTTCGCCCGGCTGTGGATTATTTCCTCCGCCAACTAAAGCCACATCAGAAATAGTATGATGAGGGCTCCTAAACGGACGTTGCGTTACAAGACCTTTTCCACCTTTACCGGTTTTACCTGCAACACTATGGATCTTTGTTGTTTCTAACGCTTCTTGCATAGTAAGTGGCGGCAAGATACTTGGTAAGCGTTTGCTTAACATGGTTTTACCGGCTCCCGGCGGACCAATTAAAATTGCATTGTGCCCACCGGCAGCGGCAATTTCAAGTGCGCGTTTAATATTTTCCTGACCTTTAACATCCGAAAAATCGAATTCAATGTTCTCTAACTGATTTAAAAATGCTGTGTTAAGATCTATTTTTGCTTTTGGCAACGCCTCGCCACTATTAAAAAATTCGATAACCTGTTTAATGTTGTTGGCGCATAAAACCTCAAGACCATCCACAACAGCGGCTTCGCCGGAGTTTATTTCAGGAAGGATGATACCCTTAAAACCTTCTTTCTTTGCCTGTATAGCAATAGGTAACGCGCCTCTTATTGGTCTGATGTCCCCATCCAGAGCAAGTTCTCCCATTATTACATAATCTGTAATTGTATCTGAAATAATTTGTTCGCTTGAAGCAAGAATTCCAACTGCAATGGTTAGATCGTAGGCAGAGCCTTCTTTGCGGATATCCGCAGGTGCCATATTAACTGTAATTTGTTTTCCGGGAATTTTGTAACCGGTTTGTTTTAATGCTGTATGTATCCGGTGATGACTCTCTTTTACTGCACTATCGGGCAATCCAACGAGGTAAAAATTGATCCCGGTACCCATACTCACCTCAACTGTAACTTTGGTAGCACTTATGCCTTGCACTGCATACCCAAATGTTTTTACCAACATATATGCAAGTTAACCAATTTTCTTATAGTAAGAACTTAAATTTTCTCGTTTAATTTTAACAAATAAGTTGCTTTTTACCTATAAAAAACAGCCCTCTTCTTTTACAATTCGGCTTTCTTAATTTACAATTCGGTATAAATCAACTCCTTACTTTTTAAGACCTTTGTTTTAAAACCAGCTATCATGAAAAAACTATTTATCTTATTTTTTGCATTCACGTTCTATAATACTATAAAAGCTTAGGCGCCAGACCTTAAAACAGGTGTTAGTTTTAACTACAATTGGGCTCAACAAACAAACGATTTAAGCCTGACCTGCGATTTTTATAATGTTGGCGGCAATACCAGCACAACAATTACAATTGCTTACATAGCTTCAACAGACTTAACCATTGATGTTGGCGACTATTTGCTTGATTACATATGGCTTCTGGTACTGTTGCAAACGCATTTTCTACAGTTAATTAACCGCGCAACTAGCGCCAGATGCGCTGCCTACAGCGGTAAACAACCTTATAGTTTTTATTGATTATGGTGATAATGTGTCAGAATCAAATGAGAATAATAATATTTTTAAGTTTGGCACTTTTAATTTTACAAACCAGGGTGTTGGCATTAAAGAGAACATTTCAAATATACTGGATATTAGTGTTTACCCAAACCCGGCAACAGAAAAGCTGAAAATTATGCTAGATCTTAAAGAAAAAATAAATGGCATTAACTATTCGCTCATGGATATTTCGGGACATGATGTACTTCACAATTCCTTTGAAACAGATGAGCTGTCAATAAAAAAACAAGTTATCTTGCCTTCTCTTGCCGAAGGAATATATTTTTAAATATAAAAAGTAACACTGCAACAATAGCAACTAAAAAAATTATTATTAACTAATTAATGGGATTGCCCTTTTTTAGGCTATGATTTTGGTTTATGGTAATTGAGATTTAAACATAAAGTGGGGTTTGATGAGTTAATAAACAGCATTTAATTACTTATATAGAAGATTAATTTTTGAGTTTTTAATTTTTTTTGTAGGTTTGATTAAATATTATCCTAAAAATGAAAAATTTACTACTTGCTACATCGCTTTTTTTTACATTAACTTCTTTTTCGCAGGACAAGACCATAGAGTTAAACTGCTACAATAAATGGGCTGCTAAGTTTGAAGACAGGGGTGCAGAAGATGTTAAAGATGGTGTTTACGAAGATGTTATTATTACTAACCGCCAGGGAGCAAAGGCTGTTTGCAATAACGGGAAGGCTGAAGTAATAAAAGGGAAGCTGACAAAGTTTTACATTTTATTAAGCGATGGCACTTATGAAGAAGTAAAAAGGACCTGGAAAAACGCTTCAAATGAAAACGTTACCATAATAAACGGAATCAGCAAAAGTATGATCTCTGTACATAATGAACTTATTAATGTTTTGTGGCCAAGTAAAATAAAGCCTAAAAAAGCAAAGCCTACAACCGCACCTGATCCTACCGACGATTAAGTATGATAATTATCATCTCCAAAGGCTGGTAAATGACAGTTTTATGACAAATAAAAGCCAATTATATACCATCTTTGCGGTATAATTGGATTCCTTTAAAATAATAGCTTTTACTCACAAAAATTTGCCGTTCGACCTGATCGGTAAATTACATTTGAACCAGGACGAACAAAGTACCGTTTTAGGAGCCATAAAGTTAAATTTTGGGTTTGACGAGTTTTTGTTCTTAAGTACTTGTAACCGCGTAGAGCTTTTTATTACATCACCACAAGAATTAAACAAAGTTTTTATTAAAGAGTTGGTGCTGTTCTTAAACAGTCGCTTAAATAATGTTGAAGCAAACGAGTTATCAGACAATGCCGAGTGTTATTCGGGCGACGATGCCGTTGAGCACATTTTAAAAGTTGCTTCATCATTAGACTCAATGGTGGTTGGCGAACGTGAAATTATTACGCAGGTTAGAAAAGCTTACGATTTTTGTAACATGTTAGGATTGACGGGAGATTTTATTCGTTTGTTAACCAAACAAACCATTGAAACAGCAAAAGATATTTATACCAATACAGATATTGCAAAGAACCCCGTTTCGGTAGCATCACTAGCTTACAGACAATTAAGGGATTTAGGCATTAAGAACGACGCTCGTATAATATTTGTAGGTAGCGGCGAAACAAATACGGTGCTTGCCAGCTATTTACAAAAACACAAGTTCGCTAATTTTACTGTTTTTAACCGTTCATTGGCTAATGGTGAAAAATTGGCTGCTATTTTAAAAGGCAAAGCTTTTGAATTCTCTAAATTAAACGATTTTAAAGAAGGCTTTGATGTGTTGATCGTTTGTACGTCAAGCAGCGAACCGTTAATAACCAAAGCTATTTTTGACAAACTGAATGGAAAAGAAACATCCAAAAAAGTAATTATCGATCTTGCTATACCGGCTAATGTAGAAGAAGTTGTTGCTAAAGATAAATTAGTGCGCTACATTGATATTAATTCTTTAAAAGCACAAGCCGAAGCCAACCTTGAACTACGCAAAGGCGAAATTGATAAATGCGAACAGATCATAAAAAATAAAACCGAACAGTTCCGTTGGTTACATAAAGAACGTAGAATTGAGTTAGCCTTTGGCGAAGTGCCAAAACAAGTAAAAGCCATTAAAGATCTTGCGGTAAACGAAGTGTTTGCCAAAGAAATTAATTTGTTAGATAACCAAAGCAAAGAAGTTTTAGAAAAAGTACTTTGTTACGTTGAAAAAAAATACAACGCCGTTGCTATTAAAACAGCCAAAGAGTTGTTGTTGAATTCGAAGAATTAAAATTTATTTAAAATGAATAAAAAAAGCCGCAAGAATTTGCGGCTTTTTTATGTTTAATCAATATGTTATTGAGTAATTAACATGGTTTTAGAATCAAATATAACACCATCAAGAATTAAAGAATAAAAATAAATACCTTGCCCTAATTCATTAGCGGCAATTTTTATATCGCTTTCGTTTCTTGCTTCAATCAATATACTTTTCTTTTTATTTCCCTCTTTATCATAAATATATAAATTGGCTGTTTTAACTGTTGAAGGAATAAAAAACTTGATCTTAGTTTCGTTATTGAAAGGATTCGGCGCGTTTTGGTAAAGAATAGCATTAGAGCCCTGACCTATATTGCCCAAAGGATTAATGCTGTTTCCATTCTGAGAATTAATAGCTCCGTTTGAAGAATTACCGTTTGAACTATTAAGTGTTTGAACTTGTTGTTGTAAATCTTCTATCTTTTTATTTTGTTCTTTAAAGGCTTCTACTAATAAAGGGATTAATGCGGTATAATTTATGCTATAGTATCCCTTTTCATCTTTTTTTACCACTTCAGGAACAACTTGTTCAAGATCCTGTGCAATAAAACCTAATGTTTTACCATCATCAAAATTATATGGTTTATATTCATCTTTATTATATTCATAATTAACACCACTTAATTTTAATACTTTATTCAATGCGCCATCAATAATATTGATGTTTTTCTTAAAGCGTTTATCGGAGTTAACCCAAGTTCCACCTGATGTTACAGCAGAACCAAATACTTTTAATTTATATACTCCATTACTTATGTTCGCATATTGTGTGCCGCCAGCAGTAAACCCAATAACGTTAGCACTTGGATGAAACAAGCCGGTTTGATCTGCATTGAACCATGTGTATTCTGGATTGGTTGACCCTGAAAAATTATTATTACAGCGAATAAATGCTGCAGATGTTGGCCACCCACCAGTGCTGCTAAAAACAGCAGCGTCTCCAACAACTTGTAATTTTGAAATAGGATTAAGGGTGCCAACGCCCACGTGGCCATTGCTACTTTGCACTTTTAATTGTGCAGTAATTGTTTTTGTTAAACTTAATGCCAAAATGAAGCAACTATTTAAAATTATTTTATTTGTTTTCATATTTCTTGTTTTTAAAATGATTAATTATTAATAACATCCAGTAGGTAGAATCGTAAATTCAGCGCCATTTATAGTAAAATCTCCATTAATGGTAACCCCTTCAGAGGCTCTTAAAGTAATATTGCCTGAAGTTAAATTTGTGGAATTACCCACATTGAAGTTTATCGTTTTTTTTACTTTATAATCATACGTACTACTATTAAAAGGTGTAGTAAAAAACACGTTCGCAGTACTACAATCACTTGTCATTTTTATTTGAGATACACTTACGTAATCTACATACATATATCCTGGAAAGGTGTTTGGGGTTACGTGGTTTTCCCCTTGTCCGCTAAAACCAACATCTAACCAAATTTTCATAGGATGATCAGGTGTTAGTGCATCTTCCTTTATTCTAATTGGCTTATCATCATAGTATATTACAACATGCCCCGGCATCCATTCAATTCCATACTTATGGTATGAATACTCCAGAGGTATTGTGGGTAAATAGGAATTTCCATCTGTAATTGCTGTGCAGGCGGAGGGATACCTTTTGTAAAAAAAATTTGTATTAAGGTCATGTTGAGTTGAAGGGTGGGTACCGATCTCTATATCAATTTCATCATGAAACATTGTTGTGGTCGGACAGGTATCTGCAGCATTAAAAAGCCAAAAAGCAGGCATATAATTATTACCTGTACACGCAAAGTTAATCCTTGCTTCAAAATAACCATAAGAATAAGCAGTCTTTGAAGATATCATTCCAGAGCTTATTGGAACAGAATGGATATTATCATTTAACGCACTTAATTCTAAAACCGATCCGCCATGACCTGTACTAATTATATTCACTCTTTCCGGATAAAAGCCAAAATCCTGATTATCCCAGCCAACAGATCCAGTATTAGCTACGTCCCAAATCGTTAAATTTAATGATGGTGCTGGAAATCCATCAAAAAGGTAAGGAGCATTCCATGCCGGATCGTCAGCCGGTGATTGACTTTTCAAATTGAATGCAGCTAAAATAAACAGAATTGAAAATATTCTGTGTTTTATTTTATTGCCCGGTTCTTTCCAAATAATTATTGAATGCTCCTTACTATCAAAAGCCATTCCGTTTTTAAGGGTCTTTTGTTTTTTCATAATATGATTTTTGATTTACAACACAAAACTAAATTATTAAACCCGGGATTGTTTTTACCAGAATGCAGTTAACCCCAATTTTTATACAAGTGGTTTGATTTTTGAGTGGTTAATTTTTTTAAATTTCCTAAATGCATTTAATTACGGCAAACAGACAACCGTTATTTTGTTTTTTTGAGTATGTTAGAATATGGTATAAAATGGAAAAATTTTAATCTTGTATTTACAACTGCTCACCGGGAACATGCCTTAAAAGCACTAAAAATTAATGCCAATGATTATTTGCTAAAACCAATAGATCATAAAGAATTACAATTTGCAGTAAATAAAATAAAACAGCATGTTGCAAATAATGAAGTTACTAAAAATGAATTTGATTATACTAAGCTCATAAATACTATCAATCAATATCAGCGAAAAAAGATCGTCATTAATTCAAAAGCCGGTGTTGAATCAATAGATCTTCCTGAAATTATTTCCATTGAAGCGCTTTCAAATTACACGCAAATTTCATTAAACAACTCCCGCTCTATTTTAACTTCAAAGATTTTGAGGTGCAGCTTTGTAATGGCGATCAAAATTTTATGCGTGTGCATAATTCGTATGTTATCAATCTGCATAAAGTTCTTCGTTACTTAAAAGAAGAAGAAGCTATAATACTGGTAAATAACCAAAAAATTCCGTTAGCTAAAAGTAGAAAAGATGCTTTTTTTGAGTGGTTGAATTTGTAAATAAAATAAAAAAAGCCCCTTTGCGAAATGCAGAGGGGCTTTTTGGTTTTAATTACTTAAAGCATTTATTGTTTAATGATTTTTTTAGTTATTACTTTATCTGTATAATTTAGTTTTACTAAATATAAACCTGAAGATTGATTCTGGATACTTACCTCCGTTGTCATACTAGGATTTTCGATTATTTGCATGGTTACACCAATAGCATTTTGAATTTCAATTGATTTTAAAACTCCTTCACGCTCATCATTTATAATTGTAAAATTGCCGTTGTTAGGATTGGGAATAATGCTTATAGCATCCACTTTTTTCTGTAAACCCGATCCGTTTACGCTAATGTCGGGAAAAATAGAAATAGAATTAATTTCATTATTTTTTGCTGCTTTTTGGGAATTATTAGTTAATCTAAATCCTCCAATTGTATTACAATCAAAACTACCAATATAATAGCTTCCAGATGTAAGTGCGCTATTTGATAAAATCTCAATGCCGTTTTTGGCCACTACTTTAATATTTGAATTAACATTAACGTTATTTAAGCTCAAATCATCAGCATACTGGTTATCTGTAATAGTTTTATTTGAAATAGTTACAATGCTTTTAAATACTTTTATATAACCACTGTAGTTACGAAAATATTCTCCAGCGATTTTGATTTTGTAGTACTTACCATCAACTATTGAGCCCCCTATTTGTGGCAAATATGAATACAAATTAAAAGATTGCCCAAAATCCTGCGGAACGTCAACCCAATCCGCATGTTCAGTATTAGAAATCAAGTTTTTATTTTCGTCACATTCTTGAATTGAAATAAAAAGGCGATCATACTTACATTTATAATCATTATGCAAGGGTCGATATGCACAAGCATAAGCATAGGGTAGTCCTTGAGATGTGTTCCTTGTAATAGTTACTACGTCCCAATAGTAAGCTGTACAAGTATTTGGATAGTAAAAAGGAGAAATTGTAATATTTCCACTATTACAAACATTAATAATTTTACCAGTGTTTATACTTTGACCATTAATTTTAAATTGTAGTACGTTACACCATGTTGTACCTATACATTGCGGGCATGAACCGCCGCAATCTATACCAGTTTCGTCCCCATTTTGAATCTGATCGTTACAAGCGGCTGGACATATAGCATTTGAATTAAGAATTCCTGATCTAAGATTTGTTAAGGTTAATCGCAATCGTACTTTTTGTTGTAAAGTAAAAATTGTTCTACAACTTTCTGGAGAATCATCCATATGATTTTCAATTTGGCGGTGATTAGACACGCCATCTAAAATGTTTTTTGCTAAACATTGATCTTCAGTTAGTATAGGATCACACGATGTAATATTGACTGCTGAACCAGAACACCATGGTGTATCTTTGCAAAAATCATCGTTGCTAGAATCATCACAATCGGAACCATCGTCTCCAAACGTATGCCTAAGATTCATCCAATGACCTATTTCGTGAGCCAATAATTTAGTACTAAAATTATTATAATCACAAACAACACCATCACGATATTTATTGGTTGTGCTGTTAAGATACAATGCTGGTTCGCTACCCCATGCTTTTTTATTTTCTGTAGACGAGATGTTGCAAATCCACAGATTGAGATATTTTGAAGCATTCCAATTTGACAATGCTTTAAAAGTGGCATCATCTGTTTTGGCATAAGGGCCATAAGAACCGTTTATTACGTTTATTCCAGTAGAGGCATTTCCAGATGGATCTTTGGTCGCCAAACAGAACTCTATTTGCATATCTACCCCTAAGCTATTGTTAGAAGTGTTTCTAAAAAGATCAGTCAATTCGGTTATTTTCTGTTGAACCGCAAATGGGCTGATATTACTAACAACATCGTTTCCAATTAGATGCACAACAATCGGAATTTTAAGAATAGTATATGAAGCATCGGCTGTCCTTGCAAAGAAAGAATCTGGATGAATAATTGAAATCGAATCAAGCAACATGGTCTCATTTGCTTGTTTTCTAACGACATAGTTAGCATCTAATATATTCATTTCAGACTCAAAATAATAAGATCCACAATTATTAGTTTGTGCATCTATACTACCTGAATAAAACATCAGACAACCCAACAAGATTAATATATTGTATTTGGTTTTCATTGGCTTTAATTTTAATTAATCTATTATTTACCTTTATTTTTCAACTCATCAATTTGTCTTTGCTGTTCAACCATATGTATGGTTAACTCCTCTACCTTTTTTAATAAAATTATATTCATTTCCGCAATATCCAAACCATTTTCATCTACCTCTTTCGCACTTGGCACATCTGGCAAATGTTTGTTTGCTTTATAGTATTTCTCTACTTCATATAAGCTTTGTAATTTATAATCATTAGCAAAAACATAATCCGGTAGCCAGTTTGGTGATCCAGGAGCAGTTATATAAAGTGATTGAGCCACCATTTTTCCTGCAACTGCAAAAGAAAAATCCGTGTGAGGGCTTTGCGGTTTTGTATTACCAATCCATACCTGTGGTTGTGCACTTCCTTGTAATCCAAAATTCATTATGTTTACCGGTGTCGGCGAATTTATGTTGCAAGCAATGTGGCCAACAGCAGCATTATCTATTCCAAAATTATAAGAAGATAAAGAATTACAAACCCATACTTTTGATGCGTTTGTTGTTGGCGTAGTAACTCTTAGTTCAGCTAAGCCAGGGCTGCTAATAACAGTTTTACCATCACCATACACAGCAAACACATCAGCTGCCGTTGGATTAGTGCCATTAATAACGCTAATAGCTTTGTCTGTTGTAGTTACCTGCCCAAGTGTTAGAACGCTTGCGCTTGCGTTGTAAGTAATGCCCGAAAAATTTCCAATATAGGTGCATCCGTTTCCAAAGACCTTATACCTGGTTGTACCAACCGGATTACCACTAACGCCCATCTCTATAGCTGAACTTCCTACAGAAAAAGCGCTAAGTTTTAGATCGCCATTTACATCTAATTTAGCAACTGGTGTGGTGTTTCCAATGCCGATATTTCCATCGGCACCTTTAATAAAAAAACGACTATTAACACCATCATAAATTGAAAAATTTCCTACCCCATGATTGTTGCCAGCACCAAGAGAGTTTAAAGTCCATTGCTTGCCCCCCGAAGTAGTATTATTTAATAATAGTGCGGCTGAACCAGATGTTGTTTGTGTTATTCTTAAGCCATCATCTGATCCAGCAGTTAAAATTTCCATTTTATTTGCAGGAGTGGTAGTTCCAATTCCAACACGGCCAGCACGATATGTATTTCCGCTCGGAATTAAATTATCAGTTGAAGATGTTGAGCCGGCCCAGGTTTGTGCGTCTGCCATTCCAGCTAAAGCTAAAAAGCTTCCTAAAATTATTTGTTTTTTCATAATGTGATTTTTGATTTATGATACAAAACTAAATTATTAAACCCCGGATTGTTTTTACTTGAGTGTAGTTAACCCTAACTTTTATACAAATGGTTTAATTTTTGAGCGCTTGAATTTTTAGATATCAATGCGTGTGTTTCTAAATGCATTTAACACGTAGATAATATACGGCAAACAGGTAACCGTTATAATTTTTTATTCTTTCAGAAATTTAATTGGCAGGAAATTATATAAAAAAAGGCCGCTGAAAAATTCAGCGGCCTTTTTACCTATTAACTAACCAAAAATTTATTCTTTTATTATCTTTTTAATAACAGTGTTGTTATCTACTTTTAATTTTACAAAATAAACACCTGCTTTTTGTTCACTCAGATCGATCTCTGTTTTATTGTCAGCAGCTTTTATTTTAAATATTAATCCACCTAACAAATTCATCACTTCAATGTCATCGTTTTCTTTAGTACCTTTTATCAAAACCAAACCGTTTGTTGGATTTGGGTAAACAGTAATTTCATTGTTCAGGTTATTAGTTTGAATGCCCGTACATAATGACAAGTTTTGCGTTAGAGTTGCCGTATTGCTGCAGCCGGTTGCGGCATTGGTTCCGGTAACAGTATATGTAGTTGTAACCATTGGATTAACTACAATTGCCGCACCTGTTGCTGATGTGTTCCATAAATAACTTGTTGCGCCATTTGCCGTTAATGTCACAGGATTGCCAGGGCAAATTAAACTGTTTGAACTGCTTGTTGTTAAAGATGGAAGCGCAGAAACGTTTTGTGTTAATGAGGCCGTAATAGTGCAGCCCGTTGCAGCGTTTGTTCCAAAAACAGTATAAATAGTAGTTACCGTTGGACTAACAACAATAACAGAGTTTGTTGCAGATGTATTCCAAAAATAACTTGTAGAATTACCGTTTACAGTTAAGGTGGCAGAACTTCCTGCACATAACACACTGTTTGAACTTACAACGGATGCAACAGGAGAAGAAACAGATTGAGTAACAACTGCTACTGCTGTGCAACCTGTAACCGCACTTGTTCCCAAAACAGTATATGTTGTTGTTACCGTTGGAGTAACTACAATTGCCGCACCAGTTGCCGATGTATTCCATAAATAATTCGTGGCGCCATTCACCGTTAGTGTGGCAGGATTGCCGGGACATATTAAATTATTTGAACTTGCAGTGGTTAAAGATAATGTGGAAACATTTTGCATTATGGATGCTGTAGCCGTACAACCCGTTACAGCATTTGTTCCAAAAACCGTATAACTAGTTGTTACCGTTGGATTAACAACGATTACTGAACCGGTTGCAGCAGTATTCCAAAAATAACTCGTTCCACTACCATATACGGTTAAAGTTACTGCATTACCCGGACATGATAAACTATTTGAACTTCCCATAGAAACAATTGGAGTAGAAACGTTTTGAATAACAACGGCAGCAGCAGTACAACCACTTACAGCGTTTGTGCCAAAAACAGTATATGTAGTTGTAACTGTTGGATTAACTACGATTGATGGACTGGTGGCAGAAGTGTTCCATAAATAGTTTGTTCCTCCATTTACTGTTAACGTTGCAGCGTTGCCAGGACATATTATACTGTTAGAACTACTCGTTGTTAAATTGAACGGCGACACACTCTGTGTAATTACGGCACTGGCAGTGCATCCGGTTAATGCATTGGTTCCATACACAGTATACGTAGTTGTAACTGTTGGACTCACAACAAGCACCGGGCCGGTTGCAGATGTATTCCAACCATAATTCGACGCGTTTCCGGTTGCTGTTAATGTTGCCGAACTACCAGAACAAATTAAAGTGTTTGAAGTAGAGACTAATACATCTAAAGCAGAAACGTTTTGTGTTATAGCCGCTGTATAAGAACAGCCAGTAACTGTACTTGTTGCATTTACAGTATATACAGTGGTAACTGTTGGGCTAACCACAATAACCGAAGATGTTGCGGCCGTATTCCATAAATAATTTGATGCGCCGCCAAGGGCGGTTAAAGTAGCAGAACTGCCAGAACAAAGTGTATTTGTTGATGTGCTTATTAAACCCGTGCCTGAGCCGGCAGTATATAATTGCTGTATCTCGCAAGGAGTTATTACACGGTTCCAGATCCCAATATCATCTAACCCGCCGTTAAACCATCTAAATGTGGGAATAGCTGCACCAAAAATCAAAGCGTTTGTAGAATTACAAATAGTTCCCGGTACAGATGTTGTGCCTGATAGTACACCATTTATGTAGATCGCATGATAGGAAAGTGCAGCGTTGCTAACAAACACAATATGTTTCCAAACATTCAGATCTGCATTAGTTAAGTTTTGCGGCGCGTAAAAGGCGGCCACATTATTATTATTTGTTGCCGAAGCAATCGAATTACTTACCAACGCTAAGGCATATGTATCTGAGTTGCCACCACAATTAAGGTTATAAAACCATTTTGATACAAAAGTTTGAATACCGGAAAATTGATTCATCTTAACCCAAACAGAAATACTCATGTCGTTAAAGCCTGATAAAGTAGGGTTATTTGGCACACTAATGTAATCGGAAGTTCCATTAAAATTGTAAGCCGAATTTGGGCTACTAAATCTATCAGAAGTAAGTAACGCACCAGATACGAACCCATTATTTAAGTTTACACTTTGATCATTTGCGTTTCCTGTAAAAGGCCAATAGCCCACTAAGCCGTTTGTTGGCACATAGCTCGGCACTTGTGCAAAAACAGTCATGCTCAAAAATAAGCTTAAACTTAAAAGTATCTTTTTCATATTAAATGGTTGAGGCATTAAATTTACTAAAAAACCACCTTCCTCTTGTTATAATAAGCGCTTGGGCCTTATACTCTTATAAGTGGTCGCTTTTGTGAGTGATTAAACTCCTTAAAGTATACGAATTGTTATATAAATTGGTATTATTGCATTGATTGAGCCGTATAAAATTATATACTTTTTTATTTGTTTTAAGTGCCATTGCCCTTAACTCGCAAACACGATCTACGCCGGTAGTAAAATTTTTGTTCAATAATAAAAGTGATCTGGATGAGTCAAACAAGTTAAAAGCTAAACTTGTTGGTATAAATTTCACTACCGATAGGTTTGGGAACGACAATAATGCCATTTTTTTTTCCGGCAACGCAGGCAGTTATGTTAATCTTGGAACTTCTAAACTACTTAAACAACGAGCCGGAAGTATTTCCTTATGGTTAAAAATAGAGCACCCTGTTATGTCAGGCACGGGCGCCAAGTATAATCCAATCATTATAACTAAATGCAACCCATCAAGTGATTTTTATGAGTCTTATGCACTTTATTATATGCTTGACTCCAAAAAAATTGTTGCGGTTTGCGCCAAAGATTCTACAAGAGATATTGGCATATTTAGTAAAAATACTTCCTGGCAAAATAAATGGCAACATCTTGTTATGACTTACAATGACGAGCGGATGAGCTTTTATGTTGATGGTCAGCTACAAGATGCGTTTCCAAAAAACTTTGAAACCAAATTTCTTGAGGGTGATTCGGTTTTGGTTGGTTTAACCGGAAATAAAAAAAATAACCGATGGCTTATAGGCTCAGTAGATGAAATAGCGTTTTATGAAAAAGTATTAACACCTGCAGAAATACAAGAACTTTATAATGCGCCTGATCCTAACACCAATAAAATTATTATAAATCGTATCCTTATTTGTTTGTCTATACTAACCCTAGCCATTGCTTTATATTTTTTGATCAAATACAAGTTTAAAATTGCAGTTCAAAAAGAAAAAGCGCGACTCGAACTCAACAATAAATTATTAGAAACAGAGTTGCGGGTTAACAGGGCATTAATGAACCCACATTTCATTTTTAATTCGTTAAATACACTTAATCATTACATTTTAACCAATAATAATGAGATTGCCAGCGATTATCTTGTAAAATTTTCGAAACTCATTCGCAAGATATTAGATAGCAATATGTCCGATACTATTTCTTTAGAACAGGAAATAGAATTGATACATGGCTACTTGGAGATTGAAGGCCTGCGTTTTAAAGAAGACATTAAATATGAGCTTAATATAGATCCCGCTATCATTTCATCATCAGTAATAATCCCAATTATGATGATACAACCATTTATTGAAAATTCGGTTTGGCATGGCTTACGAGATAAAACAGGTGATAAAATTATCCGCATTTCTTTTTCTTTATTAGACAATAATTATATAGAATGTACAATAGATGATAATGGTACCGGCAGAAAAAAGAAAGAACCTAACCCTCTTGAAAAAAAATCGCTTGCAACCGGTTTTGTCATTCAACGACTTGAATTGCTGAATAAGATCCACAACTTAAATTGTAGCTTAACTATTGCCGATAAAGAAAACGGGGCCGGAACAATTGTAAAAATTATCTTACCAATTTTAAATAAATAAAAAATATGCGTTTACGTGCTATCATAATTGATGACGAAGAAACAGGAATTGAAACATTAAAATTCTTAGTCGAAAAGTATATTAAAGATGTAAAAATAGTAGCACAAACAACCAGTGGCAGTAAGGCAATTGAGTTAATTGAAAATTACATGCCGGAAATAGTTTTTTTAGATATAAGTATGCCAGAAATGGATGGGTTTGAATTACTGGAAAAATTGTCCTGGAAAAATTTTCATTTGATTTTTACAACGGCGCATCAGGAATATGGCCTTAAAGCATTAAAAAATGGAGCCGTTGATTATTTGCTTAAACCAATTGATCATAGGGACCTAACTACAGCAGTTGAAAAAATAAAAACAAAACTTACCTTCGAAAAAAATAGTTTGCCGCAAATAGATTATACGCCTTTAAATGACTTACAACAATTAGGCGCAAATAAAATAGGAGTAACTTCAAAGCACGGCATTGAATACATTGAAGTAACGGATATTATAAGTCTTGAATCTAAATCAAATTACACACTTATACATTTGACTGATGATAAAACTTTATTAACCCCTAAAACATTAAAAGAATTCGAAAATCAATTATGCAATAATCATCCGCAGTATATACGGGTTCACAATTCGTTCATTATTAATTTACATAAAGTTTTAAGATATATTAAAGACCTGGATGATATCATTATGACCAATAACCAAAAAATTCCTTTATCAAAAAGCCGGAGAGATGCTTTTTTAAAATGGCTCGAGCTCTAAACATCTCTATTTAGTTTTTTGTCCCGTTAAGTTTAAATCTCTATCTTTGCCACGTGAAAAGAAAGATCATTATAGGTACGCGCGGAAGCGACCTGGCATTATGGCAAGCCAATTACACCAAAAATTTATTGGAAGAAAAAGGTAACGAAGTTGAAATAAAAATTATTAAAACCGCGGGCGATAATTCTCAACAATACGAAACAAGTTTTGATAAACTGGAAGGCAAAGGTTTTTTTACCAAGGAACTAGAAGAAGCTTTACTAAAAAAAGAGATCGATCTTGCCGTTCATTCCCATAAAGATCTACCTACTGAAAGTCCGGATGGTTTATTAATTGCCGGTGTTTCAAAGCGCGAAGATCCATCAGATATTTTAATTATTAATGATAAAGCTGCCGATGATAAATTAAAATTTGGACTAAAGAAAAATGCTATTGTTGGCACTTCCTCTGCAAGGAGAAAATCGCAGTTGTTGGCTTTCAGACCAGACTTACAGGTAAAAGATCTGCGCGGTAATGTGCCAACCCGAATTAATAAATTACGTGAAGGAAATTACGATGCTGTTATAATTGCAACTGCAGGAGTAGAAAGATTGGAAATAGAACTGGATGAATTTACGGTTGAAAAATTAAACCCCGAAGAGTTCGTTCCTGCACCCGCGCAAGGCGTATTAGCGTGGCAAACACGCGAAGATGATACTTCGCTTCTTGAAATAATTGATACCATTAGCGACCTTGACGTTTTAATTAAAATAAATATCGAACGTCAATTATTAAATATGTTTGATGGCGGTTGTCATTTACCTTTTGGGGCATACTGTGATACCGAAATGGATGATGAGGACCGTTTACGTTTTAAGGTTTGGGTAAGTATTGCTAAAGAATGGAACGAGCAACCTAAACAATTATATTTTGATACGTTAGATACAGATGGTTTTGTGGATAGAATGTATGAGCACATTAAACACGTTAAACCAAAAAAAATATTTATCACCAAAACATTTAAAGAAGGTGAATATTTAAATACTGCTTTAACAAAATTAGGTTTTGAAATTCATGGAAAAAGTTTAATCGAATTCAAACAAATTGCAATTAAATTTTTGCCAAAAACAGATTGGATCTTTTTTAGCAGCAAACATGCTGTGCGTTATTTCTTTAATCAAAAACCTGAATTGTGGCCGGGTGTTAAATATGGTTGTGTTGGAAGCTCTACCAGCGCCGAGTTACGCTCATTCGGACACCGCGCCGATTTTATTGGACAAAGTACCGACATTAAATTAGTAGGTAAACAATTTAGTAGTAAAGTTGGCAATGCGCGCGTTTTATTTCCAATTGCAAGAGGAAGTATGCAAAGCATACAATGGCAAATGGTAAAACGTGATAATGTAGTTAATTTAGAAGTATACGCTACTTTAAAACACAGCGAAGAAATTTCTTCCGAAAATGAAATTGTAATTTTTACAAGTCCCAGTAATGTAGAATCGTATTTTGAAAAGAACACGATCCATCCGCATCAAAAAATTATTGCCATGGGCGAAGCAACCGGAAAGGCTTTAGAAAAATTAAAACATAAAAAGTATACTATGCCCCGCAGCTTTGATGACCTAGGAATGATACAGGCCATTTTGGGGTTACCGAATAACTAAATTACAAAGCCACAGATTTCGCAGATAACACAGATTTATTTTTTAAATATAATCCGCGGGAATCAGTGAAATCTGTGGCAAAAAATTTCAATTGTTACAATAAATCATTTGCTAAATTAGCCAACTCGCTACGCTCACCCTTTTCTAAAGTAATGTGCGCGTAAAGTTTCTGGCCTTTTACTTTTTCTATCAGATAACTTAAGCCATTACTTTGTGCGTCAAGATAAGGCGTGTCAATTTGATGAATATCTCCCGTAAAAATAATTTTTGTATTCTCGCCCGCTCTTGTAATAATTGTTTTTACTTCATGTGGTGTTAAGTTCTGCGCTTCATCCACAATAAAAAACACATTACTTAAGCTTCTTCCGCGTATGTATGCCAGCGGACAAACAACTAATTTTTGAGACTCTATCATCTCTGCAATTTGTTTGTGTTCTTTATCTTTTTCGCTAAAACAACTGCGTATGTATTTTAAATTATCCCAAAGCGGTTCCATGTATGGGTTTAATTTGCTGTTCACATCGCCGGGTAAATAACCAATGTCTTTATTACTTAATGGTACGATTGGGCGCGCTAAATAGATCTGATGATAATTTCTTCTCAACTCCAAAGCACCTGCTAAGGATAATAATGTTTTTCCTGTTCCGGCAACACCTTGTATACTTACCAGTTTAATATCCGGGTTCATAATGGCATCTAAAGCAAAAGATTGTTCTGCATTTTTTGGAATTACCCCAAAGGCAGAAGTTTTTATAACGCGGTTCAATGTATCATCTTCAGCATTATATCTTGCTAAAACACTTTGCGAACCATTTTTAATTACATAATAATGGTTAGGTAAACTTTTATAACCTTTTAAAATTGGTTTTGCCTTTGCACTTCCCTGGTTATAAATAGCAGCAATTTGTTCTGCTGTAGCTTTTATGCCTTCACTATTACCAGTATAAAGTTCGTCAACCGTTTTTATTTTACCGGTTTCATAATCTTCGGCATTTAAGCTTAAGCTTTTTGCTTTTATACGTAGGTTAATGTCCTTTGTAACTAAAACAACTTTTCTGTCGGGATGCATTTCCGCTGTATACAGTGCTGTATTTAAGATACGGTGGTCAGCTTTTCTATCTGCAAAAATCCGCTCGGCATTTATTTTAGAAGAGAAATTCATCTCTATCTTAAACTTACCGCGGTTAGGGCCGTTTATGGCAGTCCATTCCTGTAAAGTATTGTTACCACTTAACTTATCAATGTATCTCGTAAATTCGCGAGCCGAAAAGTTTTTGGTATCGTTACCCTTCTTAAAGTTATCCAACTCTTCTAAAACAGTTATTGGAATGACCACATCATGTTCTGCGAAATTTTTAATTGCAGTGTGATCGTAAATAATAACAGAGGTATCTAACACAAAGATCTTTCTTTCGTTGGTACTTGCCTTGCTGGTTCTTTTGGCCATAATAAATAAATAACTTGTGGTAAAGCTATAAATCCATCATTGGTATTTTAGTGGGATAAAAAATTGATTTGAACAGGAGATTGTTTATTTCAGAAAAAAGCCCGTTCATCTAAAGATTCGTATATATTAACAGTCTTAGGTTTATAATATTTAAAACAAAAAAGCACCGGTTTTTCCGATGCTTTCTTTAAAATTGAAAATTTATTTTTTATTGCGCTTCTAATGATTTAGAGAAACGTTTACGGGTGTTCTCATCTAAATGGATCTTACGTAAGCGGATGTTTGAAGGAGTAATTTCAACATATTCATCGCCCTGGATATATTCCATAGCTTCTTCTAAACTGAATTTTATTTTTGGAACAATGCGCATTTTCTCATCTGTACCGGAAGCACGCATATTAGTTAATTGTTTTTCTGTACAAACGTTTACAACTAAGTCATCAGGACGGATATGCTCACCAATGATCATTCCCGGGTAAATTTCTTCACCTGCTTCAATAAAGAATTTACCTCTGTCTTGTAATTTATCAATAGAATAAGCAACTGCAGAGCCTTTATCTTTACTGATCAAAACCCCAGCAATACGGCTTGGGATATGACCTTTCCATGGTTCAAAACCTTTAAAACGATGCGCCATAATAGCTTCACCAGCTGTAGCAGTTAATACGTTATTACGCAAACCAATAATACCACGTGCAGGGATCTCGAACTCAATATGAGTAAGATCGCCTTTAGGCTCCATGATCAATAAATTACCTTTACGTTGTGTTACTAGGTCAATTACTTTACTTGATGATTCCTGAGGAACGTCAACAGTTAACACCTCAATAGGCTCGCATTTTTGACCATCAATTTCTTTAACGATAACCTGTGGTTGTCCTAATTGTAACTCATACCCTTCGCGACGCATGGTCTCGATAAGTACAGATAAGTGAAGGATACCACGGCCAAACACCAGGTAAGAATCAGGAGATCCTGTTTCTTCCACACGCATGGCCAAATTCTTTTCTAATTCTTTATATAAACGGTCGCGTAAGTGACGGGATGTAACGAATTTTCCATCTTTACCAAAGAACGGAGAGTTGTTAATTGTAAACAACATACTCATAGTTGGTTCATCAATATGCATAGTTGGCATACCTTCAGGATTATCAAAATCAGCAACTGTATCACCGATCTCAAACCCTTCAATACCTGTAAAGGCGCAAATATCACCCGTTACAGCTTCGGTAACTTTTAATTTACCTAAGCCTTCAAAAACAAATAATTCTTTGATACGCGATTTTTGAATTTTACCATCACGTTTTACAACGCTCACCGGCATGTTTTCTTTAATGATCCCGCGAAAGATACGGCCTACGGCAATACGACCAATGAAAGATGAATAATCTAATGACGTTATTTGGATCTGTAAAGTACCTTCGCGTTTTGGTGCAGTAGGTATTTTATCAATAATAGTATCTAATAAAAAAGTAACATCTGTTGTAGGGGTTTTATAATCCGGCCCCATCCAGCCTTGTTTACTCGAACCATAAACAGTAGGAAAATCTAACTGATCTTCGTTCGCATCAAGGTTAAAGAAAAGATCGAAAACATTATCATGCACTTCTTCCGGACGACAATTTGGTTTATCAACTTTATTGATAACCAAAATTGCTTTTTTACCCGCAGCTATTGCCTTTTGAAGCACAAAACGTGTTTGAGGCATTGGCCCTTCAAAAGCATCTACTAATAAAATAACACCGTCGGCCATGTTCATCACACGTTCAACCTCACCTCCAAAGTCGGCGTGACCAGGAGTATCAATAATATTAATTTTAGTTCCTTTATAAGTAACGGAAACGTTCTTTGCAAGAATGGTAATTCCACGCTCACGTTCAAGGTCGTTATTATCAAGAATAAGTTCGCCAGTTGCCTGGTTATCTCTAAATAAATTACACTGATGTAATATTTTATCTACTAAGGTCGTTTTACCGTGGTCAACGTGGGCAATAATGGCAATGTTTCTAATTTCAGACATATTTGGTTTTTAAGCGCCGCAAAGATACTACTTTTATTGGTTAAATCACTTTACTACAAAGGATTATGTAAAATTTTCTTTATACTTTTAACAAATAATTGGAAACCGGTTCTCATATTCAAGGCATACTAAACCCATCCAAATGGGTAGAATTGTACGCCGATTATCTTTATAAGTTTGCCTATTACAGGGTAAATAACGACGAACTTGCCCAGGATCTGGTGCAGGATTGCTTTTTAGCTGCCTTAAAAGCTATTGAAACATATAGAGGGCAGGCCTCTGAAAAAACCTGGCTGGTAAGCATTTTAAAAAACAAGATCATCGATCATTACAAAAAAGCCTCTACCCGCAACGAATCGCCGCTGCAATTGAGCACTTATACGGCGCCTTCTTATGACTATTTTTTTGATAAGGACGCTAAAGGGCATTGGCAAAGTGCTGCCAAACCCAAGGATTGGGCCGTAACCGAAAATAATTTTGATACAAAAGAGTTTTATAAGACATTAGAAAATTGTTTAGCCGAATTACCTGAAAAGTGGAAAGGTGTTTTCACAATGAGCTTGCTTCATGATGCCGATACAAAATTAGTTTGTAAGGAATTTGATCTTAGCTCGTCTAACTTTTGGGTAATTATGCACCGGGCAAAGCTGCAAATGCGCGCCTGTCTTGAAAAGAACTGGTTAAAATTGTAATGGAAAGTTTAAAAGAACATAAACATAAATGGTACACTTTTGGGTGTAAGGATGCAACCTACCTTACAGTTAAAGGCGAAAATGCCCCACTTTCGTTCTCAGAAAAAATGTTACTTAACTTTCACTTAATAATATGTAAATATTGCCGTCGGTTTGTAACCCAAAACCATAAAGTAACCCAGCTCTTTAGAGCATCTTACGAGAAAAGCGGCTTAACGCTTTCGCCAGATAAAAAGAAGGCTCTAAATCAATTGATTACGAAGAATCTAAAAAAATAATAACTTTTTTTGTAAGGAATTAAATCCAATTGCGACTATAAATACGTAAATTCATATAAACCTTTAAACTAACATTAAAATGGAAAAAAAATCAACATTAGTTACTTGCTCAATGATAGCAGGTGCTTTATTAAGTGTATCAGCTATTACTGCTAACACAAACAGTTTATTAAACTATAACGGTTTGGGAACTGCCGGCGAAGTTCGTACTTCTTTAGTTAAAACTATCGAATTAAATTGCGGAGAGAAAAAAGACGCAACTAAAACTGATACAAAAACAAAAGATGCAAAATGTGGTGAGCACAAAGATGCAAAAGCTAAAGACGGAAAATGCGGTGAGCACAAAGATGCAAAAGCTAAAGACGGAAAATGTGGCGAGAAAAAAGCTAAAGACGGAAAATGTGGAGAAGGTAAATGCGGAGAAAAGAAAAAAACCGATACTCCAAAATAATCAAAAAATATAAAACTCAACCCCTCTCCAAAAAAGAGGGGTTGATTTTTTTAAGATCATGCAGTTAAAAGATAATAAACATATAGGAATTGGTTTTAGAAAAGACTTTTCTGAAGAGTTGCTTGATTCAACCATTCTTAAACCGGCTTTTATTGAATTGGCGCCTGAGAACTGGATAGGCATGGGCGGCTATTGGAAAAAACAATTAGATAAAGCGGCCGAAAAATTTCCTATCTCCTGTCATGGCCTTTCACTTTCAATTGGAAGCCCGGATGATCTTGATCTTGATTTTCTTTACAAAATAAAAAAATTCATTAAACAATATAATGTACAGATCTATTCTGAACATTTAAGTTATGCAAAATGCGATAACGCACATTTGTATGATCTTTTACCAATACCTTTTAGAAAAGATGCCGTTGAACATATAATTGCGCGCATTAAACAAGTACAGGATATTTTAGAAATGCCCCTGGCAATTGAAAATGTTTCTTACTACACGCCGGTTGCTGCCGAAATGGATGAAGCAACTTTTATCTCAGAAATTGTAAACGGTTCGGGTTGCAACATGTTATTAGATGTAAATAATGTGTATGTAAACTCTTTTAACCATAACTATAACGCTAAAGAATTTATAAGCAAATTGCCGCTAAATAAAGTAAGCTATATTCATATGGCAGGGCACGAACAGATTTCGGATACCGTAATTATTGATACACATGGCGAAGCGGTAATAGAAAAGGTATTTGAATTATTTGAATATACGACTGCTTTGCTAAAACCGGTTCCGGTTTTATTGGAACGCGATTTTAATATTCCTGAATTAGAGGAATTGCAAACTGAACTTACAAGAATGGAAACTATTGTTTCAAAAACGTGGAAGAAAGAACATGTCATTGCTTAAAGAATCAACCCGCGAACAGCAATCTAAATTAGCTGAATATTGCAAAACCGGTATTGTACCGGAGTTGACAGGCATTCTTGAAGAGAACCTTCATCATTACCGCCGCCTTGTTTTTAATATTGGTATTGATACGATTGAAACAGCTTACCCTATAACGTATCGCTTTTTGCCGGATGAAGTTTGGGACAAATTAGTTTACGAATTTTACGCAGAACATAAATGCCAAACACCACAAGTTTGGCGCATGCCTTTGGAGTTTTATGAATATTGTGTTGAAAAGGACATTCAAGGAAAACTGAACCTTCCTTTTCTTAATGATCTTTTATATTTTGAATGGTTGGAGCTGGAAGTTCATACAATGGACGACATTCCTTATCCGTCTTTTGACACCGAAGGCGACTTGTTAAACAACCTGCTGGCAATAAATCCCGAACATAAATTAGTTAAGTTTACTTATCCTGTACACATTTTAGCCGCAACAGAATTGGAGGGAAAAGAAGGCAATTATTTTTTATTGATGTATCGCGAAAAAGAAAGTGGCAAGGTGCAATGCATGGATGTTTCTATTTTATACGCTTACATTTTAGAACAAATACAAAATGGTTTAACATTGCACGCTGTGTTAACCGATGCTGATTCTCTCTTTCAAATAAATAATTTTGAAATGCTGAAAGAGCACGCCATTAATTTTATCAATGATCTAAAACAACGTCAATTTATTTTAGGTTTTTTAAATGCTTAACTATGATAAATTTTTACAATCGCGTAAGGAACGGATTAAATAAAGCGCAAGACTTACCCTTACTATTTTTGCGTTTGATATTAGCTTACGGTTTTTGGGAGCCTGCAAAAAATAAATGGGCAGACATTAATGCTATTGCCGAATGGTTTGACGGTATGGGCATTTTTGCCCCAAAATTAAATGCCTATTTAGCAGCCTCAACCGAAATGGCCGGCGTATTTTTATTGATCTTAGGATTAGGAACGCGCCTAATTTGTTTCCCATTAATTATTACTATGATCGTTGCTATTAAAACCGTGCATTGGGAAAATGGTTTTCCTGCGGGAGACAACGGTTACGAAATTCCATTATATTTTATGCTGATGCTAATAACACTGCTGTGTTTTGGTCCCGGTAAATTAAGTATTGATTACCTGATCAGGAAGAAATTGGATAAAAAATAAAATTATTTAAGAGTAATCTTATCCGATTCTACAATATGCTTTCCGCTTAAATTCTCGTTTGCAAGCCTGATCATTTTTTTTGCAATGGCCTTTGCATTTACACCTTTGTGTTTTTTTAATCCACCCATAAACAATGGGCCCAGCAACACTGCAAAAAAGATCCCGATCTTTTCGCCTAACCTAAATTCTTTTCTTGCCCCTAAAATAAAAGAAGGACGCAAAATTATAAAAGCATTAAAATTTAAACCGGTTATTTTTTCTTCCAGCTCACCTTTGGTCTTTAAATAAAAATTAGACGATTTTACATCTGCACCAATAGAAGACACTAAAATAAATTGTTTTACATTATTCTGTTTTGCCAGTTGTGCTATGTTAAAGGGATATTCGCAATCAATTTTATGTTGATTTTCTTTCGACCCTGCCTTTTTGATTGTGGTTCCGATGGCGCAAAAAATATCATCCCCTTTAATAATTGATCCGTCAATATTTTCAAAATCAATAATGCGTTCCTCAAGCTTTAAATGGTTCAAGTCGGTTTTTCTTCTTACCAGTATTATAACTTTATTGTATAAATTAGAATCGTTTAATTCGTTTACCAAATAAGCTCCCACCAATCCCGTTGCACCAATTACTATAGCCGTTTTCATGTTTAAATATACGCCGTTTGGTTGATTTGGGTTTGTTTAGTTCTAAATTAATTTCCTTTTGTAGTTAACTGATAATCATTTTATTACATCTATTTGTACTGACCCTTAAATCTTATTGATAATATATTACGTATATAATTTGAACAATTGTGTCATATAAAATGTTATCGTTGTTTATGCTTTTAAATTTATTGTTGTTAACCCTTGTTTATATTTCCGTTATTATAACCGTATATTTCTAGTACATAATTGGCAAAAAAACAAACATATAACCAGGACGAACTTATTGACCTGATAAGGCAACGAAATCAACGTGCCTTTACTTTTTTGTATGATAATTATTCAAAGGCGTTGTTTGGTGTTATTAATTCTATTGTAAACAGCCAGGAAGAAGCTGAAGATGTTTTACAAAATACCTTTGTAAAGATCTGGAATAATTTTTCGAGCTATGACGAATCTAAAGGTAGGCTGTACACCTGGATGCTGAACATTGCCAGAAATTTAGCAATCGATAGCACGCGCTCAAAACATGAAAAAATAAAGTCAAAGATCCAAAGCACAAGCGACACCGTATATCAGAAGAACAACTTATACCTAAATGACAATGCACATGAATCTATTGGTATAAAAACAATTTTAAATACATTAAAAGAAGAGCATAAAATAATTATTGATCTCGCCTATTTTGAAGGATACACGCAAGAGGAAATTTCAAAAAAATTAAATTTGCCGCTTGGCACAGTAAAAACAAAAGTAAGGCAGGCAATATTAACTTTAAGGGATCTAACGAAAAAAGAATTTTTACAGTGAACGAACACGAAGTGATATCATCCGGCTTATTAGAAAGCTACGTTCTAGGCACAACCAGTGTTAAAGAGAATGAACTCGTGCATGAACTTTGCCTTAAAAATCCTTCGCTAACCGATGAAATAGAATTAATTGAAGCTGCAATAATAAATTATTCATCCCGATCTGTTGGGCCAATTAATAAAGAAATAAAAAATAAGATCAGGGATAAATTATTTTCCGATACAACTATTGAAGCCAAAATAATTACTTTACCTCCAAATGATAAAACAATTCGTGTATATAAATTAAGTTTTGCCGCAAGTATTGTTTTTGTAATTACGAGTATTATTTACGTTTTCTCTATTCAAAGCAAACTAAATAAATTGAATGGCGAACTTGCAAAAACAAATGTAGTAACTGCCAACCTTGAAGAACAATTAAGCTCGCAACAAACGGCATTAATTGTAGCCACTTCTAAACTTCAAATTTTATCCGATCCAAAAATTAAAACAGTTGGTTTAAAGGGGATGAACTCCTTAGCTTCCATTTCGGCATTGATACATTGGAATACAGAATCAGATGCCGTTTATTTTAACGCTTCTAAATTACCCGCAACAGCTACAGATAAACAATATCAGTTATGGGCAATTGTAGATGGAAAACCAGTTGATATTGGTGTAATAGATCTTGTGAACGATTCTACTTTTCAAAAAATGAGATCTGTAAAAGGCGCACAATCCTTTGCAGTAACTATTGAAAAAACTGGTGGTAGTAATTCTCCTACTATGGATACAATGTGTTTATTAGGGAACGTATAAATAGGCAGGACACAAGACAGAGGACTAATGACAAAAGACTAGCGACTGCCGACTCTGAGTTTACCACTTATAATCTTTAACCACATTCACAAACAACTTCGCTTTTTCTTTATCAATATCCGGATACAAACCGTGACCAAGGTTACAGATGTATCTTTCTTTTCCAAATGCTTTAAGCATCAATTCTGTTTCTTCAATAATTTTTTTGTCAGTTGCGTATAATAAGCAAGGATCGGCATTTCCCTGCAACGTTTTATTGCCAGATAATTTGCGTGCAGTTAGCGGATCGATGGTCCAATCCAAACCAATAGAACTACAACTTGTTTCTGAAATTTTTTGAATGGCATAATGTGCGTCCTTTGCAAACACTGTTACCGGCACTAATGGAGATAAAGCATCGCAAATTTTTGAAATATATTTTAAAGAAAATTCATAATACATTTTCTCGCTTAGTACACCAGCCCATGAATCGAACAGTTGCACAATATCAACCCCTGCTGCAACCTGGCCCTTTAAATAATTGATAGTGCTTTGCGTTATTTTTTCTAAGAGCTGATGTGATAATTCGGGTTGTGTATATAAGAATTGTTTTGCTTTACTAAATGTTTTGCTACCACTGCCTTCTATCATATATGCAAATAAGGTCCATGGCGCGCCGGCAAAACCAATTAAGGGCACCCTGTCATTTAATTCTTTTTTTGTAAGCTGCAGCGCTTTCATTACGTAATCAAGATCGCCCGCTTCTGCTATTTTTAAATTATCAATATCTGTTTTATTCTTAACCGTATTTTCAAACCAGGGGCCTTTAGCCTCTATCATTTGGTAGGGCAAACCCATTGCTTCAGGTATCACTAAAATATCACTAAAAATAATCGCGGCATCCACTCCTAAAATATCAACAGGTTGAATGGTAACCTCGCAGGCCAGTTCCGGATTTTTTACAAAGTCGATAAAGTTCTTTGCTTTGGCTCTTGTAGCCCTGTATTCCGGTAAAATTCTTCCTGCCTGGCGCATAAGCCAAACGGGAGCGCGCTCTACAGCTAATCCTTTTGCGGCACGTAATAATAGGTCGTTCTTTAACATTAGCGCAAAGTTACATGCAAAATCCACAATTCATAAAATTATTGCGATTTATTAGACTTAAAATAGTGATGAGCGGTTTTTTATCTAAACGCAAAGGGACGTATATTGCAACTACTAAAATTACACATGAAAAAATTATTATTATCTATCGCTTTTATTGGAATAAGCCTGGTAAATGCGCAACAACATTTTTGTTCTAAATCAAAGCAAGCAGCTTTGGCTGGTCATTTTGCGCACCAAGCCAGAACCTCAGCTTTGGCGCCACAAATATCGCATGAATTAAAATACGATGTAAAATTTGTACACCTGATGCTTAATCTTGAAAGAAATACAAAGTATGTAAGCGGCGGTGTAAAAACGGTAGCTACGGTTACAGCATCCGCAATGGACACCTTTGCCTGCTCGTTACACGAAAATCATACAATTGATTCGATCAGGTTTAATGGTGTGCTTTCATCTTTTATAAGAACGGATAGTACAGTAAAAGTAGCTCCTGCTGTGCCATTAACAAACTCCCAATCATTTACCGTTACAATTTATTATAAAGGCAATCCACCTGTTGGCGGTTCCGCAATTGGAAGCGGCTTTAGCACAGGCAACTCAACATCCTGGGGCAACCAGGTAACCTGGAGTTTGAGTGAAGCTGTTGTTGCCTACCATTGGTGGCCATGCAAACAAATATTGACCGATAAAATAGATTCGAGCTGGGTATTTGTAACTACCGATTCAACAAATAAAGTTGGTTCTAACGGTTTATTAAAAAATGTGGTTGTAGTTGGTAATAAAAAGCGCTACGAGTGGAAATCAAGAATGACAATTAATTATTATTTAATATCTGTTGCCATTGCCAGATAC
This sequence comes from Bacteroidota bacterium, assembly GCA_030681615.1. Lineage (GTDB taxonomy): Bacteria > Bacteroidota > Bacteroidia > B-17B0 > Aurantibacillaceae > Aurantibacillus. The sequence goes on from JAUXSA010000077.1 coordinate 50,811, forward strand.
AAAGAGTATAATTTATATGCACACCCATTGTATTTACCAAACGATTCTATTTTAATTCAAAATTATATTTATGATAACGCTATAAACAATACACTTTTTAATTCACAAAAAACGCAATTAAACAAAATGCCGGCTGTAATGGAGCTTCAATGCAAACTGTTTGGTATGTACCCATTCTATAAAGAAAAATACGGCCATTGTATGGCGCCATTTGGTGGTGGTATGGAACACCAGACCATGACCAGTCTTGGATTTTTTGATTATTATATTGATGCGCACGAGTTGGGTCATCAATGGTGGGGAGATAATGTTACCTGCAAGAGTTGGGGTGACATTTGGATAAACGAAGGATTTGCTTCTTATAGCGAACATTTAACAGCGCAGTATATAGATCCAACCAACTTTGCATCAAATTTAAATGCAGCGCATACCAGTGTCATGCAATTTCCCGGGGGGAAAGTATTTGTTACCGGACAAGACACCATGAACTCAAATGTAATTTTTGATTCGCGCTTAACTTACGATAAAGGTGGCGCAATTATCAGATCGCTTCAGTTCTTAACTAATAATGATAGTACTTGGTTTAATACACTACGCGGCTTTCAGAATACTTATAAGAACAGTACCGCATCTGTAATTGATTTTAAAAATTATTATCAAACGCAAACAGGTATTAATGCTACGCAGTTTTTTAACCAATGGTATTATGGCGAAGGATACCCAACCTTTAATGTAAAATATTATGGTGCCCCGGGATCAATGATCATTCAGAGCACACAAACAACAAGTTTCCCTTCTTCTATTCCATTATTTGTAACGCCAATTGAATATAGAATTACGCGTTCAGGTTTTCCTGATACAACAGTAAGGGTAATGCATAGCAATGCTATTGAAACATATACCATTAATATGCTTGGCACACCAACAGGTGTTGTGTGCGATCCAAATAATTGGTTAATTAACAAAGTAATTGGTCCGGCGTTGGATAACTCATTAGGTCTACACGAAAATGGAAATTTATTTTCAACTATTACAGTTGGTCCAAACCCAACAAAAGGTTCATTTACATTAACCAACGATCAAAATATGGAAGGTACTGCTGAAGTATTTGATATGATCGGAAAAAAATTAATGGAGAAAAAATTAGCTGCAGAAATTAATTTTGATCTGGGTAATTACGCCAATGGCATTTATATCTTAAAAATTTCGGATACAAATGGCAATGAAAGATCTTCGCAGAAAATAATTAAACAATAATTTATTTTACCTTATAAAACAAAAAGCCTTCCGCAATTGGAAGGCTTTTTTTAATCCCGTTCCCATTTTCTTCTGCTAGTTCCTTTTTGCTTTACAATTTTATATCCCCTGCTCTTCGCATACCATTCTAATCTTCTCCTTAGTTTCCGCGGGTAAAATGTTTTTCGCCAGGTTCTTTTAAATGAAAATTTGTATAGCACATCTATTTGAGCCAATATATCATAGGCGGCAGCGCCACAACGCATTCCAAAAAAAGCATAATCATACGGACTACGTTTTTGATAAGCAATTACAATACTATCTAATTTATTTTTTTGCCAGGCAGATATTTTTATGGCAATAATTGTTTTTTTAACCGAATCGTATTGACCGCCAAGAATTTCATAAAAAGAAATTGTATCGTGAACACTGAACTTACTATTAATTATTTTTGGTTTTGCAAAAACATGAAAGCCTGACCTTGGTTGAAAATTAATGATCTTGTTTGTTTCATATTCGATTCCGGCGTGGCCACCAAGAATACCTCCAAACCATTTATCTTCTTCGTGCTTGAATTGTTTTTTTGGCTTTGAGCCGTGCAAAAAATGAACCCTGATAATTACGGAATCTGATTTTGCCTTTAACGCTTGAAAATTATATATGATCAATGCCGATATAATGAAGCATCGTAAAAATGTTTTTTTCATTTTAATTTATTTTAAGTTTAAAAAATAGAAGATCGGGCCAAAGCATTAGCCTAAACAAAAAGGTAAGATCTTACCTTAAAAAAAATTAAATAGTAGGGTATGCTGTTATTGAAAAAATAGTATTGCGAACACAATTAGAAGAACCAACAGATGATCTCCCTTTTTTTGAAATTGTATTTGATACGTGAAGCATATAAACAAATGTAAGAATTTGTTCTTAAGAAAAATATTTTTAAGATTGTTTAACAGCTAGAAGAATGAAGAACATTACTCCTTCACAAATTTCTTTGTGACCTTTCCTAAAAAAGTAGTTATCTCAATAAAATAAATTCCGTTAGTTAAAGATTCAATATTAATTTGTTTAAAGTCGTTTGTAACGATCATTGCTTCCCGTCCTTGCAGATCAATAATTCTGATTTGTTTTACTTCTTCACTAAACTGTAAATTCAATTTCCCGCTTGCAGGATTTGGATAAACTAAAATACCAGTTTGGATCGTATTCTCATTTAATGAAGTAATTACTGAACTGAAAAAATAATGCCGGTATCACCAAAAAACTATAAAAGAAAAACCCGCATTACTGCGGGTTAAAATTGAAAAATTTTGTTGTGGCTCCTCCAGAAAATGAAACACCCTTCTGGAATATGCGCTATGATTGTTTTTTGAGAGTTTTTATTTTTTCGGGTACACATTAGGTACACAAATTTCTTATTTCAAAGATACAAAAAATTCGACATTTCCAACCACCCCTAAAAACCAACCACTTGTAAAATTGATATGTTAAAACCAAACTAAAAGTCAATTTTCTGCGTTATAACATGTAATCACATTATCCCATTTTATGTTTTCTAAAGAACCGGTGTGGCTACCCATACACATCATACCTGAAAGATATGGTGACTTTTGTTTTAAAAATAATCTAACCGAAAGAAGATTAGTTAAACTTTTTGATGCTTTTTTGCTTAGGGGGAGAAGTCACCGGAACTCAAAAAAGATCGAAATTCTACAAGAATCCTTTGAATATCTCCAGCGACATATCAACTATAATCTTTTTCGGCAAGGTTCAAATATTGGAGATGTAATACCTACCCCTGAATACTTAAATTATAAATACAGGATCTTTTATGATAATGGTCAAAATTGGTATACTCCAAAAGAAATACTTGACACTTATCCATTCTTAAAGCATGAAAGAAATTATACGACTGAATTTATTGGGGAGATGGTTTATGTTAGTTTGATAATTGGTAAATATCAGCCCTCCGAAAATTGTTATTATATCTCATTACCATCCTTTGTTTGGTTAATGAAATACCATGAATACACGGTTAAACAATATCTATTATTTCCTCCAGAAGATTCGCACACCTGATCTATGACAAGACGGCACTCCTGACAAATAAACAAAGGAAACAGGGGATACCTGCCTCGTTTGTTTTTAAGTAATGCTTACTTGCCTTTAGGTTTAGGTGTGTTTCCTCTCCCTTTGCCCGAACCATTTCCAGTTGTACTGGGATAATTTGGATTAGTTGCTTTTGGTTTTGTTGTTTTCGCCATAATTTATTTTTAATTGATGAACAATAGTAATGGTCAAATTGTGTGCCATTTCTTTCTAACGCCACCATGTCAGATTAAAAGCCACTTAATTTTGAGTGGCTTCTTAGTTTTAAGATATCTAAATGGATTTGGAAAGTTCGCAGCATGTCACCTTGCGCACTTTGGTCTTGTCAACAACTATTTCTAAGGCTATAAAATTTAATACCATAATATGGGAATGATCGTTCTAAATCATTATAGCAAACGTTGAACCCTCTGAAAGCCTGTTAATATTGACTTTTTCACCCGTTCAAATTTCGCAAGGTGACATGTAGCGAACTTTTTATCGTCGGAGATTTGTAGTATAAAAATTACTAATCATGGAAGGTATAACCACAGTTAAGATTTCAGACTTAGAAGCAATACACCAATCGAATTTGGATTTGCTTAGTGAAATAAGACAACTCAAACAAATCGAAGAAGACGCTAAAGCATACACTATTCAGCAAACTGCTGATATGCTGAATGTACATTATTGCTCGGTTAGAAAATTAGTCATCAAGGGAAGGTTATTTGCTAAATACCTTGAAGGCATTAATGGCAAATGTATTATCCCACTCTGGTCAATCAAAGTCTATTTAAAATCAAAGGAAAATTCAAACCAATAAAAATTAGAAATCATGGACAGAAACATTTTTGACAACCACGCTGCTTATAACCGTTACCTATCAATTGAAGGTAATCGCCCAAGCGAAACATACACGAAACCGAGCTTATACATTTGCGATAGTAAGATGAAAAAAGCGTTTAAAGAACTTTCTGATGAAGAAATTAAAATCATCTTTAAAAATCCGGCGGCTCAAATTTTAGGCATAAGAAAATACCGAGAACAGTTAGGTGAAAAACTAAATGAGTTAGTAGAATGGCAAACATTCAATGCTTTAGTCATTTTGTTTTCAGAAGGCAATTTTGAATGTGCAAAATTTATTTTAAAAAGTCATTGGGAGGATACTTGCCCTTTTGAAGATGAAACAGACCTGTATAGATTAATCAGTAAAAAATGGTAGGAGGAATTTTCATAACCGTAAATGATGTGCAGATTTTGCTTGGTTGTGAGCGCTATGCAACAGCTTGGGAGTATTACAACTCTGTAAAAGACGCTATAAATAAAAAGCATTCAAAGAAAATGACTATTAAAGAATTTTGCGCTTATGAAGATTTGGATTTTGATTATATCTGGCAGGTATTGCGCTCAAACAAATAGTTTCTAGTTTAAATTCACATTAGAAGCCGACGATTTTAAAAAATCCGTCGGCTTTTTCGTTTTGAAAATCAATGTGTTAAGCCCTTGTTTATACGCTTTTATACGGTTTTATACTATTCTATACTAGTTAATACTTATTAATACGCTTTTATACTATTTCATACGCTTTTTCAAATCCACCTCCCATAGTCTTCTGACCTTTGTAGTATAAAGCAGAAGATAAATGAACACCACAGACATATTATTAATCATCAACAGCATCTTACTAGGCTTAATTAGTTTGCTCTTTATTCTGATCGGTTATTTTTTAAAAGATCTGCATAAAGATTTTAAACACATGGTTGAGCGGGTAAACAAACTGCATTCAGAACTCTACACGCACACCAGCGTTTTTGAAAACCTGACAAAAATCTTTCAAAGACAAATTGATGGTTTAGCGGAAAGATTAAAAAAAATAGAAAAATTCATTTATAACTCACAAAAAAATAAATAGGATGAATATTTTGATCGTACCACTAATTGGAATAGTAGGCTTGGCCATTTGGGGATTAAGCAAAGTTGCGAAAGTTGGAAACAACATTGTTACAGAAATCAAAGCAAAGATCTTTAGTGTCAATTTTTCAAGCATTCGTATTGACGTAGATGTGAAAGTCAAAAATCCTTCCAACGGACGAGCAATCGTTAAACATCCCTTCGTTAAGATTTCTTTTAAGGATAAAGTTATTGGAAGCTCTGAAGTAATAGATAAAACGTATAACATCGAACCACTATCTCAATTCAATCTTTTCACTACACAAATCCCTGTTCAGCTTTTTAGTTTGGGGCCTTTAGCAGCAGAGTTGGTAAAAAAAGCGCAAGACAAAAAGTACCCTATCACATTACAAATTACTATTCAAACAAGTGCGGTAGTATTAGGAGCAAATATACCATACACAGATACACAAGACATTACCATCTAGGTTAAGAAAAACGTGAGTAACAAATACAAACATATCAGGTCAGGTAAAGAGTACGAAAAACACTTCACTAAACCCACAGGGAAAAACGAAGACATTAAACGTAACTCTAAACTAGAAGACACCATCGAGTTTTTGCCTATTGGTATTGCAAGATCACAATGGCAGATAAAAGACTTTTGCAGAACGCTAAAAAGCAGAAACGCAGAAGGGATCTGCGCTGAATTATGGGATTGGATTTACACCCATATCCGTTACAATCAGGATGTAAAAGGTAAAGAACAAATACGCAGTCCAAGAAGAAGTTTTTTTGACAGGGAGGTAGGAGTTGATTGTGATGATTATACTGTATTTATTTCTTGCGTTTTATGCGAGTTTAAAATACCGCACACTTTAAGAATAGCAAAGTACAAAGAGCAAAACGGATTCCAACACATTTATCCAATCGTGCCATTAGAAGATGGAAATTATATCACGATGGATTGTGTAGTGGATTCATTCGATTATGAAGTCCCATTTATAGAAACAATAGACAAAGCAATGGATTTACAATTTTTAGACGGCATTGATGATGATACATCATCCATCCAAATAAGCGGCATAGATGCCGAAGACCTTTTATCGGGTTATGAAGACATGGGCGAATTAGGAAAACGCCTAAAGGATACAAAGATTGCCAAAAAAGTGGGCGGTGCTGTAAAAAAGACGGTTCAAAAAGTAACACAAAGCAAAGTCTATAATCAAATACGTAAAGGCGTACACGCAGTTAACAGAGTTAATCCGGCTACCGCATTATTACGTGCAGGGATTTTAGCCTCGCTGAAATTAAACGTTTTTAAAGTAGCAGAGACATTGCGCTATGGGTATTTGAGTAATCAACAAGCCCAAGCTAAAGGCTTTGATATGGAAAAATTCAATCGCCTTGTAGGAGTAAAAAACCGTCTTCAAAAAATCTTTTATGGAGCAGGCGGTAAAGAAGAAAATTTTAAAAATGCCATACTTACGGGTAAAGGCAATCAAAACAAAGAAGTGCTGGCAGGACTGAATGCCATAGATCAAAACGAGTATACCTTAAATGACGACTTATCTCAAATTTTAGGAATCGAAAGCTACGATTCAGAAATGCAGGGAGTAGAAGGCATTGAGGGATTAGGAGAACCAGCAACAGGAGCAGCCATTGCTGCGGCAACAAGTGTAATGACAGCCATTGCCGGATTATTAAAAGGCATAGGGAGTTTGCGCAAAAAAAAGCAGGAAGAAGCAAAAAGTAATTCAGAAAAAAGTAACGGAAACGAAGAAAGCGCATCTACCGATAGACCATCAACAGAAGCACCTTCTAATGAAACACCAACTACTGAAACACCTTTTGTAGAAACTTCACAAAATCAAAGTACCCAAGACACATCTGTTAATGCCAAAGACGGACAGGATAACAGTTCAGGTAGCAATACTACTGAAACCAACTCCGAAACGAGTAACACCACCGATGCAAACAGTTCAAGTACAACATCCGATGATACTGCTGTTACGCAAACT